>CAXPOA010000001.1:0-3977 GCA_964218505.1 Luminiphilus sp.
CACGAAAACTGGGATGGCTCGGGCTACCCATTGGGGCTGGCCGGTGAAGCGATTGCAATAGAAGCAGCCATCGTCCACGTGGCGGACGTATACGACAACCTTAGGGCTCCAAGACCTTATCGAGAAGAGCTACCTCATTACAGAGCTGTTGACATCCTGATCAATGGCGACGAAAAATCGACCCCAGAGCACTTCAATCCCGATGTTCTGCAGGCGCTACTGACACAGCACCGGGATATAGAAGCCATCTACGAGCGCTACAAACCCGCGATTCATCAGGACCAGCAGCACTAACCAGTCAAAGCGCGCTCAACAATCTCGAATACATCCCTTGAGAGATTTTCAACCCGAGCAATACGCTCGAGCTCAGCACGCATTTTGTCTTGCCCAACGGAGTAGCGTCGATAACGGGTCAGGGGCGTGCAGAGTCTCGCGGCGATCTGCGGGTTGTCCTCTTGCAACTTGATGATGGCATCAGCCAGTAGACGATACCCCGCACCATCTGCCCGGTGAAATCCGACAAGATTCGCGTTAGCAAACGCGCCAATAAGCGCCCTTACCTTGTTCGGATTGCGCCAATCAAATGCCTGATGTTGAGAAAGCTGCTCCACCTCCTCCACGACCTCTGGGACGGGGCGAACCGCCTGGACGCTAAACCACTGATTAACCACTAAAGCCTCGCCCTGCCAGTTCTGTAAAAAGGTATTCAGCATCGAGCCTCGTATTGTGTCAGCGCCCTTCTTCAGCACCGTTCTCAGCCCCGCAAGACGATCAGTAAGATTGTCAGCAGACTCAAACAGCAACTCAGCCTCCTCAATGGCCGATTTATCACCATACGTGAGGTAGTCCAGTGCAACGTGACGCAGAGAGCGCTGTCCTATCTGCTCACCATAGGCGACATAGTCTCCCACCCTGGCTTCGGACTGATACACCTCACGCCAAATTTGGGTAAATCGCTCCCCAAGGGTCTGTTTCACTGTTTCCCTCGCCTGATAAAGGACGAGTGGATCGACCTGTCCATCCTGGGAAAAGAGATCAATGAGATAGTCCTCAGAGGGAAGTGTTAGTAACAGAGCCTTCATCGCAGAATCCATTGGCGTGTTCAGAACGCGTTCGAACGCCGATAGAAATATCTCTGAAATACCCTCTCCGACCATCGTCTTTGCGATCACACGACTAGCAAACCGTTGCGCTGAATCCCATCGCACGAAATCGTCATCATCACCCGCGATCAACGTCGCCAGATCATGCTCGCTGGTATCAGCCTGTAGACGCACGGGTGCTGAGAAGCCTCTCAACAGGGAGAGAACGGGCTTTTCTGGAATATTATCGATGACAAATCGCTGTTCACGTTCAGTCACCTCAAAAAGCGTTGTCGTCGTGCCGGAATCGAGGGTAAGGGGCTTGCCAGAAACCAAAACCCCAAGCGCTAGCGGAATATGCAAAGGCGGTGCGTCACTGCCTCCAGCCTTTGCATTAGTCTGGGTGACCAACAGATCAACACGCTGCTCAGTCGCATCGTAATCGGCCTGTATTGTGAGCTCGGGCGTGCCCGGTTGCTGGTACCACTGACGGAACTGGGACAGGTCGCGCCCGGAAGCAGTTTCCATCGAATCAACAAAGTCGTCACAGGTGACAGCCTGCCCATCGAAGGTTTCAAAATAGTGCCGGGCACCTGCAATAAACGTGTCATGACCAAGGAGTGTGTGCATCATCCGAATGACTTCCGAGCCCTTCTCGTACACTGTTAGCGTATAGAAATTGGAAATCTCGATGAAACTGTCGGGTCGAATTGGATGGGCCATCGGCCCCGCATCTTCAGCGAACTGGTTAGTTCTGAGGAAGGACACGTCCTCAACTCGCTTCACGCCACGGGAATTCATGTCAGCTGAAAATTCGGCATCCCGAAAAACGGTAAATCCTTCCTTGAGTGTTAATTGAAACCAATCCCGGCAAGTGACCCTGTTGCCAGAGTAATTATGGAAGTATTCGTGAGCAACGATTCCTTCTATGCGTTGGTAGCTCGCATCCGTGGTGATATTGGGTGAAGCAAGAACACATGATGTATTGAAAATATTAAGGCTCTTATTTTCCATGGCGCCCATGTTGAAGTCATCCACGGCGACAATGTTGAAAAGATCGAGGTCATACTCCAAACCATAAACCTGCTCATCCCATGCCATTGAACGCTTGAGTGATGTTATAGCGTGGGTACAGTAGTCAGCATCTTTCGCTTCAACATAAATCCGGAGATCTACCTTTCGCCCTGAGCAAGTAAGAAATTGATCCTCAACACAGACCAAGTCGCCGGCCACGAGAGCAAACAGGTGTGCCGACTTGGGCCAGGGGTCGTGCCAGGTCGCCTGATGACGACCGTCGGGCATATCTCGAGAACTAATCAGATTGCCGTTGCTTAGAAGGACCGGGCAACTTTCCTTATCGGCCTCAATCGTAACTTCAAAGACCGCAAGCACATCAGGTCGATCAGGGTAAAAGGTTATTTTGCGGAAGCCTTCAGCCTCGCACTGGGTGCAGTAAATAGTTCGCGATCGGTAAAGCCCTTCCAGAGAGGTATTCTCCTCGGGGCATATGCTCACTCTGCTCGACAAGGAAAATTCAGAGGGCACCTCGGCAATGGTGAGGTTCTTGCCATCATAAATATAATGCTCCTCTGTGATCTCGGCGCCATCTATCGAGAGGGCCTGTAGAGTTAACCCCTCGCCATTGAGGACAAGCGGCGCTTTCTCGCTCCCTACTCGGGTCACCTGCAATTGAGATTCAACCACGGTCTCACCGGGCCGGATATCTACAAACAGTGATACCGAAGACACCTGAAAGGCAGGAGCCTGATAGTCCTTTCTAAAAATAGTTTTGGGGGCGCCATCTCGCATCATTATTAATCGACCTTCAACTCTAGGTGGTAACCACCAAACTTTCGAATATTCAGCACGCCGGTATCGAGCATCAAGTATTGACCTTTGATACCCATCAGCGTGCCCTCCACCCTCGGCGTTTTATCTAAATTGTGTGCTTTCACTTTGACGGGCCATTCAAGGACCGGATACTTGATGGCAACTTCGGCATTACTAGCCTCAGAGTCTTCTAGCCATCGGATAGCATTGAGGCCATTCTCTGACTGCAGGCGATCTATCGCCTCTCTGCAAAGAGAAAAAAGCTCAGCCTGCTTGCGACCCAAATCAAGAGGCTCCCCATCTCCCTTCAACATCGTCTGCCATGCAGTTTTATCACCCACATGCCGTGCTAGGGTCACCTCGAGTAAACCCGAGAGAGGTCGAGTCGCCACAATCGCCACCGGTCTCGCCTGAGTTGCACCCTGATCCATCCAACGCGTCGGCACCTGAGATCCTCGGGTGATGCCAACCTTCACGTTGGAGGTATTGGCGAGGTAGACAACATGATCAATATTACAGTGAGCCTCGCCCCATTCGGGCTCCCGACAGGTACCGGCGCTGAAATGGCATTTCTCTGGTTTTACGATGCAACTGTCGCACTGGGCAAGCCGCTGAAAGCAAGGGTAACAGTACCCTTGATTGAAACTCTTCTTGCTAGCGCGACCACAGTGAATACAGTTAATGGTGCCCGAGAAATCAATGGTAAGTTTTTTGCCCAGCGCGTCATCCAATGGAACACTGCCATCCTCTGTAATCCATTCATACCGCACCACGGACTCGAGGTGGTTCTTCATCTTTCTCACACCGCCGACAATCTGTGTCACCTTGAGGACTCCTCCTGCCATGAGAGCGGCTGCGGGGCGTCACAATCCTCTCCAGCTTTTTTGCCTTTTTCGATAAACCCTACCCGCTCTTCGGGCGGCAGATGCAACTCTCCCCAGCTGATCACCGCCTGCATCGTATGAACTCTCTGCTCAGCCGATACAGGACGACCATCTGGCCACTTCCCGGTCTCCAAGGCTTGCAGCATGGCATCATAAACCTCGCGACTCATGGCGCGAATGG
>CAXPOA010000002.1:0-7627 GCA_964218505.1 Luminiphilus sp.
TAAATCGAGGCAATACGGAAACTGACGAACTCGATGTGGCAATTAACACCGTGGTTCGAAGCACTCGAGATCGCTACACAATAAATGCCCGCCTTGATAAAGATTCCAGCGCCAATGCCGACTATGACGCTTCATCTCCTGAGGGTCCGCAGAACAGGAAATGGATTGACACCACCGATAACTGGAAGCTTCTTGGTAAATACGACTATTTCCTGACCGATAGCAGCTACTATGTTGGCGCCAACGTCGCGGTAGAAGCGGACACCCTCGCTGCAATTGATCTGCGAACTTATGTTGGTCCCTACCTAGGTAAAAAGCTCATAGCAAAGCCCAATCTGGTCCTCGACGGTGAGCTTGGGGCAGCTTACGTTCAGACGGACTACCTTCTCCCCGACGAATGCTTACAGCGGAGTGCTGTGCTGGCTATTAACTGCGATGAACCCTCGGAGAGTTATGGTGCGGTGAACTGGAACCTCACTGGAGAGAGCTCCATTTTGGGGGGAGATTCGAAGTTGTACTTGAGGCACATTGGCATTTTGGGTGTGTCAGGATCGGATCAATTGCTTCTTAAAACGACAGCGGGACTCTCCTTTCCTCTCCTTTTTGGCTTCCAGGCTGCTGCGGAAATCACCGTGGACTACGATGCCTCTTTGGACACTGAGGTGGACGAGAAATATAACTTCCGTATTGGTTATGCGTGGTAGCTGTGGAGCCTGGGCCTGAGGCTACCTGGTTCCTGCCACTGGGGGGATGCGGTGAAATAGGCATGAACCTCAATCTGTATGGCCACAACGGCCGCTGGCTGATGGTGGATTGCGGCATTACGTTTGAGCAGGACGGACGAGGACGTGCTGGCTGTGCCAGCATCCAGATGCCGGACCCGGATTTTATTGCCAGCCGCCGGCACCTGCTTGATGGACTGATTATTACTCATGCCCACGAGGATCATCTGGGCGCAGTGCCTTATTTGTGGTCACGATTTCAGTGCCCGGTTTACACCACCCCCTTTCCCGCAAGCGTTCTCCGTCGAAAAATTGCCTGGCGGGGCGGTGAGCTGCCACACCCGCTGATTGAAGTTGTACCGACATCACGTCATCAAATTGGGGTTTTCGACGTGGAATGGCTGCCATTGACTCACTCGACCCCCGAGACCTGTGCATTGTCGATCCGCACACCGGGCTGTCACATTATTCATACGGCAGACTGGAAGATAGATCAGCGGCCGGTGGTCGCTGACCCGTGGAGGCCGGAAGATTGGAAGAGTCGGAATCTGGAGCAACCAAATGCGGTTATTTGCGACTCGACCAATGCCATGAAGCCAGGCCGGTCGCCCTCTGAGGGAGATGTAGCTGATGGTTTACTAAAGGTGGTGGCGCCGCTCACGGGGAAAGTGGTCATTGGTTGCTTTGCTAGCAACATAGCGCGTTTGCAAACGATATTAAGGCTTGGTCACACCACAGGCCGCAGAGTTGGCTTACTTGGCCGATCTCTGGAAAATATGTACCGCAGTGCCCGCGCCACTGACCATCTGGCGACTGAGTTTTGTGCCATCGATGCAGGCCATTTGGATTATTTGCCGAAAAAAGAGATTTTGGCGTTGGCTACTGGTAGCCAGGGAGAAATTGGGTCGGCGCTTCATCGACTGGCGACGGATAGCCATCCCAAGTTATGTCTGGATGAGGGAGATACCGTCATCTTTAGCGCTAAAACCATCCCGGGCAACGATCAGTTGGTCGACCGTCTCATTGGCCGATTCCAAGAACGTGGAATACAGGTGCTTCATGCGGATAGCAGCAAGAATACCTTGCATGCGTCGGGTCATCCCTGTGAAGAGGAGTTGCGGGATCTGTATCAATTTCTTCGACCCGGGCTAGCTATTCCAGTCCATGGGGAGCCTGACCACATGGCCGCTAACGGAGCAATCGCTCGAGGCGCTGGTGCCGCTGCTGTATTGACTGGAACCAATGGAGATCTGTTTTATATCGCGCCAACACCGGGGATTCGCAGGCGCTGGGCTCCCACGGGACGGCTTCGCTGGTCAGAGGATGAAGCGCGGCTAGAATTCGCGTAAGCTGAGGTGCAGAGTACGGGAGTGAACATGGGTATATTTTTCCGATCTGCTGCTATTGCGATAGGATGCGTGGCCAGCGCTTCGGCCTTGGCTGACGATCACATTGCATCAATGAATCCCTATCTGGCCAAGGATAACGCCCTGTTTTTTGGTGCTTTTGTGCAGGAGGGTGAAGGGAATGTCACTGCTCAGCGGGGCAGCTTCGATTCCCGCACCCTCAAACTTGATGACCTAGGCTCCGATGAGGAGTACACCAGTTGGTTACTCGAATTTCGACACCGGTTTAATGATCGGTGGGCGGCCTCCCTGGGCGCTTACCGATTTAACACAGGTAGCCAGTTTACCGTCACTGACGATTTTAATTTTGAGGGCAGGGAGTTCACTGCCGGTGCCTCCGTAGATCTTGATTTCACACTGGATACCTACATTGCAGACGTGATGTATACGCTGCGGCGTAGCGACCGGCTTGAGTGGCAGGTCGGAGCAGGACTTCACTTCTTCGATGCTGCGCTCAACTTGAAAGGAACGCTTGCTGTTGAGGGCGAGAATGTTGGAGAAGTTGAAACCCGAAGTAAAGCTTCCTTGACCGCGCCTGGACCCAACCTCCGCACCACAGGATTTTATGCCTTGAACGACAAGTGGGCAGTGTTTGGAACTCTGGGGTGGTTATCTGCAAATGTTGATCAATATAGCGGTGATTTCCTTTACGGAAATGTCCGTCTGCAGTACCAGATAACTCGAGCCTTTGGTTTATCAGCTGGATTCCAGCACGTGTCAGCAGATATTGAAGAGACCGTTGACAGGGGGTTCAATCAGTTTGATATGAAATTCAACGGCCTCACGGCCGCCTTCAGCTACCTCTTTTAACAGGCCATCGCTGCCGATCCTCAGGGACTTATTCAACGCCCGCCTCTAATCGGGCTCTTTCTCGGCGCTCACTTTGCTGATCTACCAGCTTATAAGACAGATAGTATTTGAAAATATTAGAGACGTACTGCACCGTCTCTCGCCCAATTTGCTCGGCAGCGATAACCTCCACGTGATCAAACCAGCGATTGGGATCGTAGCCCCGCTCCGACGCCACTTTTCTAAGCCGGCGAATTTTCGCGGGTCCCGCGTTATACGCCGCCAGCGCTAGCAAAGCGCCATTAAAGCTGTCGAGCTCAGGGCCACCAAAATACCGTTCTTTTAAGAATGCCATGTACTTGGCTCCCGCTTCTATATTTGGCTCGATTTCATGGATATTGGGGATATCGACATTTTTATCGTTTGCGGTGCTGGGTAGCAATTGCATGATGCCAATGGCGCCAGCCTGACTTCTGACATTTTGATCGAGTCTTGATTCCTGAAAGCCCTGCGCTGCTAGTAGCGCTGGTTCTATGCCATAAGTCTCTCCGTGCTCTCTGAAATAACGTTCCAGAGACCGATATTTTTGAAGTTCATTGGAAGCAGTGGCGTTACTCGCCCAATCAAAATCCCTGACGTAGCGATTCCGAAGAATGTTCCCGAAAAGCGTCCCTTCTTTATTGTCGCGAAGGAACTCATTAAGAAATTTCTTGAGCTCAGGATTATTTTTTCGCACCGCCCAAGCGAGACGCCCACCTTCGCGGAGAACAAGGTCGTCTCGGATCGTGATCTTGGTAAAAACATCCTGCCACATGGTGGGTTTGTAGCTATCGACAACTGCCCAAGGCAGCAGCCCGGCGTTTACCATCTCGATAAGATCTTCGTCCTCGAGAAGCTCGGCGATGGGCGTAATAATCACGGGCGGCTTGTTCTGCGCCTTCAAGTCGTTGTTAAGCTGCTTGATGCTCTCGGCGTAGCTCGATGAGCCACGAACGTAGATGGTTTTGCCAGAAAAATCCTCGATAGCGCGTAGATTTGGTGCCGTCGGCCCTGTTACCACAATCTCTTTGAGTGGCTTGCTTACAGGAATGGTGAAGTCGACGGAAGCCCGCCTCGCGTCGGTAATCGTGGTACCGGCAATGACAATATCGCCCCTTCCTTCGATTAATTCGTCAAAAAGCCGATCTCTCGAAACGGGTATTACAACGACAAAAATCTTAAGGTTGCCGGTATTAAAAGCTTCGTTTATGACTGTCTCTAGGCGCTTGGCGTACTCTGCGGTGACTCCTTTGGGGCCCTCGTCTAGGTAGTAGCGACCAGGCCCATATACCGTCAGAATTCGCAGCACTCGCCTCTCTACAAGACCATCCAGATCAGCAGTGACCGTTTTCGCCGACAGGCTCCACTCACCAAGCTGAGCCTGATCGCCCACGCTAGTTGCGGCGGCTTTAAATACCGATGCAAGCAAAAGGATAAGGAATAAAGTACGCATCACGGTCGACGTTTTTTCCTTTTCAAGGGTCTGGCGCCACTAACCGGCTTAAGGGCGCTTGACGATAGCTCCGGCAGTTTCAATTGGAAATCACTCGTAAAGTCAATGTCGTCACGATCTGAATTTAGGTTAAGCACTGCGGGAGAGTCCGTATTTTGCCATGCGCCACAGGTCTCGCCCTCGTCACAAATGTAAAAATCATTATCGGTATCGGTACCGGCCC
Source organism: Luminiphilus sp. (assembly GCA_964218505.1). GTDB lineage: Bacteria > Pseudomonadota > Gammaproteobacteria > Pseudomonadales > Halieaceae > Luminiphilus. The sequence continues at coordinate 4,633 of CAXPOA010000002.1, forward strand.
AGATTTCGTAGCGGCCCTGCTCAAGTCTCGGCAAGAGGAATGCATAGTCTTCGTCAAAGGATGTTTTTGTCTCCGCTATAACCTCCTGCGAATCAGCTTCTACGAATAGCACGTAGATGGTGCCAACGTCTCCCTCAGACGCGCTGGATACACGCATCGCCACAGCAATCTCACTCGAACCAGCGGAAGAGTCGATAGCAATGCGGCCCTGGTAACTTCCATCAGGTAAGTCGGAGCGGTCAATATTCACGAGCCAGCTACCCAATCCATTTTCATCTACGTTTGACGGGTTAATTAACAGCCAATCTTCAGTAACTGAAACCTCTGTAACGTTAAGTTCCCCTTTGCCTAAATTGCTTATGATAATGGTTGCAGATGACAGCGAGCTGCCGAAACTAAGGCTTCGCGCTGATATGCCGAGAGCGGCGGGACGATTGACCTCCTGTCCATCGGCTTCGATCGCGGCAATGACTGCTTTTTGAGCGTTGATCACCCCCCATCCGTATTGTTCATCATAGCCAGCTGGCCCCAAATCATCTGTTAAAGCTCCTTGAGTCAACATCGAATCAATCGCGTTGAAGTTCAGCTCAGCGTTAACTGATTTCATCAGTGCGAAAATACCTGCCACATGGGGTGTGGCCATCGAGGTTCCTTGCAGAAAAATGTATTCGGGCTGTCCGTTATCATAGTAGGTACTCAGGACACCGTCGGGCTGCCCGTCACCATTGGCGTCGCTCCCTGTATCCCCGCCGGGGGCTACCAGGGACAAGTCATTACCTCGATTCGAGTAAGTGGTGACGTTGTTAGTTGCGTCAACAGCACCAACAGCAAAAACATTGTCGTACGCGGCTGGATACCCTACACGACTACTGCCCTCATTGCCGCTGGCAGCAACAGTCAATATCCCTTTCTGCGCGACTTGATCGAAGATAATCTGTTCGCTGTTAATGTAACCCCCGCCTCCTAAACTGAGGTTAATAACATCTGCTGGCTTTGCTGGGAGTGTGTTGTAATCGTTGGGCAGACCTGCGGCAAAACGAACCGCTTGCATGATGTCATAGGTAGTGCCTTCGCCATCAGCATTTAATGCCCGAAGTGGCATGATTTTGCTGTCGTAAGCCACACCGACAATGCCAATACTATTATTACCTTTCGCGGCAATGGTCCCAGATACATGAAGTCCATGAAAATCCCCAGAGCGAAACGGGCTTTCGCCCTCTCCCACATCGGTCGGGTCAGAGTCAATTCCATCCCCATCGCCTGAGTAGTTAGGATCTGATATGAAGTCGTAGCCGTCGGTAAGTTGGCCTTCAATATCAGGGTGCTGAGGAATGATGCCCGTGTCTATAACCGCGGCTATAACCTCAGAGCTGCCCGTTGTGAAGTCCCAAGCAGAGGGAACCTTAACAAGCTCGTAATGCCATAGGAAGTTGAAAAACCGATCGTTTGTAATGGCGGACTTTCTCACTTTGTAATTTGGCTCTGCAAACAGAACAAAAGGCTCCTTTTTCAACCTCTTTATCAGCATCAAGGTATCCCAGGTAGCACGGTTTGTATCGTTGAGTATCTTGCCTCGCTTGTTTTGCAGTCTGTCTGAAAGCGGGTCTACATAGGCACTGGGACGGAGCTGGTTTCGCATAAGTCTCTCTCTTCCAAAGCCCCCGCCCATCTGACGCATGGAATACTTGCTCTCCACACCCTCCCGGCGCGCGTCTGCTGCCTCGGAGGCCAGTGCGGCCTCAGCTTTATATTGGAGAATCACCTCGCCTGGTACGATGTCTTTGGATCTCTGAATGGCACTGCTACGACCAACAGTGATAAGGTAGTTTGACGCGCCGCTAAAGAGCGAGGCATTGATATACCATGTGCCTTCCTCGGGAATCTCCAGCTGCTCAACTTCACCGGTGCCATTACTGAATTCCACAATGGCGCCGGATTCATCGTATAGGTAAAGATCAAGATCAGCCTCAATAAATTCCGCAGCAAATAAGCTAACAATGTCTCCTGCTAGCGCATCTACCTTGTAAAAGTCCTCGTAGTCCCCACTATTTTGTGTATTACCAACATCACCAGCGCCCGCTTCATTGAGATAGCCACTTGCAGTACCCGGATTTTCGATCAGTTGTGCTTGGTTTACTGAGTCATTAGGCGTAAGTCCGTTGTCTGGATTATTGGTATCGCTGTCCAGGACTGCGCCCTCGAGAACGCCCAATACACCCGACACAGAAAATTTCAACGTTTCATTAGTTCTTTCAAAAACTGGCGTCAAGCGTGCGACGCTATTGGAGGCAAGCAGGCTGCGGCGCATAGTAAATGGTAGCCGAGACATCTCTAGCGAACAGGACCCAGCTGAACCACCACAGACAGTACTTTCTGCTGAGGACCATTGCACAAATTTATACCCGGGCGATGCTACTGCCGTGAAAACCTCATTGAAAGCGGCGCTCTGTACATCCCATGTACAGGCTATTTCAGCACCCTCTTCGCAGTCATATTGACCGCTGTCAGAAATTACGTAGCCGCCTTCTACACTCGTTATTTCAAGCCGGCACCCAGCAAGAACCAAGCAGAAAGGTAAAACAGAGAAAATTGCTGAAAAGCGTTTTATTTTGGCCATGAGTTACCTCGCTTCATGCACGGCAATCAAGTAGCAACTTCCCAAAGTGGGCGCCATTTTGCATCCTCCGCTGTGCCTCCATAGCATCAGCTAGACGCCATACTGTATCAATAACAGGCACCACGCGCTGCTCCGAAAGCCAGGGCAAAACCAGGTCTTCGATCGCTCGGAATCCATCCGCCCTACCGGCAATCCCCATCCCTCTTAAGGTGCTCCCTGTAACAGTAAGCCGCTTCATCAAGATCTGAAACAAATCGATTTCAGCCTTCGCACCGCGCATCACTCCGATGCACACGATTCGGGCATCGGGTGCTGCAAGAGCAAGATTTACGGCAACGAAATCGCCACCGGCTATATCCAGTATTACATCGATCTTGC
>CAXPOA010000003.1:0-4316 GCA_964218505.1 Luminiphilus sp.
CCAACGATGGGGAAATGCCGCCAGTCATTCACGTCGACACCGATGCACTGCTTTACTCAGATGAAGACGGACGGCTCATTACCGACGAGATGTGGGGTATTTATTACAAGCCCGACTTTCACTTTGGTGGCGTTCAGGGAGGTGCCGCCCCTTTCATCATCGACAAACCTGCCGATGACGTCGCCGTCGACCCTTATGGTCCCGCGTCGCCTGAGTTTATCTTCGGACCCGAGTTTTCCGATATGTGGGTATCCGCATTGGCTCATTGCCAATCCCGATTCTCGGATACGATCCCCCAATTCAAAAAAGAGCCCTCAGGTGGCATCGGCGCCTTTACCCCCGATAGCTTCCCGGTTTTCGACACGATGAGAGAAAACTGCTTTGTCATTGCCGATTCCAACCACGGGTACAAAATGATCGGGGTCGGCGCACTGGTCGCTCAAGCCATTTGCGGTGACACGCCGGAATTACTTAAGCCCTTTAGGTTCTCCCGATATAGCGAAGGCGACCTGCATCCGGTATCGAACAGCCCCTTTCCGTGGAGCTAGGGACATGAACAAACCCATCTCAGTAGGAACGGAGGCCAAGGAAGGGTCAGTGACCCTCTCAAGCAAGGGCTTGGCCAATGCTTGGTACACCGAAGAATCCCATTGGAAGCGCGAGCGTGACGAGGTGGTCGCGAAGACCTGGGCCGGCCTTGGCTTCTCCTGTGACATACCCGATGTTGGCGATACTGCGCCCGTTTCCTTCATGGGCTTACCCCTGCTCATGGTGCGAGATGAAGGCGGCAACTTTCGCGTGTTCCATAACGTCTGCAGCCATCGTGGTATGCAATTGGTGGTTGAGCCCGGCAACAAAGGGCTAATACTCCGCTGCCCCTACCACCGCTGGGGCTACAATCTTGGTGGCCAGCTTAAGACCACACCCAATATTGGCGGTATGGGTGTGCATGAAGTGCCCGGCTTCGACTGTCTCGACCACGGTCTTAAAGAGGTGCGCTGTGAGGAATCCATGGGCATCGTTTTCATCAATCTATCGGGAGATGCACCAGCGCTTGCCCATCATTTACAGCCCATGCTTGATCGATGGCAAGCTCTCGCGGGGCCTGAGTTCGATCAGCTACTGGCTGCGGACTCTGAGTCGGGTCGCCTCGAGCTAACCGTTGAGAGCAACTACAAGCTAGCCATTGAAAATTACTGTGAGGCCTATCACCTACCCTTTATCCATCCCGACTTGAATACCTACTCACCCCTGAGCGACCACTACAATTTGATCGTCGAGCCGCTCGCGTCAGGACAGGGCACGAGAACCTACGACTTGACTCGAGGTAATCAAGCGCCCCTTCCCGCCTTTCCGGCGTGGTCGCAAACGCAGATAAAAACGGGCGAATACCTTTCTCTTTATCCCAACGTGCTGCTGGGCATTCAGGCAGATCATTTTTTCGCCATCATCCTGCTGCCCGAGGCCGCCAATAAAACCCGGGAGCGTCTGCAACTCATGTATGCAGGCGAAGCCGCACTGGGTGAGCCGTACGCAGAACGACGACGGAATCTTCTCGAGGCCTGGAGCATCGTTTTTGCCGAGGATGTTTCGGTGGTCGAGGGTATGCAGCGAGGACGGGCTTCCCCCGGATTTTCCGGAGGTGTGTTCTCGCCGGTTCTGGATATCCCGACCCAGCATTTTCACCACTGGTTTAGTCAGCGCCTGCCAGCTCAATAAACAAACTACCTGCTCTACTCCCACTTATACCTAGACCATAGCCTGCCAGAACGCGCCTTACGAGGGCTTTATCTCATGTTTGGACGCGACCTATCATGGCAACCGTGCATCCGCGGCACCCTCACGCTATGCTTGTGATCTACGCGCAGGGGGAGAGGTGTAATGAGTACAGGTGCGATCGTCTTTTTTTCCACAATCGTCATTGTCGTTATCTGGGCAGTCGCGATCTACAACCAGCTTGTGGCGCTCAAGAACCGATTCAAAAATGGGTTCGCGCAAATTGAAGTGCAGCTCAAGCGGCGCTACGACCTAATTCCTAATTTGGTCGAAACTGCCAAAGGCTATCTCGCTCATGAGCGGGAAACCCTTGAGGCGGTGATCGCCGCTCGTAACGAGGCGGCAACGGCATTACAGGCCGCAGCCCAAAGCGGTATCGATGCCGGGTCTATCAAACAACTGTCCGGGGCAGAGGGTGCGCTGGGCAGTGCATTGGGCAAACTCAATGTGGTCATGGAGGCCTATCCCGACCTCAAGGCCAGTGCCAACATGCAGCAGTTATCGGAAGAGCTAACCTCGACGGAGAACAAGGTGGCGTTTGCGCGGCAGGGGTTCAACGACGCCGTAATGAACTACAACACCTATCGCCAAAGTTTCCCAAATGTGGTGATTGCAAATTTTTTCGGCCATCAGGTAGACGCAGAGCTTCTCGAGTTCGAGGACAGCGATGCAATTCAGGCGGCACCCAGCATCAGTTTCCAGTAATCCTCGAGATAGATGGATTTTTTTCGCGAGCAGGACATTGCCAGGCGCAATAGCCGGCTGCTGACCTTCCTGTTTCTACTGGCAGTGCTCGCACTGCTTCTACTCACGAATGGATTCGTGATTGTCTTTCTGTTTCCCGAAACTGCAGGACTCGTTGATGGCACCGCAACCCTGTCAACATGGGATGTGGTCCTCAGCGTAAGCGCAATCATTACCCTCGTGATTGGAGGAGTGGTGTTCTACAACATGGTCCGATTTTCACAGGGAGGGCGACACGTCGCCGAGGCTCTTGGCGCAGATCTTGTCGCCTCATCCACATCGGATCCGGTAGAGCGCCGTGCGCAGAATATCGTGCAGGAAATCGCGCTCGCATCGAATATGCCCGTGCCCCCGCTTTATGTGCTCAATGAAGAGCGCGGCATCAATGCCTTTGCTGCAGGCATGTCTCCGGCGGACGCCGTTGTCGCAGTAACCCGAGGAGCCATGGAACACCTGAGCCGCGATGAACTTCAGGGCGTAATCGGTCATGAGTTCAGCCATATTCTCAACGGCGACATGCGGCTGAGCCTGCGCCTGGCAGCAATGCTTCGGGGCATTACCTTTATCGGTGATGTCGGTGCGATTCTGCTCAGATCAACGACGCGGCGACGCTATCGCTCCTCAAACAGCAAAAATGATGGCCGTGCGGCGCTGTTAATGCTTGGGCTAGGTCTCTACCTACTCGGCCTACTTGGCGGGCTGATGGCGGGCTTGATTAAATCCGCTATTTCAAAACAGAAGGAATATCTGGCGGACGCCTCCTCGGTCCAGTTCACCCGTAACCCCGACGGGATAGGCAATGCCCTGAAGGTCATCGGCGGGTATACCCCCGGAATGCTGGTAGAAAGCGCCCGGGCGGAAGAGCTTTCACATCTCTTTTTTGGACAGGTGAAACACGCGCTCTGGCTCATGTTCGCGACTCATCCAAAACTGGAGGACCGCATCCGTCGAGTAGATCCCGATTGGGACGGACAGTTTATCGAGCGCAAGATCGCCGCAAACGCCGAGCGTTCAATTGAGGATGAGTCTGGGGCGAGTCAATCCAGTCGGGCGCTCGCCGCCGCGGGACTCGTCGCCGCCGCCGCTTTACCGCCCTTACCTGATGGCAGCAGTCATGACCCCACGCCACCCAGTGGGGATGACGATGCATTAGGTCCGATAGTTGCCTCAAATGGTCTTGCAAGCGCAGTTATCGAGGACGCGCGAGATCCCCTGGGGGCGATGGGCCTCCTTCTCGCTCTGCTGTGGCATCCGGACGGCTCGGGAGATCAACTACACTTTGTCCGTAACGCTGAAATCAAAGGGCTTGAGGATATTATTCGCCGGCGTAGTGGCGAGCTCGCTACGATATCGAGTGAACATCGCCTCGCGCTGATAGAACTCTGCTTACCCGCGCTCAAAACCCTATCTCCTGCTCAGTACGACAGGTTTAAAACTCTGTTGTTACAGTTTATTCGTGCTGACGGCCGTATTGATTTGGGAGAATGGTGTTTGTTTCAGTTGGTACGCCATTATCTTGATCCACAGTTTCTTCACGTGAGGCCTTCCCGTCCCAAGTACGGGAAGTTGGCTAGGGTCAAAGATGAGCTTGAAACCGCGCTAGGCACACTCGCGCTTCTCGGCAGTGAACCGCCGAAAGACGCCCTTGCAAGAGGTGCCGCCATCCTGGAGCTAAACCTCACCATGAAACCTGCCGATGAACTTGGTGTCACCAAGTTCAGTAAAGCGGTTCACGAGCTTGCCCAGTGTTATCCACTCATAAAAGTGACCATCCTGAAAGCCATGGCCGCTGTGGC
>CAXPOA010000004.1:0-5888 GCA_964218505.1 Luminiphilus sp.
GGCGGCGGCTGTACTTTTATGAGGAATGGCGACTATTTCGGTAATTACAGCGACCCCGGTCGACATTACCGGGAGATAGCCCGTCACTCCCGTCGGGATGCGACGGCCTACGACCGCTACAAAGCGGACACGAGTTTGCAGACCCGCTTGATCAGGCCCTATCTTCTCAAGACTCCGCCGGACCCAACCTCCCTTAAGCCGCGAGATCTCAAGGACTTGCTCGAATTCGCGCGCTCTTTCATGGTGCTGGGGGAAGAAAAATTACTCGATACGATCAAGTTCTGGACGGGCAGCGTCGGTGATTACCTGAATGAGTACTTTGAAACCGACGTGATTAAAGCGCAGCACGCCGGCAGCGGGATCATTGGAACGGCTCTGGGCGTCTACTCTCCTGGCACCGCGTATGTGCTGTTGCATCATTATATGGGCGATGTGGATGGCAATGTGGGGTCCTGGGGCTTTGCTCGAGGCGGGATGGGCGCAATCGCCAATTCACTGTCAAAATCACTGCAGTCCTTTGGTGGTGAAATTGTCTGTGATGCAGATGTTGACGAAATTATTGTCAGAGGCGGGCATGCTAAAGGCGTTGCTCTCAAAGACGGCAGAGAATTCTATGCGGACATTGTCGTTTCCAATCTCGATCCAAAGCGAACTTTCCTCGATATTACTAACCCTCGTGATCTCCCGAAAGATGTGGTTGAGAAAGCGCAGAATTTCAAGATTCGTGGGTCCTCAGGAAAACTGAATATTGCCTTGGACGGACTCCCTGTTTTTAATGGCCTCGACCCGAAAAGCAGGTTGATGGCGGGGGATCTCCATTTCAGCGACTCCCTGGAGCGAATGGAGCGTGCCTACGATGACTGGAAGGCGGGGACGTGGTCTAAGGATCCCTATCTTGACATGATGATTCCCTCGCTTACCGATCCCACCATGGCGCCCCCTGGCAAACACATGATGTCGGTGTTTGTGCAGTACGCGCCACCAAAAATAGATGGCCGTGATTGGACCGATGAGGACAAAGCTGGGTTTGAAAAATCGGTAATCGATCAGATCGCAAACTACAGTCCAAACTTCAGAGATCTCATCCTCCATGTAGAAACACGCACGCCTCGCGAAATTGAAGCAGAGGTGGGGCTGACAGAAGGCAATATATTCCAGGGTGAGCTTACATTCGACCAACTGTTATTCAATCGCCCCTTCCCGGGATACGCACAATACCGAGCGCCGATTAAGGGTATGTACCTCTGCAGCTCGGGGACGCATCCGGGTGGAGGCGTAATGGCTGCGCCCGGAGCGAATGCAGCTCGAGAGATCCTCGCGGACTTGAAGCGTCCCAACACGGTGCCCGGAGGATACGCCGATGACTGATTACGACGCTATCGTTATTGGCGCCGGCCACAATGGTTTGGTCGCGGCCACTTATCTCGGTAAAGCGGGCAGTAAAGTACTGGTTCTGGATGGACGTGGGCAGCCGGGTGGCTGCGCCAGTAACCGCCAGCTTACGGACGAGGTTACCGTTTCCGATTGCGCTCAATGGTTGGGTCAGCTTGATCGGGACATCATCAAGGACCTGAAGCTTGTGGAGCACGGGCTGCTTCTTGGAGAGACCAAGCAGACTATCGCGCTTCAAGCAGACGGCAATCACCTTACCATTGATGGCACAGCCGTAAGCGGCGGCGACCTGAGCGCCGACGATCAGGACGCGTACCGGCGTTTCAAGAAGCAAATGAATCGATTTGCCAATCTGATTGTCCAGTTATATAGAAAGCGCCCGCCAAAATTAGTGGACCAGAACTGGCGTGACAGATTGACCTTACTGAGACTCGGTCTCGGCTTGAAACTCCTGGGTCGTGAGGACATGCGTGATTTAATGCGTATTGCCCTGATCAATATGTATGACGTGTTAAACGAACATTTTGATCACCCGGGGCTGAAGGCGGCGCTGGCACTGGATGCAGTCACTGGATCCACTATGGGACCCCGATCGCCCAATACGGTGTTTAGCTATCTACACCGAGTTGCAGGAGATCAACTGGGGCAGCAGGGACTGTGTCAGGTCCTCGGAGGTATGGGGGCCCTGGGTGAGACGCTAGCGCAGGCGGCGCGAAGCCATGGCGTTACCATCAGGCTGAATTCGCCGGTGCAGTCGATCATTAAGGAACACGATCGTGTTTGCGGGGTGGAGCTGGATTCGGGTGAGCAAATTTCAGCAAAGATTGTCATGTCGAGCGCGGACCCTGTCACCACGTTTAAGACACTGCTTGGCTATCGCCACATAGAGACAGGGATGGCCCGTCGCGTTGAGCACTATCGCACGCGAAGCGGGACCGCAAAGCTTCATTTGGTTCTATCGGGACTGCCTGAATTTTCGGGTCTGCCTGCTACCGCAATGTCTCACCGACTGGTGATTGCGCCCTCAATGGATGCCATGGAGTCAATGCTTAACCCGGCTAAATACGGCGAGGTTAGTGATCAGCAGCTTTTTGATATCAGTATCCCCAGCATTGAGGATAAGACGCTGGTGTCGGATGGCGCTCACGTTCTCACCAGCCTAGTACATTATTTGCCGTACTCTCCTAAGGAGGGTTGGGACAGCCTCAAGCCGCAAGTCTTGGATCGCCTGCTTGATCAGTTGGAGGGGTATGCACCGGGCATTAAGTCGCTGGTAACAAGCGCTGAATTACTCACGCCCGCCGATATTGAAGCGACGTTTGGGCTCACAGGTGGCAATTGGCATCACGGCGAATTGTCCATCGATCAGGCGTTGATGATGAGGCCTTTCCCTGGAGCCACCCAGTACCAAACCCCCGTACGGGGTCTGGTTTTGTGTGGTGCTGGTGCGCACCCTGGTGGTGGCTTGATGGGAGTCGCAGGCAAAAATGCCGCGAGGGAAATTTTGCGTGGAGGGCACCTATCGTGAGCGCCGAATCCCGTGACCGTATGCTGTTGACCACCCCGTTCCATAGCCGGATCGAGCAGGCCTGCGAGATTAACGACTGGGGAATCTGGATGGGCTATACCACCCCCAACGCGTATTTTGACGTTGAGCTAGAGTACTTTGCCATTCGAAGCACGACAGGGGTTTTTGATCTGTCGCCAATCAATAAATACCGAATTACCGGTCCTGATGCCGAAGCATTTCTGAATAGGATGGTGACGCGAGATGTCAGCAAAATAGGCGTCAATCGGGTGGGTTATGCGGTGTGGTGCAATGACGCAGGCGAGATGCTCGACGATGGAACCATCTTCCGTCTCGGTCCCGAGGAGTTCAGATTGTGCTCATACCAACGCACCGATGAATGGCTGGGCTGGTGTGCGCTGGGGTTTGATGTACAGATCGAGAATGAAAGTGAAGCTATCGCAGCACTCGCGGTTCAGGGGCCTACATCCTGCACGGTACTGACCCTTGCAGGATGTGCCGACCTTAATCAACTCAAACCTTTCGGTATTGCCCATTACGAGTTTGAAGGAGTGCCTCTGGTGGTCAGCCGAACCGGCTTCACCGGTGATTTGGGCTATGAAATATGGATTGCCCCCGAGAAGGCGGAGGCCTTTTGGGATCGCTTGTTTGAGGTGGGCCGGGATTATCTGATCAAGCCCATTGGTTCCTATGCCTTAAACATTGCTCGGATCGAAGCCGGTTTTTTGCAGGCACGCGTCGACTTTGTCCCCGCAGAGGAGGCGGTTCGTCCCGGTCGAACCCGGTCGCCCCTCGAACTTGGTCTAGAGTGGCAGGTGGACTTTAGTAAGGCGCTATTCAATGGTCGCGAAGCCTTGCTGCGTCAACGTGATGAGGGCTGCCGTTACCGGTTTGTGCTTCTTGACGTAGAGGGCAATAAGCCGGCAGATCATTCCTTCATATTAAAAAATGGAAAGACAGTGGGTACCGTTACGTCTGCGGCCTGGTGCCCTACGGCGAAATCCAATTTAGCCTTTGCGCAAATTGAAATGCCCCATGGGGCCCCTGGGGATGAATTGGTTGCCGAGATCTATTACCAGCGAGAGCTTCACTGGACGCGACTCCTTGCTCCCTGCAAGGTCATCGATGCGCCACTGTTTAATCCCGCGCGGCGTCGCGAAACTCCAGCGCCACCGCATTGATGATGTTGTAAGTGACCTGTAAAGAGTGACATCCAATGCATTTGATCGCTACACATGTCGACGATTCAATTGCTGAGCTCCATGCAAAGCTCGCGGCGGACAGCGCCCGGCCAGAGCGCGCCATGGATCCCTATTTTTATCGTTCCCACCTTGTACATGAGCTCGAGCTTGAGCATTTAATTTTCAAAAGCTGGATCTATGCGCTCCATGCCAGCGAAATTCCGAATACGGGGGACTATCAACTCCTTGAAATAGGCGAAGATGCGCTGATCGTGGTGCGTTGTGAAGACGGTACGATCCGTGCAATGCATAATATCTGCAGGCACCGGGGTGCTCGAGTTTGCGAGGAGCAGGCGGGAAATCGCAAGACCTTCGTCTGTCCCTATCATGGATGGGTTTACCAGCTCGATGGCAGTTTGAAGGCCGCCCGTGAGACCCATGTGATGCCCGATTTTGATTCGACCCAGTACGGCTTGAAGTCAGTACGCTGCGTTGAGTACATGGGACTCGTATTCGTGAACTGCGATCCCGATGCCGGCGATTTTCTCGGGCCGCTGGAAAATATACGGGAACCTTTGGGGGCCTATGATCTCGCTAACGCCAAGGTGGCTCATCGCCACACCTACCGTATCGAGGCAAACTGGAAGCTGGTGCTAGAGAATTATCTCGAGTGCTATCACTGCGCTACGTCTCATAGGGCATATGCGAAGCTGCATACCTTCAAGGACCTCTACGAAAAATCCGCGCCTATTGTTGAAGCGATGCTAGCCCGATCCGATGAGGTCACCGGTGTGGTCGGTATGTCGAAGCGCTACACCAAGACCTACAACGATGCGGAGAGCTTTGGCGCCTGCGTCCATACCATGCGATATGGTTTGTACGACGGATTTGTCACCGGTAGTCAGGATGGTCAACCTGTGGCGCCCCTAATGGGCAAGATCAAGGATTACGATGGCGGGGCGGGTGATTACCAAATTGGGCCTTTAAGCTTCATGCTTAACTACCCCGATCACTGTGTACTGTACCGATTTTTGCCTCGAAGCCTAACGGCTACAGATGCCGAAGTCGTATGGTTTGTCCGAGGTGATGCAGTCGAGGGCGTAGATTACAAGGTCGATGAGGTCACCTGGTTGTGGCACCACACCACACTGGAAGACGAGTACATCATCATGCGCAATAGCATGGGAGTTAATTCACGATTTTTTGAGCCCGGCCCTTATCACCCTGAATTCGAGGCGACCCTGAAACACTTTGTCGCCTGGTATCGAAAGACGCTTATCGAGAATTGCCCGCTCGCGACCGATTCACCGTAGTCGGGCCCGCTCAGCCCGATACTGTGTCCCTGGACTCGATTGGGTTGAAAGGTCGGTCAACCCGAATAAATAACCAGATTAGCGCGCCACTCAATGCCAGCACGGTACCTGTAGAGAGCGCCGTTACCCAGCCGACGTGCATGGCGAGAAATGGCATGAGAGGTGCGACGATAATGCCCGCGGAATTGCCTCCCGTGTTCATCAATCCACAGGCCGGGGCGCTGTACGGACCAGCGACAAATATTTGGGCAGACCAAAAAGCCCCTTCAGCAAATTGCGTCGCAGCAAAGCACAGTGAGAGCAGGGCGACAGCGACGTAAGGCGACGGTGAGTACAGCCCGACGTAAAGCAATATGCCTGATGCCGTAAGGCCAATCATGGCCGGGACCCGACATCCGAGTCGGGGCCCCCAGCGAGCACAGAGGGCGTCGCAGGTAAGACCCCCGAGGGTCGCCATGACGGCGCCTGTAATCC
>CAXPOA010000005.1:0-7689 GCA_964218505.1 Luminiphilus sp.
AGCCGACAGGCCCCGCCCCGGATCTGCAATCTGCCTGAGGGAAAACTCCAATCGATCACGAAAGCCCATGATCTCTCTCGATAAGCTTCCCGCCACTCATCTGCAACTGCCGCTGCATCTTTGCGGCTATAGCCTCGTCATGAGTCACAACCACGAAGGCCGTATGCCCCCACTCTAGGGATTCCATAAGTGAGAGCACCTGAGCCGCGGACTCGGGGTCCAGATTACCCGTGGGTTCGTCCATAAGAATACAACTGGGACTGTTGATAAGCGCTCGCGCTATCGCCACACGCTGCCGCTCTCCCCCGCTGAGTTCAGCTGGACGATGAGCCAGTCGCCCACCTAAGCCTACCTGCTCTAACAATAAGGTCGCTCGCGCCAGCGACTCGCGCTTTGAGACACCGGCAATTCGGGCTGGCATCGCCACTGCTTCGGCTGCGGTGAATTCTGGCAGCAAATGGTGAAACTGGAAAACAAATCCCAACTGTTGATTGCGCCAACGGCTGCGTTCAGCATCGTCAAGATCTGAAATGGATCGCCCTGCCACACTCACACGACCTGTCGTGGGGTTATCGAGCCCACCTAGCAGATTCAGCAAGGTGGTCTTGCCACTCCCGGACTGGCCGACTATCGCGACTCGCTCGCTCGGCGCGAGTGAAAAGTTAATGCCCGACAGGACCTCGACTCGACGGTTTCCATCCTGAAAGACTTTACTCAGGTCCGTGCATGCCAGAATCGCATTAGACATCCTGGAGAACCTCTATCGGTCGTATCGATGCTGCCCTAAGCGCGGGGTATACAGTCGCCACAAGGGTAAGGAGTAACGCCACCGCAATTGTAAAAATGACGTCAAGCCAGTGAAGTTCCGATGGGAGTCGGCCAATGTAATAAATCGACGGATCGAACAGCCGGCTGCCTGAGAACTGTTCAAGGACCAGGGCTATTTCGGTAATATTGGTTGCAAGCAAGACCCCAACGCCAGCGCCCGCAGCGATACCTATCCCACCAAGCAAAAGCCCATAACCTAGAAAAATCGCCAGCAGGGTCGGTCTGGACATACCCATCACACGGAGAACGGCAATATCGGCGGCCTTCTCTGTCACCGCCATCGTCAGGGTCGACACAATATTGAATGCTGCTACGGCAATGACCGCCAACAAAAGAATCGCGACAGTAATCTTTTCCATACGAATGGCGGCAAACAGCGTGCCTTGTGACTCCTGCCAGGTCGAGATAGTTAAAGCCCCATCAAATCGATCGGACAGAGATGATGCAGTGACCTCAGCAAGATCACGATCGTGTAGCGCAACATGCAGCCCGTCAATCCCACCACGTGGGAACAACTTCCTCGCCGTATCAGAGGAGACGTACGCCTGCTGGGCATCAATGCTGGATCCGACTTCAAACTCAGCGACGACAACAAGATCTCTCTGCCGAGTGAAAACTCCGGCAGGTGTAACTGAAAGACTTGGCAGTATCGCAGTAACCTTGTCACCAACACGAACCCCAAGTCGGGCCGCCACACCGCTACCGAGAACAATACCGAATGGCGTGAATGGTAGTGCTTTCAGAGAGCCCGCCTCAAGATGGTCCTCAAGGGCCATCAAGTCACGCATACCTTCCGCGTCATACCCTGCCACCCGTACACCGGTTTGTTGAGTCCCGTAGGTCAACAAAAGCGTATCTGAGATAAAAGGCACTACCGTCCTGACTTCTGGCATACCCTCAACATGAGCCCCGATTATCTCCCACGGAAGCACACCACCGGGGGACTGAGTCAGTTGCAGATGAGGTGTCAGCGAGAGAATGCGGCGATGCAGCTCGGAGGAAAAGCCATTCATCACAGAGAGCACCAATATTAGACTTGCAACCCCCAGAACCATACCGAGCATCGAGGCCCGCGCGACAAAACGAGTAAAACCTCGCTGACGCCCACCGAGTGCGTAGCGGAATATTAACTCGCCTATCACGTTTACGGGGCTCGCTATTCTAGCCGGTCAGTGGGATCGTGCACCTCAACGGCCCCAGCAGACGCGCTGGAGCGTGTCTCGGTCTCACAGATCTGCGGATCACCGCCGCAAAGGTCACATTTTTGATCAATACCCAGTTTTCCCACGCCACCGCAGGACCCACTTATCGGCGCCCGTCCTGCGATGACGCCTACCGACATCGCGGCGATGATGGCCATGAACACCAAGAATGTAACAACAAATATCACGCTTTAATCCTCGCTTAGGCGCTCACACAGAGCCTCCGTCTGGTGACTTCAAATAGCGGTCAAACTCGCTGCTCCACTGGGATGACAGCGTATCACCAGAACGCCTGATAACGTAAATGGCCATATGTCGTGCTTCTGCCAGGGCAAGGGACGCCTCGGAACCCATAACAGCCATCGCAGTTGCCCACGCGTCAGCAATAGCGGTTGATGGATGAATCACTGTCACTGAAACCAGATCATGACGGATAGGATAACCCGTACGCGGATCAATGAGATGTGAGTAGCGAATGCCGCCGACTTCGAAGTAGTTTCGATAGTCCCCCGACGTGGCGATGCCGACATCGGTAACCGACAGCGCGGCCTGAACACCAGATCGAGCCATCTCCGGACGCTCTATCGCAACGCGCCATGGGTCTCCTCTGGGGCTGACACCCCTTGCCTGCATTTCGCCACCGACCTCTAACAGGAAGTTTTCGATACCGAGCTCATCGAGGGCATCTGCACCAAGATCTACCGCGTAGCCCTTGGCGATAGAGGAGAGTTCAATTTCGACGCCAGGCTTTCGTTTAGAAAGCTGCCTGTTTGTTGGATTCCAGTCTATTAGGGACCACCCCGTAACAGCCTTCGCCACGTCGACCTCTTGCTCTGAAGGGTACGCTGTAGGTCCCTGTGGGCCAAAGCCCCACAAATCAAGGAGAGGCCCCACAGTCACGTCATAGGCGCCATCACTTAACTGGGTGATCCGCTGTGCCTCACTTAACAGATAGGCAAAATCCCAGCCCATCTCAATCACCTCGCCCACAGGCATTTGATTGAAACGGCTTAAAGCCGTATCCGGAACATAGGTATTCATCGTGGAATCGACGACCTCGAAGGCCGCTAGCACACTTGCCTCAATGACGGATGACTCAGGGGAAATCTCTTCAGGAACATAAACCAAGGACCAACTCGTACCAAAAATTGATCCCTCAAGGCGAACCGATTTTTCGATGGGTTCACAGCCAACGAGCGCCCAAAGCAAAACGACCAGCACAAGGGCTGGTCGCTGGCGGTTCCGAGGTGAGGATCTAGCCACCAAAGTCATCAAGCAAAATATTTTCACGTTCGACGCCAAGATCCAGCAGCATCTTAATCACAGCAGCGTTCATCATCGGCGGGCCACACATGTAGTACTCGCAGTCTTCGGGAGCCGGATGATCCTTCAGATACTGCTCGTGCAGCACATTATGAATAAAACCGGTTAGTCCATCCCAATTATCCTCAGGCTGGGGATCAGACAACGCAACATGCCAGGAAAAATTTTCATTCTCCGCATCAAGCCCATCGTAGTCTTCCACATAGAACATCTCCCTGAGAGAGCGTGCCCCATACCAAAAGGTGATTTTTCGCTTGGAGTTAATCCGCTTGAGCTGGTCAAACAAGTGCGACCGCATAGGCGCCATACCTGCACCGCCGCCAATGAACACCATTTCAGCCTCGGTGTCCTTGGCAAAGAACTCGCCGAAGGGTCCGTACACGGTTACCTTGTCTCCGGGCTTCAAGCCAAAGACCCAGCTAGACATGATGCCCGGAGGGATGCCTTCACTACCGGGAGGAGGCGTGGCGATTCTGATGTTGAATTTGACGATGCCCCTCTCTTCAGGGTAGTTGGCCATCGAATAGGCGCGGATAGTTGTTTCATCGCATCCGGAGGCCAGATTAAAGAAGCCAAAACGCTCCCAGTCGCCCCGGTATTCTTCACCGATATCAAAATCACTGAAATTTACCTGATGCGGAGGGCACTCCAATTGAACATAACCCCCTGCTCTGAAATCGACGCTCTCACCTTCGGGCAAGGTGAGCACCAGCTCTTTGATGAAGGTCGCGACGTTATCGTTGGAGGCGACCGTGCACTCCCACTGCTTGACCCCAAAGACCTCCTCAGGAATCTGGATCTTCATGTCCTGCTTGACAGGAGTCTGACAGGACAGGCGCCATCCCTCATTGGCTTCACGACGAGTGAAATGGGATTCTTCGGTCGGCAGCATGGCGCCGCCCCCATCGGATACGACGCACTTGCACTGAGCGCAGGTACCGCCGCCTCCACAAGCACTTGCTAAGAATAAATTCGCGTCCGCCAGGGTCTGTAGTAGTTTTCCACCCGCGGGGACTTCAATCGTTTTTTCGCCGTTGATCTCAATGGCGATGTTGCCACTGCTCACCAAGCGAGTGCGGGCGAGCAGAATCACCATCACCAGGGCGATCACAATAGCTGTGAACATCCCCACGCCATAGACAATTGTCATATCCATCTCGATCTATATCCCCGTCAAATCTGCTATCAGATATCAATGCCGCCGAATGACATAAAGCCCAATGACATCAACCCCACAGTGATAAAGGTTATGCCCAAGCCCTGCAACCCCTCTGGAACATCGCTGTATTTGAGCTTTTCCCGAATGCCCGCCAGCGCGACAATCGCCAGCGCCCAGCCAATGCCCGAGCCTGCGCCGAAAACCACGCTCTCCCCAAAGTTATAGCTACGCTCGACCATGAAAAGCGAGGCGCCGAGAATCGCACAGTTCACCGTAATCAACGGCAGAAACACGCCGAGCGCGGCGTACAGAGCGGGTACGTATTTATCGAGAAACATTTCGAGAATTTGGACAAGTGCCGCAATCACCCCGATATAACTCAACAAACCGAGAAAGCTGAGATCAACATCTGGTAATCCAGCCCATGCGAGTGCGCCGTCAGCAAGCAAATACTGATAAATCAGATTATTGAGGGGTACCGTAATTGTTAGGACCACTACCACCGCAATGCCCAAGCCGATAGCAGCCTGAATCTTTTTGGACACCGCCAGAAACGTACACATCCCTAAAAAGAAGGCCAGCGCCATGTTTTCGACAAAAATAGCCCGAATAAACAAGCTCAGATAGTGCTCCATCAGGCGCTCTCCTCCACGGGGGTATGCTGGGTAATACGAAACTCCGGCTGCTCAACTTGATCCTTCTGCCAGCTCCTGATTGCCCATATCAACAGGCCAATCAGGAAGAACGCACTCGGAGGTAGCAGCAGGAGACCATTTGGCATGTACCAGCCACCCTCGGTAACCAGCGGCAGAATCTCCACGCCAAACAACTTGCCGGAGCCAAAGAGCTCTCGTACGAACGCAACGGTCATCAGGACAAATGAATAGCCCAGACCGTTACCTAGCCCATCAAGGAAACTCGGAATCGGGGGATTTTTCATTGCATAGGCTTCTGCACGACCCATGACAATGCAGTTGGTGATAATCAGGCCAACAAACACTGATAGTTGCTTCGATATCTCATAAGCCACGGCCTTGAGAATCTGATCGACGACAATTACCAGAGAGGCAATGATCGTCATCTGAACAATGATTCTGATACTCGACGGAATGTAATGGCGAATAGAAGAGATAAAAAAACTGGAGAATGCCGTGACCAGCGTAAGGGCAATCGCCATCACCAAACTAACCTGCATAGAAGACGTCACGGCCAGAGCAGAGCAGATGCCAAGTATCTGAAGTGCGATGGGGTTATCCCGGAAAACCGGCCGGAATAGTGTTTCTCGAATATCCATCAGGCATCTCCCCGACGTAGGTTAGTGAGAAAAGGCTGAAAGCCATCGGCGCCGAGCCAGAATTGAACGAGATTGGAGACACCTCTGCTTGTCAGAGTCGCCCCTGAAAGGCCATCAACTTGCCAATCTGCGGCGGCTGACTGAGGGTTAACTGCACCCTTTGCAACCGATATGGCCACATCGCCATCCCGGTATGCCCGCTTACCTTCCCACAGGGATTTCCATCGAGGGTTATCTACCTCCCCACCCAATCCCGGAGTCTCACCGTGCTCATAAAACCCGAGCCCAGCGATGGTGTTACCGTCAGCTTCGAGAGCGACAAAGCCATATAACGTAGACCACAGTCCGTAACCGTGGATAGGCAAAATCACCTTATAGAGTGAACCCGATTCATCATTGACCAAGTAGACCAGCGCGTGGTCTGACCGCCGGATAATTTTGGCGATATCTTCATCTGCCTCAAGGATGCGAGAACGCGTAGGGTCCTTGGCTGCGGCGCGAGAATCAAAGCTGTCTGGGTCTATGTCATCAACATATGTCCCCGAGTCGATATCGACGACACGGGTGGTCACACGCTCAAACTGCTCTTCGACTGTGAGGCTTGCGTCATAAAGACCCGCTGCCATGAGTATGTTGCGCTTCAAATCACGGGTTTTGTTTACTTCCTGTGCGGGCTTCAGTATCACCGCGGCCGCAGAGACCACCACGGAACAAACAATGCACAGTGCAAAGGCGACCGTGAGGACCCGAGACAACCCCTCTTTATTGCTAGACACGGGCCAGCCTCCTTTTAACGTTGGCTTGAACGACAAAGTGATCGAACAGCGGCGCAAACAAATTGGCAAACAGGATCGCGAGCATCATGCCTTCCGGAAACGCGGGATTGACCACCCGGATCAGCACACACATCACGCCTATCAAAATGCCGTACGCCCAGCGCCCTCTATTTGTCATGGCCGCGGACACCGGATCAGTAGCCATAAAGAATGCACCGAATGCAAAACTCCCCACCACCATATGCCAGTACCAAGGCATGGCAAACGCTGGGTTGCTATCGGAGCCGACCGTATTGAGCAGGGTTGAAAAGGCAATCATGCCGACGAAGCATCCAGCGA
This sequence comes from Luminiphilus sp., assembly GCA_964218505.1. Taxonomy (GTDB): domain Bacteria; phylum Pseudomonadota; class Gammaproteobacteria; order Pseudomonadales; family Halieaceae; genus Luminiphilus. Next base: position 6,922 of record CAXPOA010000005.1, read on the forward strand.
CTACACGCCAGGACGCAATCCGTGTGAGCAGCAATACAGCGCCGCCCAGCATCACCATCAACGTCGAGGTCTCACCAATGGACCCAGGGATGGATCCGATAAATGCCTCCATCCAGGTCACGCTCTGGGTAAGTGCTGGCATACCCTCAGCAGCGACGATGCCCAACGGGGTAGCTCCGCTGTACCCGTCTACTGCAGTCCACACCGCGTCTCCAGACAATTGCGCGGGGTAAGCGAAATACAAGAAGGCTCTGCCCGTCAGGGCGGGATTCAAAAAGTTCTTGCCAGTACCCCCGAATACCTCTTTACCAATCACCACACCGAAGCTTATGCCTAAGGCTGCCTGCCAGAGAGGCAAATCAGGGGGTAGGGTCAAGGCAAAGAGCACCGAGGTAACGAAGAATCCCTCGTTAACCTCGTGGCCCCGCTTCATAGCGAACAGGACTTCCCAAAACGCACCAACCACAAAAGTGACGAGATAGAGCGGAAGGAAATGCAGAGCGCCATACAGGAAGCAACTCCAGACGCTGCCAGCATCGTACCCTGCCAGCGCAGCCATAACGCTGCCGCGCCAGCCCTCCATGCCCGATACGCCCAGCTCAGTCATCGCGCCATTGGCCTGAAAACCCAGATTCCACATCCCGTAGAACATGGCAGGAAATGTCGCGAACCATACGGTGATCATGATGCGCTTCAAATCAACCCCATCTCGAACATGAGCAGAGGAGCGCGTAACGTGGTTGGGCGAGTAAAAAATTGTGTCGACCG
>CAXPOA010000006.1:0-32935 GCA_964218505.1 Luminiphilus sp.
GCTCATCGGCGTGCTTCATTTCGTCGATGGATTCGTGGTACTCGTGCTCGGCCAATTCGACCAATCCCCAATCCTTGTACATCTTGCTGTGCAGGAAGTACTGATTGATCGCTACCAGCTCGTTGTAAAGAATTTTGTTGAGGTGCTCGATGACTTTGGCATCGCCTTTCATGGGCAAGATTCCTGTTGTTTAAACAGAGAGAAGTATAGCTCGCTGGAGCAAGAGGGCCAAGTGAAACGTGCAATAAACCGCTGATTTAAAAGAGGTTTTTTAATGAGAATTACTGTGATTATCAGCCGCGTTTCAGGCGCAGGCGAGAGATACTTGTGCGGCTGACAGCTCGTAGAACTGTGCAGTGGGTAGGGGAGCGAGCTCGGCGACTATCGCTCTCGCCAGTTGCTCGCAGGAGCCGCATTGGGTTGATACCCCGAGGGCGTCCTGAACTTCATTGAAGCTACAGGCACCCGCCGCTACCACTTTCGCGATAGCCGTATCAGTCACTCCTTTGCATAGACAAACGTACATGGGGTGCAATCATATGCAATTGCGAATCATTGTCAACTGCATTTGCAGTGCCAGGGGGGCAGTTGGTCATCCCGGTGACCCGGGTCGAGAGGGCGCAGGCAGGCTAATGTTTGCAGATGGGTAATTGTGGCGCCCGGTAACAGAGGGCTTTTAAAGCCGCGTATACTGCGCATCTCGAACCGAGGGCAAATCGTGTGAGCATCACTAACCAGACAGCGCATCAAAAGATAGCAACGGGCGACGACAGCGTCGAACTCCGCGTGCTGGCGCTCGCCGAGGATTCAAAGGTTGCCTCGCGTGTACTGGCAGCGTCAACTGTGGCGAGCCGCAATACTGCTTTGTTGGCAACCTGTGAGGTACTACATGAGCGCAGGCGGTTGCTCCTAGAGGCAAACACCCGCGACATGGTCAAGGGTCGCGACACCGGCCTCGAACCAGCGCTGCTTGACAGGCTGGAGTTGACTCCAGCGCGCATAGAGGGGTTGCTTAATAATTTACAACAGGTTGCTGCCCTGCCAGATCCTGTGGGTGCAATCGACAACGTGCGAACGATGCCTTCGGGTATCCAGGTTGGCAAAATGCGGGTGCCCCTAGGAGTTATCGCCATCATTTACGAATCCCGGCCGAACGTCACCATCGAGGCCGCGAGTTTGTGTATCAAGTCCGGGAATGCTGTGATCCTTCGTGGAGGCTCAGAGGCTATCGAGTCCAATATCGCGCTGGGGGATTGTCTGGTGCTGGGACTAGAGGCAGCGGGGCTGCCAACTGCCGGCGTGCAGGTCATTTCCACCACAGATCGTGCAGCAGTAGGAGCACTCATCACGGCGTCAGATACCGTCGACATGGTAATACCTCGCGGAGGCAAAGGTCTGATAGAGAGAATCTCTGGATCAGCCACGGTACCCGTGTTGAAGCATCTGGATGGTATTTGCCACGTGTACATCCACGATGATGCCGACCCCGACAAGGCACTGGGCATTGTGGTCAATGCAAAAACCCAGCGATACGGCACTTGCAACACCCTTGAAACTCTCTTGGTTTCAGAGGGCGCTTCCCAGCAGTTGCCAGCCATTGCTCGATCACTGTCGAAGCAGGGCGTTGAGCTCAGAGGCTGTGACCGCGCCAGAGACCTCTGTAGCGATATCGCGGTGGTAGCTACTGAGGAAGATTGGCGCACCGAATATCTTGCACCCATTCTGTCAATAAAGGTCGTGGCTGATATTGATGCGGCTATGGAGCACATCGCAACTTACAGTTCAGGCCATACAGAAAGTATCGTGACGGAGAGCCACTCGGTTGCAATGCGTTTTCTGAGAGAGGTCGATTCCAGCTCGGTAATGGTAAATGCATCTACTCGCTTCGCAGACGGCTTCGAGTATGGGCTGGGTGCCGAAATCGGAATATCGACAGACAAGCTTCATGCCAGAGGTCCGGTTGGTCTTGAGGGCCTCACGTCTTGTAAGTATGTTGTTTTTGGCGACGGCCACATACGCCAATAGTTCATGACCGCACTGGGCATCTTTGGGGGTACGTTTAACCCCGTTCACATAGGCCATTTACGTGGCGGTATCGCTGCCCAAGAAGTCTTGGGCTTGGATCATGTGTGTTTCATGCCTGCATCCCTGCCGCCACTCAAAGACAAACCCCAGGTGAGTGCCGAGCACCGACACGCGATGCTCTCGTTGGCTGTGGAAGGCCTGGATGGTTTTAGTGTCGACGGACGTGAGCTGGAACGCGAGGGCCTTTCATACACTATTGACAGTCTCAGGCAGATCAGGGGTGAGGTTGGAGGGCAGGTTTCACTCACATTTATAGTCGGGAGCGATAGTCTTGCCCGGCTGCACCGGTGGCATCAATGGCAGGAGATTACGAGCATCGCGAACCTTGCGATTCTGGTGCGACCCGATGCGTCGGAAGCCATTCACCCCGATGTTCTGGCCTGGATAAGCCGTCATAAAGTGGAACCCTCAGCATGGCAGGGGCCTATGGCAGGCGCTATTTGCCCTCTCGACCAGCCCCAGTTGCAGGTATCGTCGTCAGATCTTCGTAAAGATATCGGTCGCGGAAAAAACGTGGCATTCCTCCTGCCGCCGGCTGTAATGGAGTATATTGAGCGCCATGGCTTATACCACCTCTAATAACGAAAACTTCCTCGACAGGCCGTTGATGTGAGTGACGCGTTGGCGGCCGAAGGTGACACCCTGACCACACTGGTACTTGATGCTCTCGATGATATGAAGGCAGTGGATCCCGTTGTCATCGACGTTCAGGCACTTAGCTCCGTTATGGATTTCCTGGTGGTGGCGAGCGGCACATCAACACGGCATGTAAAGTCTCTCGCCGATAACGTGATCGTTAAGGCAAAAGAGAGTGGCACTCGTCCGATCGGAGTTGAGGGGGAGACTGTGGGTGAATGGGTCTTGGTAGATTTTGGCGACGTTGTGGTGCACGTCATGCAGCCTGCAACCCGAAGTTTCTACGACCTAGAGCGGCTTTGGACCGCATTGCCTGAAACCGAGTGATGCGGATCCGGGTCCTGGCCGTCGGCACCAAAATGCCAGCCTGGGTCAATCAAGGGGTGGCAGAGTATGCGAAACGTTTGCCTCGAGAGTATCAGGTGGAGTGGGTGGAGGTCCCCCCGGCAAAGCGTCAGGGAGAACCGGCGGCGCAACTGATGGCTAAAGAAGCGGAAGGCTTGCGCAAGCAGTTGAGGCGGGGGGAGCAGTGTATCGTGTTAGACGTTGCTGGTAGCGTCATAAGCACGGAGGATATCGCGACGACTTTCGCATCCTATCAAATGGCTGGAGATGACCTCGCTATTATTATCGGCGGTCCTGACGGGGTGGCCCCTGAGTTGCTTGCCGAGGCGTCGAAACGGTGGTCACTCGGCCGGATTACATTGCCCCACCCACTTGTGCGCGTAGTGCTCGCCGAGCAGATCTATCGGGCCTGGTCGATTAATGCCAATCATCCCTACCACCGAGGTTAGCCGGTGTTTGCTTCGCGTGATGTACTGAGGGACACCCATCGTGAAGTTGCGATCAATCGGCAGCGTGTCATTTTCGCCGGCGCCATTGTTCTCAGTGCTTTGGCCTTGCTGGCCTATCGTTACTACGACCTGCAAATTCGCAACTACGATCAGTTTCTTACCCAGTCGGACAGGAATCGGGTGCGGCTCGAGGCGATACCCCCAACCCGGGGCTTGATTGTTGACCGGGCTGGTCGTTTGCTTGCTATTAACGAGCCGAGCCACGCGCTCGCCGTCGTGATCGAACGAGTCGACGATGAGCCACAGCTATTTCAGGAGCTCCGGTCTCTAATTGATATCTCCGCTGATGACCTTGAGCAGTTTTCAGATCGACGGCGTCGTCGACGTCCCTACGACCCGGTGCCCTTAAAGCTACAGCTCTCCGACGAGGAGATGGCCATTATCGGCGTTAATCGTCATCGGTTGCCCGGGGTAACGATCGAGGCTCAGCTGACTCGAGCCTATCCCCACGGGAGTTTGTTGAGCCACGTGCTTGGCTATGTTGGTCGGATTAATGAGCGCGAGGCGGCAACGATCGATGCTGAAAACTATCGCGGCACTCTGCACGTTGGAAAAGTAGGGCTTGAGCGTTGGTACGAGTCTGACCTGCACGGAGAAGTGGGTAGTCAGAATATCGAGGCCAATGCTCATGGACGTGTGCTTCGCGTGCTGGAACAGCAGGTCCCCAGGGACGGAGCTAAGCTGAGCCTGCACCTGGACCTCGAATTGCAACGAGCCGCGGCCAAGGCTCTAGGCGATCAACGAGGAGCGATCGTGGCGCTTGATCCTCGGGATGGGGGCATCCTCGCGCTCTATTCCAATCCGGGGTTTGATCCTAACCTGTTTGTAAATGGCTTTAGCCAACGAGATTACGCAGTACTGCGAGACTCGGTCGATACCCCGTTGTTGAATCGCGCGGTGCAGGGCCAATATCCCCCGGGCTCTACCATCAAGCCTATGCTCGGACTCGCCGGACTGGAACTTGATTTGGTTGAACCCGACACGGCTGTTCCCGATCCGGGCTGGTACACACTGCCTGGAGACAGCCGCCGTTACCGAGATTGGATCCTTAGGATTCGGGGTAGGGGTCACGCCGATGAAGTGGATTTGAAAATGGCGATCGCGGAGTCTTGTGATGTCTACTACTACGATCTTGCACGCAGGATGGGCATCGATGCGATAGCCGCAGCCCTCGCCCCTTTTGGCTTGGGGGAGAAAACCCAGATTGATGTGACCAGCGAGCAGACAGGGATTTTGCCAAGTTCCGCATGGAAGCAGGCTCGAATGGGCCAACCCTGGTATCCCGGCGAGACCTTGAGCGTAGGTATTGGACAAGGCTATATGCTCGCAACCCCGATTCAACTTGCACAGGCGATAATGGTGATCGCCAATCGCGGCGTTTCCTTCCAGCCCTCGCTGGTTCGCCAAATAGGCGATGAGCTCCATGTACCTCGCGCGCGACCATCCGTAGAGGCGGAGGAAGCTCATTGGGCAGCGGTGATCGCAGGCATGATGGATGTTGTTCACACAGAGCGCGGAACGGCGGCGGCCATCTCTAAAAATCTCGGTTACACCATCGCGGGCAAAACAGGAACCTCACAGGTCATTGGGATAGCACAGGATGGGGTGTACAACGAGGACGAGATCGATGAGCGGCACCGCAACCATGGGTGGTTCGTCGCCTTTGCACCTGTCGATGAACCTCGCATAGTTGTCGTGGTGCTGGCGGAAAACGGCGGCGGAAGCAGTGCTGCTTATCCGGTGGCCCGGCGTGTCTTGGACGCCTGGATGGACGACTGGGTGGCGGGAGAAGGCGATGTCTGATTACGACCGCAATTTACCAAGCCACGATCGTGACTTCGGGCGAGGCACCCCTCTAGCTCAACTTTTTCACGTTGATATCTGGTTGTTAGCGCCCGTTATCTCGTTGATCGCCGGAGGGCTATTTGTCCTCTACAGTGCATCGGATGGCAGCGGGGATACGCTGTTGAGGCAGTGCCGGAATTTTGCGATTGCCGGGGTCGCCATGTTGGTTGCCGCCCAAATTTCAGTTGATCAATACCGACGCTGGGCACCGCTGCTCTACCTGCTGGGCTTGGCATTGTTGATCGCGGTGCCACTGGTGGGGGTCGGCGCGAAGGGCGCACAGCGGTGGCTTAGTTTGGGTATCGTAAGGTTTCAACCCTCAGAGCTAATGAAACTCGCCATGCCCTTGATGATTGCCTGGTGGTATACCCGCTATGGCATTCCCCCGAGATTGTTATCTTTGCTCGGCTCCCTTTGCCTGGTGGTGCTGCCCGCCGCATGTATTGTTATACAGCCGGACTTGGGCACCTCGCTGCTGGTCGCGGCCAGCGGGCTGTTTGTTATTTTTATTGCGGGAGTGAGTGTCTGGTATTTGCTCTCTGCCGCTGCGTTCTCTCTGCTTAGTGCGTGGCCGGCCTGGACCTATCTGTTAAAGGACTACCAGCGTCAACGTATTCTGACCCTCTTTGATCCGGAGTCAGACCGTTTGGGGGCGGGCTGGAACATCATTCAGTCAAAAACCGCTATCGGGTCCGGGGGATGGTCCGGCAAGGGGTGGCTCCAGGGCACGCAGTCCCACCTTGATTTTTTGCCCGAGAGCCAGACTGACTTCATCATTGCGGTCCTCGCCGAGGAATTCGGTTTGCGTGGGGTTCTGCTGTTACTGGCATGCTACCTTCTAATCATCGCGCGCGGTTTTTGGATAGGCTTCACTGCTCAATCTTCTTTTTCCAGGCTCGTTGCGTCGTCAATAACGCTGACCTTCTTTGTTTACGTGTTTGTAAACATAGGTATGGTTGCAGGTGTGTTGCCTGTGGTGGGTGTTCCCCTTCCCCTGGTAAGTTTCGGCGGCACGTCCATCGTCACGCTAATGCTGGGGTTCGGCGTGTTGATGGCAATCAGCACTGAGAAGAAGATGATTTCGAAGTAGAGTAAAGGAACTCGTGGGATGCCACTGGAGGAGATATGAATCGACGTTTATTGCTTGGCGTAGGCAGGTTGTTTTTTCTTCCGGTGCTGTCTGCTTTGATTGCACACAGTGCGGTCGGCGACTCCGAGTATCTGGGTAGACCAGAGGCTCAGGCTGTGCTCGATGCAGCCGCAGCAGAGGGTGTGGATCGAGCCTGGGCTGAACAGGTGTTAGGGGCCGCCGAGCGAAAACAAAGCATTCTCGATGCGATTGCACGACCCGCTGAGAAAACCAAGCCATGGCATGAATATCGGAAGATTTTCATCACCGACAAGCGAATTCGTGGCGGTATTGATTTTGCGAGAGAGCATGCCGATACGCTGGCTAGCGTATCGGCAAGAACTGGGGTGCCGAGCGAGGTCATTGTTGCCATCATCGGCGTGGAAACCTACTACGGACGCATTACAGGCAGTTACCGTGTTATTGATGCCCTGTCTACGCTGGCCTTTGATTACCCGAAACGATCTGATTTTTTCACGAAGGAGCTCAAACACTTCTTGGTGCTTGCTTATGAGAGCGGGAAGGATCCGCTCTCCCTGAAGGGTTCCTATGCGGGTGCCATGGGCTACGGCCAGTTTATGCCCTCGAGTTATCGCGCTTACGCAAAGGCCTTCGATGGTGAGCAGGCGGCAGATATCTGGGCTTCACCAGATGACGCGATCGCCAGTGTCGCCAATTATTTTATCGCTCATGGATGGACAGCCGGTCGCCCAGTGGTGGCTGCCGCTCATGGTGACGACGCGTCCGAGGCTATTTTCCAGCAGGGTTTAAAGCCAGTCTTGACCGTTGGGGAATTGGCTGAGGCCGGGGTTGCGCCGCTAACCCCGACAGATGTTGAGATTCATGCGACCCCCATCCGATTTGAGCTTGCTGATGGATTTGAGTACTGGCTAGGCTTTGATAATTTCTACGCGATTACCCGTTACAACCACAGCGCCATGTATGCCATGAGCGTCTGGCAGCTAAGCGAGGCAATAGCGGCGGGTCTTGTGGCGGCAACCGACGGAGGGGTGGTCAGGGTTGTCTCCAGAGACTGATGAGTGGTCTACCCGGCAGTAGGGTTGATGCAGCGATGACAAAGGCTAAATGGGTCCTGCTGCTTCTGTTGCTTCAGAGCTGTGCCGTACCAGAGGAAAGGCCAGATCGACTGCCACCCCCTATTGATCCCGCGGCGGTGCCGGATGCAGTGCCGCGTGCTGATCCCATCAGGTCAGCGGGAAATACCAGTCCCTACGAGATTAATGGCGTTACCTATCAGGTAATGGAGGACGCTACTGGCTATGAGGAGGAGGGTGTCGCCTCTTGGTACGGTCTTAAGTTCCACGGGCGTGCGACAGCCAATGGGGAACGCTTCAGCGTTTATCAGCCAACAGCGGCTCACCGGTCCCTGCCCATTCCCAGCTATGTGTTGGTCACCAATCTCGAAAACGGACGGCGCATGGTGCTACGGGTCAATGATCGAGGGCCTTTTCATGGAGACCGCCTGATCGATTTGTCATACGGTGCGGCCCTCAAGCTCGGGTTTGCCGAACAGGGAACCGCTATGGTGCGCGTGACGGCCCTGCCCGTCGTGGGGGTGGAGGATTTCAGGGGTATGGAAAACTCCTCGGGATCTAATTTGCTTCAGTTGGGCGCGTACGCGAGCCTCTCTTCAGCCGAGGCCCTGGCTGGCCAGGTTCGGGCGCTGACATCAACGCCTGTGTCAATCGAGCCGGTTGATGCACAAACCGGTCGTCTCTATCGGGTCAGGCTTGGACCGTACAGCGAACAGGCCCTCCTTGTTGAGGACCAGCGGGCGCTGCGGGCTGCTGGCCTGCCTGAAGGCAATGCGGTTGGGGAAGGTGCTTTTTAAGACCGCCGATTTTGCTCCGACCCTGACGACTGCTACCATGCGCCGTCATTACCGTCACCCAAGTGGAAACCAATCAAGGGGTAGCCGATGCTGCGTTTCGTTTTCCTGCTATTGATCAGTTCGACTGGATTTGCGGCGTCGCTTGTTCCCGCACCACCGACGATTAATGCGGATGCCTACCTGTTGGTCGATTACACAACAGGCGAGATTCTGGTAGCGCATAACGTAGATGAGCGTTTGCCTCCAGCCAGTCTTACCAAGTTGATGACCGCCTACATTTTGGCGGAAGAGGTGGATGCAGGGCGACTTTCTCTTGATGACGACGTCACCGTATCCCGGAACGCCTGGTCCCAGAATCCGACCTTTCGAGGGTCATCCTTGATGTGGATTGAGCCCGGTAAACCGGTGACGGTGGGTGAGCTGGAGAAAGGTATTGTTATCTCATCCGGCAATGATGCGACGGTGGCTATCGCTGAGCACATCGCAGGCAGCGAGGAGGCATTTGTTAGCTTAATGAACAATTACGCTACCGAGCTCAGCCTCAGCGCAACCCATTTCGAGAATACTCACGGACTTCCTCATCCCGATCACCTCACGTCGGCTCGAGATCTCGCGGCCTTGGCGGCGGCGACGATTCGTGATCATCCCGAGAGGTATCAGGTTTACAAGGAGCAGTCCTATACCTACAACGACATTACCCAGTACAACCGAAACCACTTGTTGCGGGAGGATCCAAGCGTGGACGGGCTTAAGACCGGTTATACGAGCGTGGCTGGTTACGGCTTGGTGGCATCCGCGGAGCGTGAGGGCATGCGGCTGATTTCCGTGGTTCTGGGGAGTAACAGTACGCGGAGCCGGAAAGCTGAAACCCGTGCGTTGCTGAATTACGGCTTCCGTTTTTACCAGAATGTGACACCGCTCACGGCGGGTGAGTCTCTTGGACAGACCCGGCTATGGAAAGGGACCAGGGAAACTATCACTGGAGGTGTCTTGAGTGCGCCTACGCTCACCATGCCACGCTCAAACGCGACCATTGAGGTAGTTGCGAGTTTTGCAGATCCGATAATGGCGCCATTGAAGCGAGGTGATGAAATTGGTCTCGTTCAAGTCTTTCAAGAAGGGGAGCTGCTGTTCGAGCAGCCGTTGCAGGTGCTTGATGATGTAGAGGCTGCTGGTTTCTTCAAGCGGCTTTGGGACAGCTTCAAGCTGTGGTTTTCCCAGCTGTTTGTCTAGGTAGGTCAAGCGCGATGTCACAGGATCCAGTGACCATAGAGTTCCCCTGCGCCTATCCGATAAAGGTGTTGGGTCGCGCGCGGGAGGATTTTCAGTCGGTGGTTCTGGAGGTTTTCGACCTCCATGCGCCGGGGTTTGATACAGAGGCGATTCAGGTCAAGGCCTCAAGTGGCGGGCGCTTCACATCAATCACTGTAACTATCGTTGCGACTGGGCCAGATCAGCTATCGGCGCTCCATGGGGCACTCATGGCAACTGGCTTGGTATCGATGGTGCTGTGACTGTGGCGATGGAAAGGCATTTTCTCGGCAAGGTAGATTATCAACAGACCTTTGATTCCATGAGGAAAGCCACCCGCGAGCGAGACGACAGCACGGCAGATCAACTTTGGCTTTTGCAACACGACCCCGTTTTCACTCAGGGTATATCAGGCAAGGCCGAGCATTTGCTATCTCCCGGGGATATTCCTGTTATACAAATTGATCGCGGTGGTCAGGTAACCTATCACGGGCCTGGGCAATGGGTTGTGTATGTGCTTTTCGATCTCCGTCGTGCCGGGAAAAACGTCCGACAACTGGTAACGGATCTGGAGCAGGCGATCATAGGGTTGCTGGAGGACTATGAGATAGCTGCCGCTGCGAACCCGCGCGCGCCCGGCGTCTATGTGGACGGAGGGAAGATTGCCTCGTTGGGACTGAAAGTCAGCAGGGGCTGTAGCTATCACGGTCTTGCGCTCAATGTAGACATGGATCTTGAGCCTTTTGCGCGCATTAATCCCTGTGGCCATCCAGGCCTTGAAGTCACGTCGATGGCAGCGCTCACGGGGACGACCGATCTGCCGATGGATTCTATTGGCCATCAACTGCTCGACCATCTTGAAAGGCAGCTAACCGCAAGTTGAGGATGGCCGCTCTTGGCTGTCGCTGGCATAATCGCGCTCCCACGCAGGAGTAACCATGTCAGATACCGAGGCCAATCTCCAACGAGATATCGCCGCACGCCGAACCTTTGCCATCATCTCGCATCCCGATGCGGGCAAGACCACCATGACGGAAAAGCTGCTGCTCTTGGGCAGTGCAATTCAGGTGGCCGGTTCGGTGAAGGGAAAGCGTGGACCCCAGGCGACCTCTGACTGGATGTCGTTGGAGCAGGAGCGAGGGATTTCCGTTACGTCCTCTGTGATGCAGTTTCCTTACCGGGACCGCGTCGTCAATCTGCTAGACACTCCCGGGCACGAAGACTTTTCTGAGGATACTTATCGGACCCTGACTGCGGTCGATTCCGCCCTCATGCTGATTGATGGCGCTAAAGGGGTCGAGGATCGCACGATCAAGTTGATGAACGTGTGCCGGTTGCGAGATACCCCAATCGTAAGCTTCGTAAATAAGCTTGATCGAGACATTCGTGACCCCATCGAATTGCTTGATGAGATTGAATCGGTTTTGGGTATCGAGGGCGCGCCGATTAACTGGCCGATCGGTATGGGTAAGGAATTAAAGGGTGTTTACAATCTCTACTCCGATACCCTGCACCTCTTTGAAGCCGGTCACAACGCGATCTTGCCCCCTGATCTTCGCATTAATGGTTTGGAAAGTGAGGAAGCGAAATCCTTGCTCGGCGAAGACTATGAAGATTTTTGTGAGGAAATTGATCTGGTACGTGGCGCCAGTCATGCCTTCGAGCACGAGAAATTTTTGGCGGGTAAGTTGACTCCGGTTTTCTTTGGCACCGCTCTTGGCAATTTTGGCGTCAGAGAGATGCTCGATCAGTTTGTAGATTGGGCTCCTCGGCCCCTGAGTCGGGCAACTCAGTCTAGAGAAGTCGACGCCTTTGAGCGGCAGTTTTCAGGTTTCGTCTTTAAAATTCAGGCAAACATGGATCCCAAACATCGAGACCGTATCGCTTTTCTGCGTCTGTGCTCTGGCAGGTATGAAAAAGGTATGAAGATTCGCCATGTGCGTGCCGGGAAAGATGTGAAAATTGCTGACGCGGTGTCATTTAAAGCCGGTGAGCGTGTGCTCGTCGAGTCGGCGGTATCGGGAGATATTATCGGCCTCCACAATCACGGCACTATCCAGATTGGTGATACGTTCACAATAGGCGAGGAGCTCCAGTTCACGGGCATACCTCATTTTGCGCCCGAACTTTTCAGGCGAATCAGGTTGAAAGATCCGATGAAACTTAAGGCGTTGCAAAAGGGCTTACAGCAATTGTCTGAGGAGGGCTCGACCCAGGTTTTCTCACCGCTGACCTCAACAGACCTAATTGTTGGCGCGGTAGGTCAGCTCCAGTTTGATGTTGTGGCCTATCGGCTCAAGGATGAATATAAGGTCGAGGCTATCTACGAGCCCGTCAATGTATTTACAGCCCGGTGGGTTGAGGCGGACGATTCTCGCAAGTTGGAGGATTTCAGAAAAAAGGCTGCGGAGAATCTATCCGAGGACGGAGGGGGTTATTTGACTTATCTTGCTCCGACGCGGGTTAACCTGTCCCTGATGGAGGAGCGGTGGCCCGATATTCGATTCAGGGGGACCCGCGAGCATTAACCGTCATTGGCTAGCTAGTGGTGTCTGGCACCCCGGGCGTCTAGAGGGTTATTTTTGAAGATCGGGATCCGCCGGTAGATCGTCGTCCAGCTGCACGCCAAAGGTGTTGAGCATCATGCACACCTGCGTGTATTGACCCACGGTCATCACCAGATCCATTTTCTGTTTTTCAGTTAAGAAATTTAGGGCCAGCCAGGTTTGCTCGGTGACAAATGCATCCTCAGTAAGCTCATCCGTCGCCCGTAAAAGCAACCGATCCTCGATAGACCAATTCTCAGCGTCGGGGCCTTGCTTGATGCGCTCTATCTCTGGGTCGGAGAGTCCGCAAGTTTTGCCAATGCGTACGTGCTGGGCCCATTCGTAACCCGATTTCCAATTAAATCCCGTGCGCAGAATGACGAGCTCACGATCCCGGGGGGATAGATCGTTGGCCTCGGAGAGAATGTAGCCTCCCCATGGCATGAAGCGCTTATACGCCTTCAACGCTCGGCCAAGCGTCCTGAAAATCATCGGTACCGGGCCCGCGCGAAAGCGATCGCCCAGCATGCTTCGAATCTCGGGGCCTATATCCGCCTCGTCGAGGGGCTTAATGCGATAGTGAGATAGCCGCATAAATAGCTCTACCAGAAGCAGCGTTTAGAGTCGCTTATAAACCGAATCCGGTCACAGCAGCGCGGCAATGTCGTCGGCGATCTGCTCTGGCTTCGCTTGGGACCCGTAGCGCTTCACTACCTCGCCCTCACGGTTGATCAGAAACTTGGTGAAGTTCCATTTAATCCGTTCGGTTCCCATGATCCCTTTCGCCTGCTGCTTAAGCCAGGCGTAGAGGGGGTGAGTATCCGCGCCATTGACATCGATCTTGGAAAAGATGGGAAACGTCGCGCTGAAACGCGTGGTGCAGAACTCAACAATCTCCTCGTTGGATCCCGGCTCTTGCTTGCCAAACTGGTTACATGGGAAGGCCAACACCTCGAAACCCTGATCATGGTAGTCCGCCTGAAGTTTTTCCAGCCCCTCGTACTGCGGCGTGAAGCCGCATTTTGAGGCCGTATTTACGATTAACAGTACCTTGCCTCGAAAATTCTCGAGCGCAACGTTATCGCCTTTGGCGTCCTCTGCTGAAAAGTCGAAGGCCGTTGTCATGGTGGATTCCTTAATCAGAGAATGATGATTTGCAGGGCACTATTGTAACCCTATCCGCGTAAATAACTCTCGATCTCGAAATCGGTAACCCGCCGCTGAAATTCTGACAGCTCCTGCCTCTTGGTATAAGCGAAGAGAGTTTGAAAATCAGCGCTGAGGTACTTTGCCAGTAAGGTTGATTCTTCAAATCGAGCGATTGCAACGTCCATCAGACATGGTAGGTCATCAACCTTGTGCTCCATGTCCCAGGCATTACCCTCGATAGGATTTGGTGGCCTCAATTTGTTATCGATTCCGTGAAGAATCCCTGCCAACACGACGGCGAGGACAAGATAAGGATTGGCATCAGCGCCAGCCACCCTGTGCTCAATCCTTTTTGCGGCCGGCGGGCCGGCTGGTACGCGAACCGCGGTGGTTCGATTATCGTAGCCCCAAGTAGGCACCGTTGGGGCATGGTTACCGGCTTGAAAGCGGCGATAGGCGTTAAAGCTCGGTGCAAAAATCAGCATGGACTCGGGCATGAGGGCGAGGCATCCAGCGACTGCATGTCGAAGAATCGCACTGCCCTTGTCGCTATCGTTATTGAAAACGTTGCCGCCTTTTTCCTGAAGAAGGCTGCAGTGAACGTGCATCCCGTTTCCCGCCTCGTTATCGATGGGTTTTGGCATGAAACTCGCGATGAGGTTGTACCTAGCAGCAACCGTTCGAATACCTCGCTGCATCCGAACGATCTGGTCCGCAAGCGCGAGAACATCGTCGCTATGTGCCATGTTGATCTCGAATTGGGCGGGCGCGGATTCCTTGATGATGCCCTCGTAGGGCAGGCCCTGAATTTCGAAGGCCTCGCGCAGCTCATCGAGCATATCCCCGTGGCGGTCTAGCTCGTCGAGGGCGTACAAATTGCCGCCTAGGGTCTCGTGTTGCTTGAGCGCCTCACGTAGCGGGCGATCGTGACCGGGGTCTGGCAACAGGCTGAATTCCAGTTCGGCCGCCATACAGGGAATGAGTCCGCGCTCCCGGCATTCGCCCACCAGCCGGCTGAGTATCTGCCGGGGATCGCCCAAATACGGGGACCCATCCTCATTCACCATGGTCATAATAAGCTGACCCTGATCGATTCCTCTTTTGCTAAGGATAGGTCTGAGAGACTCCTCGACGGCGAGACAATACCCGTCAATGTCACCATTCGCATGGGCTAGCGCAGGAATATCTCTACCCCATATGTCCAGGCCCAGAGCGGATTTAGGTAGCTTAAGACCATCTTTCAGGACAGACTGGATTTTACTTCGGGGTATCCACTTACCACGAGCGACGCCATTACAGTCGGTAATCAGTGCTTCGATCATGGCCACCGACGGGTAGGCCTGAAGGAATAGTTCGACTTCCCTATGCATGTTTCGTCCGGTTCTTATAACAGAACCCGTCATGCTGGCTCGTTGCTCTGCGTAGGGCAATGACCCAAAAAGGGCATTCACTTGCCTTGTAACAGCTTCAGTTCATATAAACCGAAAGGGGGTCGTTACCCTGAGCCTCACCGATATAGGGCATGCTGTTGATAAAAAGGGCGAAAAGATCCGCCTGACAGCTCACGTCGAGCTTCTTGTAAATCGACTTTCGGTGTCGACGCACAGTCTCTAAAGAGATGTCGAGGCGTTCGGCCGAGGTATCAGCTCCATAGCCGCGCAGCAAAAGCTCGAGGACCTCGCGCTCGCGGACGCTGACGTGATCACTGCCAAAAGTCTTAAAGGCCACGTCGATCTGGGCGTCCAGGCCGGGCTGTAAGAGATTGGTCACCACAAAGTCGTCTCGATGACAGTGAGATTTGATGGCGGCGGCAATCGGTTCGGCGAGGGTATAGAGGAGGTCATACTCCTCTTTGTGAAAATCGCTCTGTTCGTTGAGCCGCATGATGCAAAAGTTCACAACGCTGCCATCATCGAGTCGTGTCAAGAAGATGATCTCATCCCGCGTGTCTGTCTCGGCGTAATAGTCGCGAAAGTAGCTGCTTTCTTCAAAATTAGTTCCCGTGAGTCGGGCCAGTCGATAGATGCTACTGCGGGGGCTGCTCATTGACAGTTGGTAAAAAGGATCCTCCCGGTAAGGGCCCTCGAGATAGCGATCAACCTGCAGTGCCACCGCCTGACTTGGGATTTCATGGTAGAGGATTCGAGGAGGTAGATCTCGGTGATAGAGCCAGACCTGTGGGTACTCGTGCGTTACCTGTGCAGCTAACGCTGAAAGCAGTTGCGGAAAAAATGTGTCTTCCCCGATGGCTGCGATTGTCTTCGCCAGATCAACATTCCAGCGGGTGAACCGTTTGAGATCAACCACAATGGCTATCCTGTTTTGGGTGGGTTACCCGATCTGCTTCCAATTTACCAAGGTAAATCATCGACTTTCCAGCGCTTTTCCCAGGCATTGCGAACTTTGTCACTGTAAACGGTGCTGCCCGAGGAGCCGTTGTAGCCTGCAAGTGCAGAGGCCAAATCGCCGTTTTCTCGCGCGAGATAAAACTGAAGAATCCGACAACCGTAACGGAGATTGGTCATCGTGTCTGTAAGGTTGTCGTCCTCACGACCAATTTCCAGCCTCCAAAAGGGCATAACTTGCATATAACCCTGGGCGCCCACTCGAGATATAGCGAAGCGATCGAATCCACTCTCTACTTCGATAACAGCCAGCACTAGCTCGGGCGAGAGCTCCGCAGCCGTCGCCTCGTCATGCAGAGTGGTTAAGAATTGGAGTCGCTCCGCATCATCGAGCATGAAAGGCTTCAGGCGCCCTTGCATGTCCAGTAACCAGACCTCGGCATCAAACCGATCTGTAAAGCTTGAGGCAGTGTTGATTGCATCGCGCAAGAATACGCGGAGTGCGGTATCGACACTCCGGTCTCTGGCCCCATCATCTGCCCTCAGAGCTGTATCTGGAGCAAGCAGGCACCAGGTGCCGAGGAGGCTAGCCCATACCCAGCCGGCGAGCGACTTCATCAAGCGCGCTATCGATTGCAATTTTCCCGGATTCAGTATCGCGTCGCCCCTGGATTTCCACAGCACCCTCTTCGAGAGAGCGATCTCCGATGGTGATACGTAGAGGAATACCGATTAACTCCATCTCAGCAAATTTGACTCCAGGACGCTCCTTTCGATCATCGAGCAATACGTCGATACCCATGGCAAGCAGACCTTCATAGAGTGTCTCTGTCGTCTCTGCGACCTGCGTTGACTTATCCATTCCGAGAGGCACCAGCGCAACCTGAAAAGGCGCCATCGTATCGGGCCAAATGATGCCGCGATCATCATGGTTCTGCTCAATGGCAGCAGCGACGATGCGGGTGACGCCAATGCCATAACATCCCATGGCCATCGACACTGATTTTCCCTGCTCATCAAGCACCGAGGCTTGCATGGCCTCGCTGTATTTAGTCCCCAGTTGAAAAATATGACCCACCTCGATGCCCCGTCGAATCTCCAGAGTGCCTGTACCACACGGGCTAGGATCGCCCGCCACCACCTCGCGGATGTCAGCCACCTCATAATGGCTAATATCCCGATCCCAGTTTGCTCCCTTGTAGTGGGTATCGGGACTGTTGGCGCCGCAAACAAAGCTCGATAAACCCGCGGCCGATTGATCGACGATGATCCGGCAGCTCAAACCAACCGGGCCCAAGGAGCCGAACCCGGCGCCCGTAGCCGCTTTGACAGTGGCTTCATCAGCCATCGTGAGGGGGGCAGCGATTCCCGGCAGCTTCTCTGCCTTTATGGCATTGAGCCGGTGATCGCCCCGAAGTACCAGCGCGACTAGTTCATTCGACTCGCTAACCACAAATAGCGTCTTCACCGTCTGCTCAATGGTGAGACCGTGTTTGACGACCAGATCATCGATGGTTTTTACCGCAGGGGTATCAAATTTCTCGAGATCAACTATCGGCTGAGATTTCTGATGTTTCGGTGCCGCCGCGGCAGCAAGCTCGACGTTTGCCGCGAAGTCGCTGCTGTCAGAGAATGCGATGGCATCTTCTCCAGACTCCGCTAGCACGTGAAACTCGTGAGAGTGACTTCCGCCTATGCTGCCGGTATCGGCTTCCACAGGGCGAAAGTCCAAACCCAGCCGGGTGAAAATCGCCGTGTAGGCCTCATGCATACGCCAATAGGTTTTCTCCAGGGATTGATGGTCAATATGAAAAGAGTAGGCGTCTTTCATGATGAATTCACGGGAGCGCATGACACCGAAACGCGGTCTGATCTCGTCACGGAACTTGGTCTGAATCTGATAAAAATTTATCGGCAGTTGTTTATAGCTCTTTATTTCATTGCGGCCGATGGTGGTAATAATTTCCTCATGGGTAGGACCTAGGCAAAAGTCTCTCTCATGCCGGTCCCGCAGTCTGGCCAGCTCCGGGCCGTATTGATCCCAGCGACCAGACTCCTGCCAAAGTTCGGCGGGCTGAACAACCGGCATTGCGAGCTCCAGAGCGCCGGCGCTGTTCATGTCCTCGCGGACGATTGACTCAACGCGACGCAGCACCCGCAGGCCCAAAGGCATCCATGTGTAAATTCCTGCTGCTATCCGTCGAATCAGTCCCGCTCGCAGCATAAGCTGATGACTGATTACCTCAGCGTCTGCTGGTGTTTCTTTTAGGGTGGAAAGAAGAAATTCGCTGGCGCGCATGACAAGAAAAACTCACTGAAAAGAACCGCAATTCTACGGGTGTTGCCGCTGTGGCGATAGTTGTTGTCGGCTAAAATTTTCGGTCGCTATTTTTTGGTTAAATTCAAGAAATTTTTTTTCTAGTTTTTCAGTTTGAAGCCTTGTTTTAAGGGGTTTCTTCGTGTTGAATTCCTGCGACTCTGGCGGAAGTACTTTTTTTATAGTGTTTTTTCAGAGCGCAGTTATTAAACAACCCAACCAAAGGTGAGAATTAAACATGGCAAAAAAAGCAGCAAAGAAAAAAGCTCCGGCTAAGAAAGCTCCAGCCGCGGCTCCCAAGGTCAAGGCAATTTCTGAGAAGCTGACCAAGACTCAAATTGTTGGTGCATTGGCAGACAGCACCGGACTGACCAAGAAGCAGGTTAGCTCTGTGATGGATGCAATGAATAATCTGATCGAAGGCAGCATCAAGAAGCGTGGCGCGGGCGAATTCACCATCCCGGGCATGATGAAGATCACCACGGTTCGTAAGCCTGCTGTTAAGGCGCGTAAAGGAATTAATCCTTTCACTGGCGAAGAGACCATGTTCAAAGCCAAGCCTGCCACCACAGCAGTCAAAATTCGTCCTTTGAAGAAAATGAAGGAATTTGCGAACTCTTGATTGCAGGGGTTTGATTTCGGGGTGCGCTAGCCCCACTAAAAAAGCGGCCCAGTGGGCCGCTTTTTATTTTTTGGGCGGACATTTTACGTGGCCACCCGAGCCTCAAGACGTCACTTTCCCTGCTTGCGGGCGTGAATTGGGCCCCTTTCAGCTCCGTCCTAGCTTATAAAATGCGGGAAAAATGGCGATTTTGCTCGCCTGAATTCCTGCATTTGCTTTATAGGCCGGCGCTTTTCGGGTATCTTCGCGGCCTTGTTTTTTTCACCAGCGACCTCATGACAGGGTGTCGGCAGCCCGCGACCCTGAGGAGACTTTCACCATGCCAATTTATGAGTATCAATGCACCAGCTGTGGGCATGGACTCGAAGCCATTCAAAAGTTTTCGGATGATCCGCTAACGTCCTGCCCCGCTTGCAATGAGGAGGCGCTCAGGAAAAAGGTGAGCGCGCCTTCTTTTCGGCTGTCGGGTGGTGGTTGGTATGAGACCGATTTCAAGACGGGCAAGCAAAAAAACCTTGCTGGCGAGGCGAGTCAAACCGATGGCGCTGTAAAGGCCACGGAAAGTGGCTCGGACAAGACTTCTACCTCTTCGGGGGAGAGCAAAAAGAGCTCTGACACCTCGGGAAAAACTACGGCTGCCTGAGCCACTGCTGGCTCATTGCAGTAACTTTAAACTTTAGGGCGGTAAAACCATGCGCACCCACTATTGTGGCTCAGTCACAGAGACCTTGATCGACGAAACCATCACCCTCTGCGGGTGGGTGGATCGGCGGCGCGATCATGGTGGTGTGATATTTCTCGACATGCGGGATCGAGAGGGCATTGTTCAAGTGGTGTTTGATCCCGATACTAAAGAGGCGTTTGCTCTGGCGGACAAGGTGCGCAGTGAGTACGTGCTCAAAATTACGGGTCGTGTCAGAGCGCGCAGCGACGCGACCGTCAATCCGGCGATGGCCACAGGAAAGATTGAGGTCCTTGGCAAGGAGCTTGAATTGCTCAGCAGCGCCGCGACGCCTCCTTTCCCACTCGATGCACACCAGTCGGTGGGTGAGGATGTAAGACTCAAATACCGCTACATGGATCTTCGTCGACCTGAGATGCAGAAGAATCTGATGATGCGCGCGGGGATTACCTCCAGTATTCGGCGCTATCTCGATGATCAGGGCTTTCTTGATATTGAAACTCCCATCCTGACTCGGGCGACCCCCGAGGGGGCTCGCGATTACCTCGTGCCCAGTCGCACCCACGGCGGAAAGTTTTTTGCTCTGCCCCAGTCACCTCAGCTTTTCAAGCAACTTCTGATGGTGTCCGGCTTTGATCGCTACTACCAGATTGCACGGTGTTTCAGGGACGAAGACTTGCGCGCGGATCGGCAACCCGAGTTTACCCAAATTGATATCGAAACCTCGTTTCTAGAGGAGCGCGAGATCATGGAGTTGACAGAGGGCATGGTTCGCTCGCTGTTCAGCGAGCATCTCGACGTGGATCTTGGCGAGTTTCCGCGCATGACGTGGCACGAGGCCATGGAGCGCTATGGATCCGACAAGCCGGATTTGCGGATATCCCTGGAGCTTGTCTCCATTGATGATTTGATGGCTTCGGTAGATTTCAAGGTATTTAGTGGACCGGCCAATGACGAAGCGGGGCGGGTTGCTGCGCTGAAAGTGGTGGGTGGAGGCACATTGTCCCGCAAGGAAATAGATGACTACACCAAATACGTGAGCATCTATGGAGCCAAGGGTTTGGCCTGGATCAAGGTCAATAAGCTTTCCGATGGTGTCGACGGACTGCAGTCACCTATCCTCAAATTCATGCCCGACACGGTGGTCAGTCAGTTGATGGAGCGACTCGGTGCGGTTGACGGCGACATCATTTTCTTCGGTGCCGACAAGCGATCTGTGGTCAACGAGGCCCTGGGTGCCTTACGCCTGCGCGTCGCCGAGGATCTCGGTTTGGTACAGCCGGGTTGGGCGCCCCTGTGGGTGGTCGACTTCCCGATGTTTGAAGAGGATGGCAAAGGCGGGCTTACCCCGCTACATCATCCCTTCACAGCGCCGAGCTGTGATGTGGAAACGTTGAGGGGAGGACCTCAGCACGCGCTCTCCCGAGCCTATGACATGGTGTTAAATGGGTCTGAAATTGGGGGTGGATCGGTTCGTATACACCAGCAAGAGATGCAGCAGGCCGTGTTTGATATTTTGGGCATCGACAGCGAGGAGGCCTCAGAGAAATTTGGCTTCCTGCTTGACGCACTCAAGTATGGAGCTCCACCTCATGGGGGCCTCGCTTTTGGCTTAGATCGACTTGTCATGCTGATGGTCGGCGGTCAGTCAATTCGTGATGTTATTGCGTTTCCCAAAACCCAAACCGCTGCTTGTGTGATGACAGACGCGCCCGGCCAGGTTGCAGACCAGCAGCTCCGCGACCTCTCTATTCGTCTCCGCCAGTCAGCAGCGGGCCCTGATTCACAATAGTTTCCAAAGGAACCCCTGACGCGCGGGCTGCTTTCGGTCACAATAACCGGGGCGAAGGGGAGCTGAGATGGCAATCATTCTTGGGATCGACCCGGGGTCGCGCAAAACCGGCTTTGGTGTCGTTCGAGTGGAAAGGGGAAAGGCGGCTTACGTCAGCAGTGGCATCATCAGATTGCCGGTTGATCAGCCGCTCGGCCCACGACTTGGGGTCTTGTTTGCGTCGATTAATGCGATCATTGATCAACATACCCCGGACCAGCTGGCTATCGAACAGGTGTTCCTGGCGCGAAGTGCTGACGCGGCCCTAAAGCTGGGCCAAGCCAGAGGTGCCGCGATGGTAGCTTGTGTGCAGCGGGGGCTCAGTGTTCACGAGTATGCTGCTAGGCAGATTAAACAGGCGGTGGTGGGCACTGGCGCAGCCAACAAAGAGCAGGTGCAGCACATGGTGAAAACCCTCCTTGGCTTGCCAGCAGCCCCGAAAGAGGATGCCGCGGATGCCCTCGCTGCAGCCCTTTGTCACGTCCATGCGAGTCAGACGCTAAGCAGGATTCCCGCTACATCCCTCAGCCGGGGCAGGCTACGGTAGGATAGCAAGCATGATTGGATTTATTCGCGGCGCTTTGGTCGCCAAACAGCCGCCAGATTTGCTCATTGATGTCGCGGGAGTGGGGTACGAAATTCAGGTGCCAATGACGACCTTGTTCGAACTGCCTGCGGTGGGAGAGGAGGTCACTTTACTGACTCACTTTGTTGTTCGCGAAGACGCTCAGTTGCTGTACGGCTTTATTGCCGAGGAAGAGCGCCGTCTGTTTCGCGAGCTGATCAAGGTGAGTGGTGTGGGCCCCAAGCTGGCACTCGCGTTACTCTCGGGCATGGACGCGAGGGCTTTCTCGCAGTGCTTGCAGCGCGACGATGTGTCGGCTTTGGTAGCCTTGCCCGGCGTTGGACGAAAAACCGCGGAAAGATTATTGGTCGAAATGCGCGACAAGGCGGGTAAGTGGCTTGAGGAACTCGCGCCGGCAGTGACCAATAGGCGCCCCGTTGCGCCCGCTCCCACCGATGTTCGCGCGGAAGCGGAACAGGCACTGGTGGCGCTTGGTTACAAACTGCCCGAAGCCGCGAGGTTGGTATCATCGGTACAGGCCGACGATGTCGATTCCAGTGAGGAACTTATTCGACTCGCGTTGAAGGCAGCCGCACCGAAGAGCACACGATGACGATAGAAACAGACAGACTGGTGGCCGCCGAATCCTCCTCGACCCAGGATGACCAGCTGGATCGCGCTATTCGGCCGAAGACGCTGGCGGATTACCGGGGACAGCATGTTGTCCGTGAACAGATGGAAATCTTTCTGGCTGCGGCTAAAAAGCGTGGCGAGCCTCTTGATCACACCTTGATCTTTGGTCCTCCCGGACTTGGCAAGACAACTCTCGCGAGCATTATCGCTCATGAAATGGGCGTATCCCTAAAGACCACCAGTGGTCCCGTTTTGGAAAAGGCGGGAGATATAGCTGCACTAATGACCAACCTGGAGCCGGGCGACGTCCTGTTTATCGATGAGATTCATCGGTTGAGTCCTTATGTTGAGGAAGTGTTGTACCCCGCGATGGAGGACTACCAGCTGGACATCATGATTGGCGAGGGCCCGGCGGCCCGTTCCATCAAACTCGATTTGCCGCCGTTCACTCTGGTAGGTGCGACCACCCGGGCGGGTTTGCTCACGTCGCCCCTACGGGACCGCTTTGGCATTGTGCAGCGACTCGAGTTTTACGGCGTTGATGATCTTGCGGGCATTGTGTCCCGGTCCTCGGGCCTGCTGAAAATTCCTATAGAACCTGAAGGGGGTCGTGAGATTGCAAGAAGAGCCAGGGGTACGCCGCGAATCGCCAATCGGCTGCTGCGTCGAGTCAGGGATTTTGCTGAAGTAAAGGGCGACGGCGAGATCACCCAAGCGATCGCACAGCAGGCGCTGGATATGCTCAAGGTTGATCAGCAAGGCTTCGACAACTTGGATCGTCGATTTCTTCTTATGCTCATTGAAAAGTTCGAGGGAGGCCCCGTTGGTATCGATAGCCTGGCGGCAGCGTTGTCTGAGGAGCGAGGCACTTTGGAAGACGTGCTGGAGCCTTACCTTATTCAGCAAGGCTACCTAATCAGGACTCCACGGGGGCGCGTGGCAACAAAGTCGGCTTACATCCACTTTGGTTTACAGCCTCCGGCGTCCTCGGCACCACACAGTCTGCCTCTGGATCTTGAGGCGACTGATGATGGTAACGAGAGTTGAGCGATAGCGCGTGACAAAGGGCTCGGGGGAATTTTCGCTGCCGATACGTGTCTATATTGAAGATACCGATGCTGGCGGAATCGTGTATTACGTCAATTACCTCAAGTATTTCGAGCGGGCGCGGACGGAATACATGCGTGCTCGCGGTTACGAGAAGCCAGCCTTTTTGGGGGAGGACAGTCTCTTTGTAGTCACCCATGCTGATGTGCGCTACCGGCTGCCCGCGAGACTTGATGACGCCCTTCGCGCCACTGCTTCGCTGGTGTCAATTGGGGCCGCTACCCTAACCTTCGAGCAGGAGGTGTATCGGGATCAGGAGTGTCTGGTAGCGGGCGAAATACGCATCGCGCTGGTCGATAAAATCAGCGGGAAGCCAAGGCGGCTCCCGGCGACCCTGCGGAAAGATTTACCCGCCGTCTAAATTCTTCGGAGGAGATTACGGTGAACCAAGAGTTAGGCATAGCAGAGTTAATCCTCGGGGCGAGCATCACCGTTCAGCTGGTCATGTTGATTTTGCTTCTAGCCTCGGTCAGCTCCTGGTATCTCATCGTTCGACGTTTGATGCTGTATCGACGGATGAGCGACGAACTTATTAACTTCGAGGAACATTTTTGGTCTGGCGTGGACTTGGCCGAACTCTATCGCGAGGGAAATCAGGCTGTCGCCGATGGCGTTGTTCACACGGGCGTCGAGAGCATTTTCCGCGCGGGCTTTAAAGAGTTTTCGCGATTATCACAGCAGAGTGATATCGAGGCGGATGCGGTACTCGAGGGAGCGCGCCGTGCCATGAGGGTTGCCACTCTTCGGGAAATAGATCGATTGGAGGCAAGCCTACCGTTTCTTGCGTCAGTGGGATCAACGAGTCCGTATATTGGTTTGTTTGGCACCGTATGGGGCATCATGCACTCCTTCAGAGGGCTGGCCAATGCCACACAGGCCACTCTTGCCACTGTGGCACCTGGGATTTCTGAGGCGTTGATCGCCACCGCCATGGGTCTTTTTGCGGCGATACCTGCTGTGTTGGCCTACAACCGTTTTGCTGCGCGATCGGATAATTTGATCAACCGCTATGACACTTTCGTTGATGAGTTCTCGGGCATTTTACAGCGCCAGACCTACGCCCAGCGTGCTCGCAGGGCACAAGGATAACCCCCTTGAGAAAGCGTCGTGCGGTTGCTGAGATAAACGTCGTTCCCTATATCGACGTAATGCTGGTGCTGCTGATTATTTTCATGGTGACTGCCCCGATGTTGATGCAGGGGGTGAAAGTTGATTTGCCCGATGCAGCGGCAGAACCTGTCGATAATCAGGACAGCGAGCCGCTCATTGTTTCGGTAGATGCCGCAGGAAAGTTTTACCTTAATGTCGGTGGCAATGGAAAACAGGCGCTGGAGTTGGCGACCATCAAGCAGCGAGTTGGGGCTGTTTTGCGCAGAAGCCCGGAAAAACCGGTGCTTGTGTGGGGCGACCAAGGAGTTGCTTACGGCATGGTGGTCACTTTAATGACCACGCTTCAGGAGGCTGGGGCGCCGTCGGTTGGCTTGGTTACTGAAGAACCTTCGTCCCCGTGAATGCTACAGTCGATCGAGTGTCATGGTTTGGGACACCCTTGGCCATTACCTTACTTCTGCACGCTGCGGTCATTGCTGCCTTGGTCGTTCGCTGGGAGTCACCCTCGACAATAGAGGCGCGCCTTGCAAAGCCAGTGGCCATCAAGGCAAAGCTTGTCAGTGCTGAATCCCTGAAGCCCAAACCCAAGCCCAAACCTGAACCAAAACCTAAGCCCAAACCCAAGCCCAAACCCAAGCCCAAGCCGAAACAGACTGACACCACTCCAGCCGTGATTCCAAAGCCTGTCGATCCGCCGGCAGAAAAAGCTTCAGAAAAGGAGATCAGTGAGCGGCGCGAGGAGGAGATTGCGGCGCAGTCCATGAAGGAGATTGAGTCTGCCTTGGCATCCGAGCAGACCACTCAAGAGGGAAGCGTGGGGAGCATTAGCGACACCGTTGCCGCCATCATTCAGCAGGCAGTGGTGGGGCGCTGGACTAGGCCGCCTTCGGCTCGAAATGGTATGGTGGCAGTATTAGAGATCGCGTTAGTTCCCACGGGTGATGTGGTGGGTGTTGCTGTGCTGAGATCCAGCGGTGACAACGCCTTTGACCGAAGCGCGATTAATGCAGTGGAGCGAGCCGGCCGCTTCCCGGAAGTAAGCCAGGTTGAGCGAGCGCTATTTGAGCGCGATTTTCGTCGTTTTCAATTGATTTTTCGACCTGATGATTTGAGGTACTGATGCATTTTTTCGTCGCTGTTGTACTCGCCTTGTGCTTGACCGTCGCGGACGCCGCTTATGGTCAGTTACAGATTGAGATCACAAAGGGGATCGATAATCCGACACCCATTGCGATTGTGCCTTTTGGGTGGGGAGGTGCTGGCTCATCTCCGGAGGATGTCGCCCGCATTATTGATTCCGATTTAGCTCGAAGCGGTCAGTTTGCACCAGTGAGCCGGCGCGACATGCTGAGTTATCCAACAACAGCTGGTGAGATTTTTTTTCGTGACTGGCGGGCGATAGACTCCGACTATGTGCTAATCGGTCGAGCGAAACCTCTCGATGGACAACGTATTGGACTCGATTGGGAGTTGTTCGATACCACGAGGCAGCAGCAGATAGCGGCGGGAAATGTGGTGGGTCCAGCGTCGGAATTGCGCATGTCGGCTCACCGGGTTGCCGATTCGGTATATCAAAAACTGACGGGCATCCCCGGGGCATTTGCGACACGGTTACTCTACGTTTCAGTCACCCGGAACCCAACTGATAAAGACTTCTACCGACTGACTCTTGCCGACTCTGATGGTGCGCGCCCGATTGTGTTACTCGAGAGTCGAGAGCCCATTCTTGCGCCTTCCTGGTCTCCGGATGGCAATGAGGTCGCCTATGTCTCTTTTGAAACAACGCGACCCGCCATTTATCGACAGAATCTGCGAACGGGGGCCAGAGAGCAGCTGACCAACTTTAAGGGCCTCAATAACTCCCCGGTATTTTCCCCGGATGGGAATTCAATGGCCATGGTGTTATCGAAGGACGGCAGTCCCGATATCTACTTGATGAACCTGGCCTCGAAGCGCTTGACCAGGCTGACCCAGCATTATGCGATCGATACTGAGCCTACCTGGATGCCAGACGGTAAGTCTTTGTTATTTACCTCTGACCGAGGCGGCCGACCCCAGATTTACCGCTATGAACTGAAGACAGGGGCTATTACCCGTGTCACCTTCGAAGGCCGTTACAACGCCCGTGCTCGCGTGGCTCAGGATGGGCGCAATGTGGCGCTAGTACATCAGCAGGATGGGGCGTACCACATCGCGGTGTTTGATCTGGTTACTGAGCGATTGACGGTTCTCACCACGACGAATCTGGATGAGAGCCCCAGCATTGCGCCCAACGGGTCGGTGGTGCTGTATGCCACAAAGCGAGGTGGCAAGAGTATCTTAGGTGCAGTTGCCGTGGACGGAGGCGTGAGTTTCAATTTGCCGGCGCGCGAGGGGGATGTTCAGGAGCCGGCGTGGTCGCCTTTCATGCCCTGACTTTACATGTCTAGTTTTTTGTTATTTTCCGCTTAGTTGAGGCCCTAACGCCTTGCGGATCCCCAAGGTTCATCTATACTTCCCAAAAATCATAAACAGGACGCTGTCATGAAAGTACTACCAGTAGCTGCCAAAGCCACATCGCTTATTTTCGCCGCCTTGTTTTTGGCGGCCTGCTCAAGCACAGATACCAGTGATGCCGACGCCGCTGCCGCGGAGGCCGCTGCTGCCGAAGCTGCTGCTGCCGAAGCCGCCGCTGCAGAGGCTGCCGAAGCTGCCGCTGCCCAGCAGGCACTTGAAGAAGCTGCCGATGCGGTTGGCACAGTTTTCTACTTTGAGTTTGATAGTTCAGCGCTGACTGATTCTGCGCGCGCAGCTGTCGACGCTCATATCGCAGCGCTTTTGGGTAATGATGCCAGCGTCAGACTTGAGGGTCATACTGACGAGCGTGGAACCCGAGAGTACAACCTCGCTCTGGGCGAGCGTCGAGCCAACGCGGTTCGCGACTATATGGTCGCCAACGGTGTTCCTAGCTACCGGATAGAGACCATCAGCTACGGTGAAGAAAATCCGGCCGCTTACGGATCCGGTGAGTCCAACTGGCAGCAGAATCGCCGCGTCGAGCTCAAATAGGACGACAGCACTTGATGAAGTTGGTTGTGAAGCCGGTTATCTCAGCCGGCTTTTTTACGAGTGCGTTGATCGCATCATTCGCGACTGCCCAAAACTATATCGATGTTGAGGCGGAGCGCGAGGCTGTGCGTCGAGCATCTGAGGCGTCGTCCACACCATCCGTTCAGCAAGACAGTGAATCTGGTTACAGCGTATCTGGTATTAAGCCTTATGCGGGTCAAACGACAGCTGCGGCCCCTGTGCCGGTTGTCAATCCTTCCGCATCCCAGGAGATGAATGTTGGGTCTCTCGTCATTCAGTTGCAGCAGCTGCAGGAGGAGGTCATGCGGCTCAATGGACTTGTGGAGCAACAGAGTGCCGAGATCAGTCGTTTAAAACAGCAGAGTCTCGATCGCTACGTCGATCTGGACCGTCGTATTGCCGACATAGCGGTGGGTGGTAGCCCGGTAACCGGAAGCGTGGCAACCGTAGGCGGCGGTGATAATGGTGAGACCCTGACATTTGGCGGAGTTGAGAGCGAAAAACCTCCCGCGCTGCAGCCCGGTGAAGAGAGCGCTTACCAGTCGGCTTATGGCTACGTAAAGACCAAGAACTTCAGCGAAGCCGTGGAAGGATTCAAAAAGTTTTTGCAGAAATATCCTTATGGCCGTTATGCGCCCAATGCTCATTACTGGCTTGGTGAGCTATATTTGGTGATCGACCCAGCGGAGCCTGAGTTAGCTCGACAGAGTTTTCAGTTGTTGTTAGATCAGTATCCCAGTAATGCAAAGATCCCTGACGCGCTCTATAAGCTTGGCAAGGTTCACTACCTCAAAGGCAACAGTGAGCGATCCCGTGAATACCTTGACCGGGTCATCACAGGCTATCCCGGTCACCCAGCGGCGCAGCTGGCGACGGATTTCCTCAACGAAAATTTCTAGTCATCATGGAAGCCGAGGTTGCGGTAGCGCAGTTGCGTATTACCGAGATATTTCATTCTCTGCAGGGAGAGGCCCGCTCCGTCGGACTGCCAACTGTTTTTGTCAGACTCACCGGCTGTCCCCTTCGATGCGTGTGGTGTGATACCGAATACGCTTTTGCCGGCGGCGAACTGATGTCGGTGGCGTCGGTGCTCGAATCAGTGGAGAGCTTTGGATGCCAACGTGTCTGCGTGACCGGGGGTGAGCCTTTGGCCCAGCCTGAGTGCATTCTGCTGTTAAGTGCGCTTTGCGAGGCGGGGCATAAGGTGTCTCTTGAAACCAGTGGCGCCATGTCCATTGCTGACATAGACGACAGGGTAAGCCGGGTCATGGACATCAAGTGCCCCGATTCTGGAGAGAGCCATCGGAATTTGTGGAGCAATATCGATCTGCTAACGCCACATGATCAAATTAAGTTCGTGATTGCGAGTAGAGCAGATTACGAGTGGGCTCGTTTCAAGATGGATGAACTTTCATTGGCGCAGCGCGCAGGAGAAGTGTTGTTCTCGCCCACTCACGGTCAGCTCGATCCCCGTGACCTCGCTGAGTGGATATTATCTGATGGAGTTGCAGCCAGATTTCAGCTTCAGCTGCATAAACTGCTTTGGAACGATGAGCCCGGACATTAACAGACATGACTAAGCGTGCGGTGATTTTAACGTCCGGAGGACTCGATTCAGCGACAGTTCTCGCTATGGCGCACAGCCAGGGGGCCGAATGTTATGCCCTGTCATTTGATTATGGTCAGCGGCACCGCGCTGAATTGGCGGCAGCAGCACGAGTCGCGGCCGGGGTCCCAGGAACGATACATAAGACTGTGGGACTTGATTTGCGAGGCATAGGCGGGTCGGCGCTGACCGACGATGCCATTGATGTTCCTGTGGAGCCAACCGAAGGTATCCCAGTGACCTATGTACCTGCTCGCAATACCGTATTTTTGTCGATTGCGCTTGGTTGGGCCGAGGTGCTCGAGGCAGGCGAGATTTACATTGGTGTTAACGCCGTCGACTATTCGGGTTATCCCGATTGTCGGCCTGCTTTTATTGAGGCATTTGAGAGCATGGCGGCAACGGCTACTAAAGCCGGCGTGGAGGGCAATCCGGTTAAGCTATGTACGCCAATCATTAATCTCAGCAAGGCGGACATCATTCGTGTGGGTATCGAGTTAGGCGTTGACTACAGTTTAACTATCTCTTGCTATCAAGCCACTGACTCAGGATTGGCGTGCGGCGTGTGTGACTCATGCCGGCTGCGCCGTCAGGGATTTGAGGAAGCGGGAGTTCCTGATCCGACTCGCTACGTTTGATGTAGCTATGGGTCAAATGGCTCGAAGATAAACCGATCGTCTGCAAAACTCTTGAATTCCAAGGCGTAGTTGTTTGGATCCCGAAAAAAAAGCGTGCGCTGTTCCCCCGGGGTTCCGGCGAAGCGCACGGAGGGCTCGATGACAAAATCGACGTTTCCCTTCAGTCGTTCAACTAGTGTCTCAAATTCCGCCGGAGTCAGGATGATGCCAAAATGGGGCACCGGCACCTGATGTTTGTCCACCGGGTTATAGCGATCGGGAAGACCCTCTCCACCACAGTAGTGAAAAACGACCTGATGACCGAAGAGGTCCAAATCGATCCAGGTATCGTCGGTTCGACCTAGCTTACATCCAAGTAAATCGCAGTAAAAAGCTTGGGTAGCACTGAGATCCACTGCGGGTAGGGCAAGATGAAAAGGTCGCAGCATAAGAGAAGGTTGCACTTTTGGTCAGGATAAGTACCATACGCCCCTCGCGGCGTTACCGCACCTCCTTTTGGGTCGTTAGCTCAGTCGGTAGAGCAGTTGGCTTTTAACCAATTGGTCGCTGGTTCGAACCCAGCACGACCCACCATTTTCTTATTCGAGCACAACACGCTTCTCTGGGTCGTGGCCTCTCTGGGTCGGTCTTGTATCGTTTAATCCTGGGCCTAGTCCTCGGTTCGGCAGATTAATCCTCGCTTTGAAGGACATAGGTCAAGCTGGCCATCAGGCGTTGAGCGGCCTCTAACGCAGGCAGCCCCATAAGCTCGGCAGAAAAGACCTCAACGTTGACAGGGCCCTGAACACCGGAAGCATAAAGTGCACTAAGGCATTCTGAGGTTTCGCCTACTCCCTCGCCGGGTAATATTCTGCCCAGAGATGTCTCTTCGATTACGTTCGCCCAGGGCTCGGGCGCTATGTCGTTAACCTGAACCGCGGCGATTGCCCCGGGTGCCAGATTTTTAAGTTGGCTTAGCGTACCGCCGCTCCTGAAGTGATGCCAAAGGTCGATGTTAACGCCAAAATTGGATTGCCCCACAGCTTCAGCCAAGGCAAGAGCTTGCGTTAAATTGCCGATGGGTGACCAGGGTAAAAATTCTATCGATACTTTGAGGCCGTAAGTGGCTGCTCGGGTGCAAAGTCCAGTGATTAATTCTATGCGTTGCTCAGCGGTAATTTCGGAGGGAAGGGCCTCGATAATATTGAGAGAGCTACCGCCCAACGTATCGGCCATGCGAAAAAAATCGTCTTCGCTGTAACGAAAGAAATTAGCGGTCATGTCCTCGGGATTCACCTTCAGGGGTAGCCATGCACAATAGGGATCCAATTCGGTGACGCGGAGATTGTTGTCGCTCAGAATGCTGAGGAGATCGGTCTCGCTATAACCATTTTCAAGGGCGTCGTAATACAGCGTTGGCCACATGGAAATGGATTTGAAGCCTGCTCCCGAAGCCGCCTCAGCAAGACCACGAAAATCTGCTTGCACCAGGCTGCCGCAGCAAAGACCTATCCCTTCTAGATCGAACAAGGAGTCTATATCTCCTCTGCAAACTGGGCGGCAAAGAGAGTGGTGATCCCTTCTGCAACCGCCATCAGTATTTGCTGCTTTTCCGCCTGGTCTGCCGCTGTCACGCGGCCAGAGCAAGTCCATTCAACAAAGCAACCAGTGCCGTTCGGAATCACCTGCGCGCAGGCATGATAATCGTTGATGCCCATCATGCCTTCAGCAATTCCGTATTCGATACGCCTGTCACCGTCATCTAGGTCCAGCAATTTCTCTTCGAGCCACTCTTCACTTCCTTCTAGACGAACACGGCGGACCATGCCAACGCCAAAGCCGTCAACGGTTACCTCAGCAATCCCGAGAGCCCAAGTCAGATCGGTGAAGTCGCGCATCTTCAGCCATACCTTCTCTGCCCCCGAGTTGACAGGCAGTCTTTTGCATCCGGTTACCTCTGTTTGCTGTTGTGTTGTCGATTGTGTTGGCATTTTCGGTCCTCTTTTTCTCGCGGGGATCCTTTGAAATCGCGCTAAAACAAATCGGGGCGGATGGCCGCGTCGGTTCCCCCGTCTACCCACATCATGGTGCCGTGGATATAAGACGCGTCATCGCTCAGCAGAAAGGCAATGACCTTGGCCATTTCCTGAGCTGTTCCCGTACGCCCTATGGGGATGGGCAACAGATCGAGAAGCGGTCCAACCTCAGGATCTTTCTGTAGAGCCTCCACCATCGGCGTTTCGGTCATGCCAGGTACGATGGCGTTGATACGAACCCCCAGCGGCCCCCAGACATTTGCTCGCCGTCGAATTGCCCGGGCAAGAGCGTGTTTTGAAAGCCGATAGGCTGCGCCGCGATCAAGTTCTAAGATCATTTGTCGGCATTTTTCCTCGTCGCCATTCAACATAGCCGCCACGATTGGATCATCGTAGTTGACGTCAAACTGAGATGAGTTGGATACCAGTCCAATGGCGCATGGGTTTTGCTGTCCTTCCATCGCGGGTCTCAAGGCATCGAGTAGTTCGACCGAACCGAAATAATTGAGGGAGACTGTCATATCGCTAGGGTGATACATACCGCTAACCCCCGCAGACAAAATCAGACCATCGATTTTTCTAGCGGCGAGTCTCAAGGTCTCCTCGATGGCGCGTGCACGGCCGGGTTGGGTCGATAGATCAGCGTGGATTTCCGCGTCGCTCAAATCGACCCCAATCACCCGATCGCCCAGCGCCTCAAAGTGGGTTTTACACGCCGCCCCAATGCCAGAGGCGCTTCCCGTTACGACGACAGTTCTCACGGTGGGCCTCCTTATTTGGCCTTAATCCTTGCTCTTGATGGAGTGAATATTGGAAAGCGCCCGGCTCAGAAGCATCTTGAAGCAGCTAATTAGCAACATATATAGTACGACTATAAATTATGATTAGCGACAGTCGATTTTCATTTAGCGAGTTTGAACGATGCCAAAGGCGGTAAAAGCAGAAACCCCACTAAAACGGACCCAAGCGGATCGGCGGCAGACATCCAGGCAGGCTGTGCTTGGTAGCGCCTGCAAATTATTTGGAGAGAAGGGTTACGCCAATACAT
>CAXPOA010000007.1:0-8710 GCA_964218505.1 Luminiphilus sp.
CTCGGGTTCAGGCTCGGGCTCTGGCTCGGGCTCGGGCTCGGGTTCTGGCTCGGGCTCGGGCTCGGGTTCAGGCTCGGGCTCGGGCTCAGGCTCGGGCTCGGGTTCTGGCTCGGGCTCGGGTTCAGGCTCGGGCTCTGGCTCGGGCTCGGGCTCGGGTTCTGGCTCGGGCTCGGGTTCAGGCTCAGGCTCGGGCTCGGGCTCGGGCTCCGGCTCGGGTTCAGGCACATCCGCCGATGGGGGCGTAGTTGGCTCAACTTCCTCTGTTTGCAGGAGCTGCAAGTCATTGTCAAACCCAGCATCATCGGAGCTCGCTTCCTCCCCTTCGGAATCAACCTGCTCTGCCGTGATCTCCTCTAAACCGTAACCAATTCGACCCAAGCGAACGAAGGAGCTACCGTCGTTGCCTGCACCTCCAGCTGCAGTCGCCTCTAATTCCTCTAGCAGATCACCATCACCCTCAAGGGCCGCAACAACCGCATCGAGAGTTTCGTCAAATATCGCTGACTCTGAAATTTCATTACGCCCGGTCGCGGTCAACTCGCCGCTAATAAGCAACTCTCCAGACCCAACCATCACCAGGGGCGTGCTATCTGCGAAGCTGATTTCAACGATACTGCCGTCTGTCCGAATTAAGATATCGCCTTGATAAAGGTCATCACCGACCTCAACCTGACGTCTGGATCCATCGGCCGCCTGCACATAAACAGACCCGGTAAGCTTGGAAATCGTTGCGATAAATTGAGCCACAGCCCGAACCTCACATAGTTATCATTGCCCGTGACTCACATAATCCATCAACAGCCCGAGAGAGACCACGGACCAAAGTACTAGGCGGCGGGGATTTTGCGATGCAAATCACAATTTTTGGCTATTTAGGGGGAGGGCCAGGATCCGCGGCCCGAAGTCGACAATTCCAAAATGCCTAAAACGGCCTCGGAATCCTCATGCCTTGTTTAATGCACGGGCAGCTGGTTAATAGCAAGTGCCAGCTGCACGCGGTCCCGAAGATTCAGCTTGCTAAAAATACTCGTCAGGTGAGCTTTTACCGTGCGCTCGGTCATTTGCAATTGCTCGCCAATTTCGCGATTGCTAAACCCCCTGCCCACCATAACGGCAACATCCAACTCACGTTCTGTAAGCACTTGAAAGCCATCTGGGACCTGATGTGAACGACTCTCCTGGAGCCGCCTCGTTATGGTAGCGAGTAGGCTCACTAGGTCCGGGGGAGCCCAAATTCCGCCAGAAGCGACGATAGTGGCCACATCACGTAACTGCTCTTCGACCGCCTCCGCGTGACAGTATCCTCTGGCACCCGCAGAAATCAGGGCAAACGATTGGGACTCACTCGGCGTGGGGCTGAGCACCACCAAAGAAACATCAGAAGCAAGCAACCCAATTTCACTTAAAAGTGCCGGCTCATCAAGGTCACCCGCGTACAGCCAACAGATCCCGTCGGGAGGCTCTGTTGCTAAAAAAGCCTTTGCGGATCTGTGTATAACGCCTGCTGGAAACGCGGCCTCCCAGCGACTAGGCCGGTACCCAGAGCGACTCACAAGCGCATGATTCACCGCTCTGACAATGCCCTCTGTCGGGCCCGAAGTACTGGTTTTAACAAATAAGCCAGGACGGTTTTTTTACCCGTGAGAACATCAACCTCGACGGTCATGCCCGGGATTATCGGTTTGTCCGCTCCAAGGTCAGCACTTTTGGTTCGAACCGTCACTTCGTAAAAGGCATTACCCTCTTCATCAAGCACAGTATCGACACCAATTTGTTCGACTTGACCCTCCAGACCGCCATACACAACAAAATCATAGGCAGTGACCTTGACGTTGGCATCCTGCCCTGGCGCCAAGAAGCCAATGTCTTGAGGCCGTATTCTCACCTCTACTAGCAAGGTATCATCAGCGGGTATCAGTTCAACGATATCTCGTCCGGGGAGTACGATCCCGCCCACGGTGTTGTAAAGCAACTGTTTAATAGTGCCTGCCACCGGGGAAACCAGATTGGTTTGACGTACCCTGTCTGACAGCCCGGCTGCCGCCTCCGTGAGTGCGTTGATCTTTGTCACCGTGTCGGTGAGCTCTTCCCGAGCCTTGTTAACGAATTCAAGCTCGACACCGAGTAGCTTCTCTTCAGCTTCCGCAATAGTGGCCCTAACGCGCTCTATTTGTGCGCGCGTTTGCTTAAGCTCCCCCTGCGCCTTGTTGACTTCGCGCTCCAACCGCAACACCTCTACCTCCGACACAGCGCCCGAAGCAAGCATTGGCTTAGTCCCTGATAGCTCCTGATCAGCAAGACGATATTCGGTCGCAAGCTGTGACTCCCGTGCCGTCAACTCATTAAGCTCCTCACGTCTCTGGGTCAGTTGCTGATCGGCAATTCGTTGCTGGACCGAGAGTTCTGCCAACCTCGTTTCGTAGAGTTCTACTTCCTGCTTTACCACCTCCGGCGCAATCAACACCATCTCGTTGGTTGGCCGAAACGGCTCGTTCTCAACCAACGCGCTCAATCGAGCGACTTTCACTTGGAGACCCACCAACTGTGCCCTGTTTTCTCCCAGCGAGGATTGCGAGCGCGTTGGATCGAGCTTTATCAACATTTGTCCCCGATCGACGCGATCTCCCTCGCGCACGAGAATGTCGGTGATCACACCTCCATCCTGCGACCCCAGAATCTGGACTTGTCGAGAGGGAATGACCTTACCCTGGCCTCGAGTAACAGTGTCTACCTCAGCAACGTACGCCCAGGCAGCTAGCAGGATAACGACAAACGCAATACCGTAAAGAAGGCGTTTTGCCCTGAGCGGCTCCTGCTCAAGAATTGCTTGCTCCGCAGAAAGCTCCCAGCCAACTGGCTTCTGTCCAGCGCCACTCATTGAGCTTTTCCTATCCGACCCTGCTGCAAGGCCGAGATCACACTGTCTTTGGCGCCGTCAGCGACGACCTTGCCGCCGTCTATGACAATAATTCGGTCAACCAGTTCGAGAAGTGAATTCCTGTGAGTCACGATCAGCATGGTTTTTCCAGCCGCATAGTCGCGGAATGACTGCTTCACGATGGTTTCGGTCGACTGGTCCATTGACCCAGTTGGTTCATCAAGCAACAGCACCGAAGGCTGGCCAACAATCGCCCGGGCGACTGCAATGCAACGGCGCTGGCCCCCAGATACTGAATCACCTCGTTCACTAATCACCATATCAAAGCCAGAGGGATGACGATTGACAAAGTCTTCCAATCCCGAACGCTCGATGGCCTGAATCATTGCCTCATCGGTGATACCCACTCTCGCGAGCGTCAGATTATCCCTAAGAGACCCCTGAAACAGCGTGACGTCTTGAGGAACATAGCCGACTCTGCTCCGATACTCGCCCGGATCCATCTGTCGAAGATCAATGCCATCAACCAATACAGCGCCATCGGTGGGCTGAAACAGACCCATAGCTAGCTTTGAGAGTGTCGACTTTCCTGAGCCTACGCGTCCCAATATCGCCACATGTTCGCCTGCTTTTATTTTGAACGACACGTTGCTCAGGGAATTGATCTCCGAACCAGGGTAGGCAAAGGATACGTTCTTGAATTCAAGATCACCCCGCAGAAATTCCCGAGAAACAAATGCGCCCTCTTTTTTACTTTCGGTGGGGGTAGCAAACAAAGAATCCAGGCTTCTAAGTGCGATCCGCGCCTGATGAAATTGACCTATCAATCCAACCACTTGACCGAAGGGAAGAATCGAACGAGAGGCCAGCATGGTCGCGGCTATCAACCCGCCCATCGTCAGTTCGCGTTCAGCAATGAGAAAGACGCCGGTGATGATCACAAGGACCGTGACCAGCTGTTGGCAAAAGCCGGTGAAGTGGACAACCGAGAGTGTTGCCAGTCTCTGTTCTACACCAATCCCCGCAAGATACCGAGTTGTTGCCTCCCACTTGCGCTGCATTACTGCCTCGGCGCCCAGAGCTTTAAGGGTATCCAGTCCAGTAAGGGATTCGATTAAGGTTGCATTGCGCTGCGCACCCGCTTGGTACGATTTTTCAGTGAGCCTCTCTAGCTGAGGGCGCATGTAAAGTGCATAGATCAGCAAAACGGCCGTGACCAGAATGACGGGAAGAAGTATGGGCAATCCGATCCAGGCAATGACCAAAAAAAACAACAATGCAAAGGGTAAATCGATGAAGGTCGTTAGTGTCGCGGAGGTAATAAAGTCTCTGAGTGTTTCAAAAGAACGCAAATTAACAGCAAATGATCCGACCGACGCTGGCCGATGCTCTAGGCGCATGCCGAGGGTCTGCTCCATGATTTTGGCGGATAGTTCCACATCGACACGCCGGCTGGCCAGGTCCAGAAAATGACCCCGTAGGGATTTCAGGATCGCATCACCAACCATGATTAGCAAAACGCCAAGTGCCAACACCCAAAGGGTTTCAAAGGCCGCGTTGGGTACCACACGGTCGTAAACATTCATGGTGAACAGAGGAACCGCCAACGCAAAAACGTTAATGAAAAACGCCGCCAGATACACGTCCCGATAAACGGAGCCATTGGCACGAAAAGCTGACCAGAACCAGTGACCGGGCCGAGAGGCTACCGATGAGGAGGTTGCTGCACCCAGATGGAATTTTGGTCGGGCAAGAAAGACATAACCGCTCAGCTTCTGGGCAAACGACGCTGCATTCTCTTCAACCGGCGCGTTCACCTTTTTGGGATAAATCACCTGAACCGACTCCCCCTCCCCACTACCAATCAAGACACAGGCTTCGCCTGATTTAAGTAGTAGAATCGCAGGGCATATATTGTCGGGAATGTCCGCAAGTTGAAGTTTCTGCAGGCGCCCCGTTAGACCGGCTTTCTCTGCCGATCTGACAAGCAGATCAGGCGTTAGCCCCTTTGGAGACAGCGGCAGACCGGTGGACAGAGATTCTCCTGTCGCCGTGCAACCATGGGCCCTGGCCACAACCAGAAGACACTGCAGAAGTACGTCGTCTTCTTGACCGACCATTGGCCCCCCAAAGCTGACAGTGAGCGCGTCCTTCGCTCACCGCTTGAGTATGTCAGCAGGATGATGACTTGGAAAGGCGTCAGGTAAGTGTATTTTTATTTTTATTTAAAAGTAATTAAATTCGCGAGCGCTCAGTGATTCGAGCGTGGGCAAACAACAGTGTCATGGTTAACAGAATAACCGCACCCCCCTGATGAAATGCTGCCACTGGTATTGCTACCTGACTGAGTACCGTAGCCACCCCCAGCGACGCCTGAAAAAACACCGCCCCGCCCATGAAAAGCGCTGCCAGTTTCACCGCCGAGTCGGGACTGCGCAGGTAGCTTACCCAGGCGACCGCGGTGAGCGTGATGACAACCCCATACGCAAGCATTCGGTGGTTGAAGTGAATAGTGGTTACCTGCTCAAAGGCAGACAGCCATCCCTGCTCGTAGAGGGTCGGGGGGAAAAAACTGCTCCCCATCAACGGCCAAGTCGGATAGGCGTAGCCTGCATCGGTCCCGGCCACAAATCCGCCGCTCAGTGCCATCACATACACCAGAAACACCAGAGCCAGAGGCCAGCGTAACGGCATGCGCGGCATCAGACGTCGGGGTTTAACCAACCGTAGGATCAACCAAACCATATAACCATAGACCAACAGAGCCAGTCCGAGGTGTGCCGTGAGTCGGTACTGTGACACATCGGGTCTATCAACCAGCCCACTCTTAACCATGTACCACCCCATCAAACCCTGACATCCCCCCAGAACCAAAAGAAGTGCCAAGTGACCTCGCAACGAGTGCTTCACCATGCCTTTGGCCCAAAAAAAGACGAGGGGTAGGAAATAAAGCAAACCAATCAGGCGACCAAGCACGCGGTGCAGATATTCGTAAAGAAAGATGACCTTGAATCCCTCAAGGTCCATATCAAAGTTAATTTTTTGAAACTCGGGATACTGTTTGTACTTATCAAAAGCTATCTGCCAGTCAGACTCCGACAGAGGCGGGATGACCCCCATGATCGGATTCCACTCCACCATAGAGAGCCCCGAATCGGTTAGTCGTGTGACCCCGCCGAGCAAGATCATGCCGAATATCACCAGCGCGCAAAGCGTTAGCCAGCGTGCAATCCATCGATCATAAGAGTCTGTCGTATCAGCGTACATGGAACCCCCCCAAGTCACCCAGACATAGTAACGGAAACACGGACGCGCAGCAGGCTTTCGCGTAGAATTTACACCAATCCTGCGGAGTCCACTCATGCCTTTACTGCGAATCGACAATATTGAATTGCGATTTGGTACCCACGTCCTTCTGGATCAGGTTTCGCTGCAGCTGGAAAAGGGCGAGCGTCTGGGCCTTCTCGGGCGCAACGGTGCAGGAAAAACCACCTTGTTCAAGGTGCTCGCGGGGGAAGTAGCGCCAGATGATGGGGAACGCTGGGTTGCCCCGGAGATCAAATTGTCCCGTCTCGAGCAGGAGTTACCTGTTGCAAACGACCAGACCGTTTATGAGGCCGTTGCTGGTGGCCTGCAGGATATCGGCGATCTTCTGACTCGCTACCATCACTTGCTAGAAGCTATCGACACTGGAAGTCTCGATGAGCTCGCCCGAGTGCAGAGCGCAATCGAGAGTCGGGGTGGGTGGCAGTTACAGCAGCGCGTGGAGAGCGTTATCTCCCAGCTTTGCCTCCCCGCGGATACCGCGGTTGGAGATCTCTCCGGGGGCTGGCGGCGCCGAGTTGCGCTTGGTCGAGCCTTGGTCTCTGAACCCGATATCTTGCTTCTTGATGAGCCGACCAATCACCTCGATATTCCCACCATCGAATGGCTCGAAGACCAGCTGAGACAATTTCAGGGCGCCCTCGTTGTCATCACCCACGATAGAAGATTTCTACAACGTATTGCGACGTCTATTGGTGAGCTGGAACGAGGCCATTTATCTGTTTGGCAGGGACACTTTCAGAATTTTCTCAAGTTTAGGGAGCAGCAGCTCGCTGCCGAAGAGCAGGCCAACGCGTTATTTGATAAAAAACTCGCCCAGGAAGAAATCTGGATACGTCAGGGCATAAAGGCGCGCCGAACACGCAACGAGGGGCGCGTAAGAGCACTCGAGGCGATGCGTGAACAACGGGCACAGCGGCGAGAACGGCAAGGAACTGCAAGTTTTTCCCTTGAGAATGCCTCGCGTTCAGGGAAAACCGTCGCCGACGTCAGCAATATCTGCTTCAGCTGGGAGAATCAGGTCATCGTAGAGAACTTCACTACTACGATTCAGCGAGGTGATCGTATTGGCATCGTGGGTCGCAACGGTGTTGGTAAGACGACCCTTGTCCGCCTCTTATTGGGCGAACTCATCCCGGCCACCGGCGAGGTTCAGGTTGGCACCAAACTAGAAATTGCCTATTCAGATCAATTACGTGGACATCTGGATCCCGATGCCAATCTGATAGACAACGTGTGTGGAGGCCAGGAATTCATCGAGATAAACGGAAAGCGACGACACGCCATCAGCTATTTGGGCGATTTTCTGTTTGCTCCGGAGCGCACAAGAACACCGGTAAAAGCACTTTCGGGAGGGGAGCGGAACCGCGCAATCCTAGCCAAGCTATTTACACAACCCGCGAATCTTCTTGTGCTCGATGAGCCGACAAACGATCTCGATATCGAGACGCTCGAGCTGCTTGAAGAATTATTGCTTGAGTTTAGTGGGACCTTAATTCTTGTGAGTCATGACCGAGATTTTATGGATAAGGTTGTTACTAGCTTGCTTGTAATTCACGAAAACGGCGTGATTGAGGAGCAAGCGGGCGGATACAGTGACTGGGAGGCTCGTGGCGGCAAACTCAAGGCGGAGGGGGTAAAACGATCCGACTCTCCACAAATACAAAACGACCCTACCCTGAAGTCCAACTGCGAGCCAAGTTGGACTGAAACAAAGGTAACAGCCGAGGCAAAACCGCCGAAGAAAAAATTAAGTTACAAGGAACAGCGCGAACTGGAAGCTCTGCCGGCGCAGATAGAGGACCTTGAAACAAAACTCACTCAGATCGAGTCGCTCATTAGCGCGCCGACGTTTTATTCGAGTGCTCAAGCGTCGATTGATGAAGCCCTAAAGACCCTAAGCGACACTCAGCGCGCGCTCGATCATGCTTTGGAGCGATGGGCAGAACTCGAGGATTAATTACATCGATGCGCAAGATCACAGTCCAAAGCTGCTCTGCAAAGCTGCCAAGCAGCGCAAATTTAGGGCACCTTTTAACGGATAAGCAGTTAGGGGGTCTAATGACTAAGCAGTTAGGAGCCGGCAACTGAAGACCAACAAAACAACTCGTTAGAGCACCGACGCCACCGCAGCTACAACCCTGTCCATATTGTGCTGGTTCAGGCTCGCGATGTTGATACGAGATGAATTAAGCATATACAGGCTGCGCTCTTCTCGCACAGCAAGCGCTTGCTCCTCTGTCAAACCCAAAAACGAGAACATGCCTTTCTCTTGCGCAATAAATCCAAAATCTCGCCCGGTGGTCGACTCAAGGCGATCGCGGAAGTCGATCCGGAGGCTGTTAATGCGCCCGCACATCTGATCAAGCTCATTGGACCAGCTTTCACAGAGAGACTGATCCGAGAGAATTTTCGCAGCGATAAGCGCACCGTGAGCCGGAGGCATGGAATAAATTCGCCGTGCCGCGGCTTTGGCTTGACTCGCGGTAGCTTCCGCCGTTCTCGCAC
>CAXPOA010000008.1:0-11999 GCA_964218505.1 Luminiphilus sp.
CTCTAGAGTGCAGGGACGCCGCGATACGTTAATAACGAGAAAGCCATCACTGAGTAACTGATGGGCGCATGCCATGCCAATGCCAGAGCTGGCTCCCGTAATAATCGCGAGTTTGGTCATGGGGCTCCTTTGGTGATGCGTCATTTAGTATGCAATGGGGGTCAACGGAAGATGCCCATCAACCATCTCTACAAGATAACTATGCACCGATTACTAGCCAGTACGCAAAGTCGCGGACGCCGGATCGTGCCAAAAATACTTGCGCTCGACGATGTGATTCACGAACATGCTTCGTTCAGCCTCGGTTGCAAAGGGTCATCCCATGTCTCGCCTGACAACCTTATACATCGATAAGGAAGCCCATAAATTTTCTGCCGCGCACTACACGATATTTAGTGCCTCGGATCGCGAGCGTTTGCACGGCCACAATTACTCTGTGTCGGCTCGCATCGTGGCCGAAATGGGTGACAATGGCTTTTCTGCTGATTACAACGTCTACAAGCGCAAACTTGCCGCCCTTTGTGAGCCCTTGGATGAGTACATGCTTGTGGCCGCCGACTCCCCCTTTCAACGCATAGAGATGACTGAGGACGAGGTTTGGGTCGTTTTTGACGGCCGCACTCTCAAGTTCCCGGCGGATGAGACCAGATTGCTCCCGATTGCTAATGTGACTGTAGAAGCGCTGGCTCATTATCTCTTGGAAAAACTTATTCAGGACAGCCAGGATCATGCTCTTGTCGAGGTGGAACTTGGTGTGTCTTCAGGAGCCGGACAAACAGGCTCAGCAATCTGGAAGGCGTGACTCGTTTACATTATATGAAACGACGGAGGGTATAACTCGTTGATAGTAAACGGGTTAATACAATTCCTAGCGGCTTTTAAAAAACTTTTTGATGGCAAGGAACTTATTGCCCTGAGGCCTGTCTTACTACTGACAGTTGCAGTGGTGTCGATCCGGGGAAGACACACGGGAAACGTTGCAACAGCCGAAATCTGGTTCTCAGGTTTCCCCCGATTTGAGTGGCTCCTTCATTCGCCGGCTTTTTAGCCGGCGTTTTTTTGTCAGACCACCCATGTTGACTCAGAAACGCCCGCAGCGTCTCCTGCGTCTGCGGTCCGGTCAGTATGCCTACGAGATGATCCTCAGGGTCGAGCACGAGCGTGGTCGGTAACACGCGAGGTCTTGGGATTCCCAAGGCGGCGGCGGGGTCCTCTTCGAGATTTTCAAATTGAATATCAAAATCTCGCAGAAGCTCGATCAAAGCATCTCCGCGCACTCCGTCATAGTTGACCCCCAGCACAGTGACGTTGGTTGTGTCATTGAACTCATTCAGCTCGGGAATTTCCTCCCGGCAGGGGCTACACCAAGCCGCCCAATAATTCACTAGTCGCCAGGCGCCTTCCTCGGGCAGCGGGTCTCTGGAAGACTCGCAGCCGGCAATTAATAGCAGCGAGAGGGCCAGTGCCTGCAATGGCTTGTACGCTGTGCTATTCACCCAGGAGGAGCCGCGAATAAGTCGGCGAGAGACGTACTGAGCTCTCTCGCCCGCATCTTTCTATAACCCGACAGCAAGTCAAGCGCTGTCCGTTGCCATGGATGGGTGTTGTGCTCGGCCGATCCGGCAGGATCCTGTTCTTCGCGAAGTAGTCCATAGATTTCTGCAATCGATACCTCATGAGGGTCGACAGAAAGAAGGTAGTGGCCCTGCTGATTTTGCGTGGTGATTTTGGCATCCAACAGTTTGTCTCTGATGACGCGCCAGCTTTCACTATCAATTCCGGCTTTGTTCACGGTCCGATCACCCAGAATGTCCAGCTCGCTCAATGCACATCCATTTTTCTGGCTTTGCCACAACATGAACAGCACATCTAGCGCTTTGATCAGTAACGGGCGTTGGGCTTGCGCCGTACTCTGATACGCAGAGAGTCCATGTACCCCGATTGCCCCGATCAAGATAATGTTCCATGTGATGTAAAGCCACAGCAGGAATATGGGTACTGCGGCGAAAGCACCATAGATCAGGGTGTAACTGGATTTTGCAATTAGCAGGGTAAATAACTTTCGAGCAATGGTCAGCGCTAAGGCCGCGGCAAACCCACCAATGAGGGCATGGGTAGCGGGTACCGCGCAGTTTGGTACCGCCAGATAGAGCGCGGTCAAACCGAGTGCACCGATTGTAAAAGGGAGTATTGAAAGCAGAAATTCACTGATGCCAAACGGC
This sequence comes from Luminiphilus sp., assembly GCA_964218505.1. GTDB lineage: Bacteria > Pseudomonadota > Gammaproteobacteria > Pseudomonadales > Halieaceae > Luminiphilus. The sequence continues at coordinate 2,223 of CAXPOA010000008.1, forward strand.
TCAAGGTCGGTAATAAAATGCGCCGCCGCGTAAAGGTAGGCTTGTGTACCCACCACAATGGCGATGACGATTGGAGCTAAGCTGAGTACAGCCCAATAAAGCAGAAAGCTTGAGACTGCACCTCTGTTTTTTCGGTTGTGCCAGATATTGTTGAATGCCCGCTCAATATTTCGCAGCATTAAGATGGCTGTGACCGCCAAAATTCCCAGGCCCACTCCCGTTAAATTTTTGGCTTGCTGAGAGAACTGGGTCAGGTAATCTGCAACACCTTTCGACGCCTCCGGTAGGAGGTTGTCCACTAAAAACCCTTGAAGCTGTTCTTGCAGGCCCGCTGCGCTGGGAATAATCGAGCCCACCGTGTAAACGAGCGTTAGCAGGGGAACCAGAGCAAAGAGGCTCATGTAAACCAGTGCCGCAGATATTTCGGCACATCTATCTGTCCGGTAACGGCTTGCCAGATAAGCGACCGCGTTGACCGGCTTTTGAACCCATGGGTGGAACTGCATGGTCGGCTACCTCGGCAGGGTGGGTTAGACTAGCGGCTGGCAAACAGTGTAGAGCAGGATGCCCGGGCTGGCACCTCTCATTCCCAATTGGAGTTTTAGTGGCTGATATTCCTTATGTCCTCGTCCTTTACTACAGCCGCACGGGCAAGTGCGCAACCATGGCATCGCAGATCGCCAGAGGCGTGACGTCTGCTGGCGCAATAGAGGCGAGGGTACGAACGGTGCCACCCGTCACCGCTGAGACTGAATCTACCGTTTCGGATATTCCTGATGAGGGCCATTTGTACTGCGATGAAGACGATCTGCGGCATTGTTCTGGGCTCATTATGGGAAGTCCCACGCGATTCGGAAATATGGCGGCGCCGCTAAAATATTACATTGATCAGACCTCGTCACTCTGGCTCAGCGGGGCGCTAATCGATAAGCCTGCAGCAGTCTTTACGTCAACCAGTAGCCTGCACGGTGGGCAGGAGTCGACGCTGCTGACGATGATGCTTCCTCTTCTTCACCATGGCATGGTTATGGTGGGTCTGCCTTATTCTGAGAGTGCGCTCAGACAAACCACGGCAGGTGGCACGCCCTATGGAGCCAGTCATCATGCCGGAGAGGATGGATCTCGAGAGCTCGATGACAACGAGACTGCTTTGTGCCGGGCGTTGGGTGCCCGAGTAGCCGCTTGGGCGCTAAAAGCGGGGATATCATGAGCCCCAGAGGGTCGAAAGCGAAGATTTTTCACCTGTTGTTTTGGTTGGCGTTGCTTGGTTTTATCTTGCAACAGGTGTTGTCCGAGCTACGCTTCAATGCGACGCCGCAACTACTAGTTATCCAGTTGTTGCCGCTAGTTATTTTTTTGCCCGGTATTGCGAGAGATAATCTTCGTAGCTTCATTTGGCTGAGTTTTGTAGTTCTCGCCTATTTTGTCTGGGCGGTCCTTGCGCTGTTTGCCCGACCGGATGACGGGTTGTCGATAGCTGGGGTGGTGCTTCTGGTCATACTGTTTATGGTTACCGCCCTCTATATCCGCTACCGCGGGCGAGAATTAAGTCAATCCCGAGAGGGTCCCGCCGAACATTCAGAAAGGAGTTGATTGTGTTTTTGTGGCGTTGGTTTAAAGCGTTAGTGCTTGGTCTGTGGCGCTTTGTGAAGGGATTCAACCGCGTGGTCGTAACGCTCGTCCCTCTGGTAATTACTATTTATATTGTTGCGATCGTTGTGCTCGCCATTCAAGAGGTGCAACCGGAGCCAATTCCAGAGCGCACGGCGTTGCTGATTGCTCCATCCGGGCAGCTTGTTGAAAACCGGTCTCAGCGTGAGCCCATCGATGCTCTGCTGCAGGCTAGTGAGGGGGAGGTACTGCTGTTTAGCTTGACCCGCGCGCTGCGTGCTGCAGCAGATGATGAGCGGATCACATCGATCATTCTGGATTTGCAGGAGTTGCCTGTCCTGAGCACTGCTCACGCGATGGAATTAACGTCGAGTCTGGAGCTATTCAAAGCGACGGGAAAGCCGGTCATAGCCGTCGGCGATTATTTCTCTCAAGGTCACTACTTATTGGCTTCCCAAGCCGATATCGTGGTGATGAATCCGGAGGGCGGGCTTGAGTTAACTGGCTTCGCTTTTTATCGAAACTACCTCAGAAAATTTCTCGACAACATCTATGTAAAGATGAATGTGTTCCGGGTCGGAGAAAACAAGTCAGCGGTAGAACCCTATTTGCGTGATGACATGTCGCCCCAACAACGCGAGGTGGTTGGCGCCTGGCTGGGTGATTTATGGCGCCAGTACGCTGAGCAAGTAGAGCAAGGGCGAGGTCTCGCTTCGGGGCAACTTGAAACCTTCATCAATACCTTCCCGGAGCAACTAGAGCAGGCTGGCGGTGACGCGGCACAGCTCATGGTGGATGCAGGATTGATCGACCAGTTATTACATGAATCTAAGCGGGAAGCGCTGCTTGCCGAAGTTATTAACGGCAACGAGGAGTCGGAGGACTATCAAGCCATCACGGTAGAGCACTACTTGTCGGCACTTGAAGAGCCGGTAGATTCCGCCGAGGACCAGGGCACCATTGCGGTGGTTGTAGTCGAGGGGGAAATGATTCCCGGTGAGAGCAGTCAAGGATTTGCCGGTGCGCAGACCGTTGTGGGTCAGCTAGACGCGGCGCTCGCTGATGAATCTGTAGCCGCCATTGTGTTGAGAATAAACTCCCCGGGCGGCAGTGTCTTTGCGGCTGAGGTAATGCGTCAGAGGCTACTTGAAGTCAAGGAGCGGGACTTGCCCCTCGTAGTTTCCATGGGACCTCTTGCGGCGTCGGGTGGCTACTACATTGCGGCGGACGCTGATCAAATCTGGGCGCAAAGAGCCACCCTGACCGGAAGCATTGGGGTCTTTGCCGCATTTCCCACCCTCGAGCGTCTCTATGATTGGGCTGAGGTCGGTGTTGATGGCGTCAAAACCACAGAGTTGGCGACAGTCGCGCGACTCGATACCGGAATAGAGCCTGCGGGTGAACGCATCATTCAGAGCCTCATTGGCAATATCTACCAGGATTTTATTGGCTTGGTCGCCTCCGGTAGAAATATGGATGTTGATGCCGTTGATGCGATCGCCGGTGGGCGGGTTTGGAGTGGTGAGGACGCTATGGAGGTCGGCTTGGTGGATGCTCTTGGTGGCCTCTATGATGCCGTTGATAGTGCTGCTCAGCTCGCTTCGTTGGACAATCCAAAGACTCGATTGTTCGGCACACCGATCAGCCCGGAACAACTTATTCTCGAACAGCTTGGCCGGGAATTTGGTGCGGTTCACATTCCCGGATTTTCAACACTGCAGCGCTATGCCCAACAATTTGCTCCCGCGCTTACATTCATCGACAGCCTCCAGGATCCTCGAAATACTTACGTGCGCTGCCTAGATTGCTTGATCGATTTTTGATGATAGAGCTGAATAAGCAAAACGACCCGGTGCCCGAAGCAAAGCTCTCCGCCACACTGATTTTGGCACGGGAGGGAGCAAGTGGGATCGAGTGTCTATTACTCCGTCGCAATCCTGAGCTACGGGTAATGGGTGGCGCCTGGGTATTCCCCGGCGGCAAGGTTGATGAGACAGACAGTGGCAGTAGTGAATACACCTTGTCTGTCACCGCGGCCCTCAGGGAGCTTGGAGAGGAGACAAATCTACAAGTGCCGGAGCGGGAACTGGTTTATTTCTCCCGGTGGCTTACGCCTGAGATCGTTAAGTATCGCTTTGATACCCGCTTTTTTTTGGCACCTTTTACCGGAGCGGAGGTGCCTGAAGTAGATGGCGAGGAAATCGTCGATTACCAGTGGCTACCCGCCGGTAGTGCAGTATCTCTGCAAAATCAAGGTGAGCTCGTGGTAGCGCCACCGACACTGGTTTCATTGATTGACGTAGCGCAGCACCGATCTGTGTCGGCTTTGAGCGATTCGCTGGCCCAGCGAGAGCCGCCATTTTTCTTTCCAAAAATCCGGGCAGAGGGCGAGGACCGAGTCTTTCTCTATCCCGGCGATCACGGTTATGAGGAGGGAAATCCGGCGCCGGGTGAGCCCTGCCATCGCACAACCCTTAGCATGGGGCGCTACCATTATCGGCGAAGCTTTGACTGGCCGGACAGAGTCGACTGACAATCATTGCAACGGTATTTGATTCGTATGATCTCAGGCGAGCGCCACGTTAGGTTGCTACCGCCAAGCCGCTCCGGGCAGCCTACTTGCGGTGGCGTCAACGGTATCCTGATAAATAGTGGCGACGGCCTTGTCGCTGCCGACGCTCCAGCGCCGCGAAATCAGGGTGACAGGAAAGACAAAAACGTCGGTGGTTAAATACCGCAGCGCTCGGGATCTACCCGCCCGATCTCGGTAGACCACCCATTCCATGTTAAGCTCAGCCCCCAGAAGGTCGCCAAGAACCACACCCAGTGCTTGCAGGGTCAGAACGTCTTCTCGTTCGACAAGCTGGCGATCGAGGATAAGCTGCAGGGTCTCCAGATCCCGGTGGGTGGTGCCGGAGAGAGATCTGCCCAATTTATTGGCCAAGCCCTCAGCCGTTTGCCGCTGGCTCGCCATGAATTGCTGATCGATCGCTGAGAGGGGTTCTGTACGCCACTCGGCCTCACCGGGCTGTAGCCAGGATGAAGACTGGGCTATCCCATGCTGGCTCAACAGCAGAGAGAGCGTCCCCAAGACGGGTAGCAGGTACTTCGCCGCTTGTTTAATCACTGCTGAAATGGATAATGGCGCCACCATGATGATCGCTGACTTTTCACTCCGCCTACGGGAACTTTGATGATAACCGGAAGTATCGTTGCTTTGGTAACGCCAATGACAGCCGAAGGGGACATCGACTGGGATTCCCTTGCCAAGCTTGTCGAATATCATGTGACTTCGGGGACCGCGGCTCTAGGGGTCGTGGGTACGACAGGGGAGAGTGCTACCCTCACCGTTCCCGAGCACTGTGAAGTGATCCGATTTGCGGTAGAACAGGCCGCTGGGCGAATCCCGGTGGTTGCAGGAACGGGGGCCAACTCAACCCATGAGGCCGTCGAACTCACAGTGACTGCCGCAGAGGTTGGGGCAGATTACTCGCTGCTCGTAACACCTTATTACAATAAACCGCCCCAAGAGGGCCTCTACCGTCACTTTTGCCAGGTGGCTTCCTCGGTGAATTTACCCATTATCCTCTATAACGTTCCTGGCAGAACCGGTGTCGATTTATCCAACGACACGGTGCTGCGCTTAAGCGAGGTCAGTAATATCGTTGCGATCAAAGACGCAACAGGTGACGTGGCGAGAGGTGCTGACCTGATAAGCCGCCTTCCAGAGACCTTTGCCGTGTTTTCCGGAGATGATGAGACTGCGCTTGAGCTTATGCGGGCGGGAGCAAAGGGCAATGTGTCCGTGACGGCAAACATTGCAGCGTCCGCGGTGGCGGAGGTGTGTCGCTTGGCTCTTGCTGGAGACTTCGAAGCGGCGGCGATAGAGAATGATAAGATTGCAGGACTGAATGAGGCACTTTTCTTGGAAGCAAACCCGATTCCTGTGAAGTGGGCGATGGCGGAGGCCAACATGATTGGCAGGGGAATTAGGTTGCCCCTGACCGAATTGGATCCATCGTGTCACGATCGGGTGCGCGCGGCGATGACAAAGGCTGGTTTGCTATGAAACGGCGGGTGACCCTGAAAGACCTTGTTAGGGCTTTTTACCTGACCACGGTTGTAATCCTCACGGGATGCAGCTGGATCTACGGTGAGGATGGATTGTTTCCCGACAATACGGGTCGCTATCAAGAGGCACCCGAGCTAGCCGTGATCACCGTGCCCCCGTCGGTGGGTACAGGCGATGCAGCCATTGATCCCACTTATCCAATCCCCGAGGTATCGGAGAACTTCCGTCTGGAGAGTGAGTTTGGCGTGCCTCGTCCAACACCACTGACCAGCTCCAGCCAGTATGAAACCGTGCGTATTCAGCGCTTAGGCGATGAGAGTTGGGCGCTGGTTGCGGTTGCACCGGGCCAGCTATGGCCCCAGGTGCGCGGGTTTTTAACCGCCTCGGGAATAGGCGTGGCAGCCTCCGATGCTCAGGCAGGGCTTATCGATACCCAGTTTGTTGAGTTGAAGGAGCGCCCGCTTGCGACACGTTTCCGCTTCCGAGTGGACAGCGGCGTCCAGCGGAATACCGCGGAGTTGCATGTTCTGCAGCAGAATCAGGCAGTCGATAACAGCAGCTGGCCTGTGAGCTCGGATGATTTGGAGCTCGAGCAGGAAATGTTGCGCAACGTTGCTCAATTTATTGCGAACAGCGCCGAGTCGGCACCTATTTCAATGATGGCAGATCGGGCGATGAGTGCCTCGGGACGAATATCTCTCGAAGATACAGAGTCCTATACCCGCTTGCGTTTGATCTTGCCTTTTAATCGGGCTTGGGCATCGGTGAATAAAGCGCTGCCGGAGGCGGGGTTCGCCATTGATGACAAAAATCGAAGCGAAGGCGTGTTCTACGTCACTTTTGTCGGTCAGCAGGACGACGATGATGGTGGCTGGTTTGATTGGATGTGGGGTGGTGAAGACGAGCATCCGCTGGCGAACAAGCAATATATGGTGAAACTGGCTTCCATGACTGAAGAAGAAGTGTTGATTAGCCTCCTTGGCACCGAGGGTGGACAAATTCCGCGACGAGATCAACAGGCGCTACTGACCCTGATAAAGGGCAGCATCAATTAATGCGATTTGCCTCTCTGGGCAGCGGCAGCAGAGGCAATGGAACCCTGGTCGCGTCTGACAACACCTGTTTATTAATTGACTGCGGTTTCGCCCTGAAGGAGTCGATCTCGCGATTGGCCCGTCTGGGAATAAAACCTGAAGACCTCGACGGGATTCTGGTAACTCACGAGCATAGCGACCACGCCTCTGGGGTGGCTGCCCTGTCCGGGCGCTACTCGATTCCTGTGTTTCTCTCTCACGGTACCGAGGCATCCGGCTTATTCGAGCGTGCCCATCAATTGCTTAGCTTCAACGCGGGCGATGACTTTTTCATCGGTAATATCCACGTCCAGGGTATACCGGTGCCCCACGACGCTCGGGAGCCGGTGCAGTACCGATTCGATTGCGATGAGTTGGCTTTGGGGGTGTTGACCGATGTGGGCTCTCTAACTCCTTTCCTGATAGACGCTTATGGCGGTTGCAACGGGCTTTTGCTGGAATTCAATCACGAGCCCGAACTACTCCGGAGAAGTGCTTATCCAGCTCCGCTGAAACGTCGTGTCGGCGGCGATTTCGGTCATTTAAACAATCAGCAAGCGGCGGAATTCTTACAGCAGGTTGATACTAACTCGCTACGTGTACTGGTTGCGGGGCACCTTAGTCAGCAGAACAACACAACGGATTTCGCTCACAAGGCATTGCAGGAGGTTGCTCTGCCTAGCTCTGTCGAAGTCGTGATGGCATGTCAGTCAGAGGGGTTCGACTGGATATCCCTGTCGGCTGCTGATGCTGGGGCTGACGAACTGGCCTCTGCCTGATATTTCCAGCGTCGATTGCTCCACAACCAGTCTTCAGGTGCTCGCTCAATGGCTTGCTCTAGCGCTTGTGCGTAACGAGCTGTGATTTCCTCTTCTTCAAGTTCGTTGGGTCTGGCGGCGAGCTCACTGAGAGTTACGTGATAGTGCCCACGCGTAGTGCGCCGGCAGGCGGCGAAAGCCACCGGATAGCCAGTTGCTTTGGCAAGCACGGCGGCTCCCGAGAAGAAGGGAGTGTCTCTATTCAGAAAGCGGGCCCAATGAACCCGTTCACGTTGCCCCGGCGACTGATCCCCCAAAATGTAGATGATGCGGGCTCTACGTCGATTACGGATCATATTCCGCGCTGATTTGTGCATCTCGATCGCTTCAGCCCCAAAACGGCATCGCGCCTCGAGGCTAAATCGATCTGCCGCTGCGCTATGCAGCGTTTTGTAGATAAAGGCCATGGGCATATCGTATTCCGCTGCTGCTCGATGCAGCATCCATTCCCAGTTACCCTGATGACCTAGCATGACTATGACAGTCTGGCTCCCTTCCTGGCTCAGCTCGTGTAACAGATCGATATTCGTTACATCGATACGCTTCTTAAAAAATTCAAGCGGTGTGTGCGCACCCCCAATGATCTCCAGTGTCGTATCTGCGAGGCTTCGATAGAACCGTCTTCTGAGTCCTTGAATCTCTTCGGCGGTTAGTTGAGGAAAGGACTGAGAGAGATTGCTGGTAATGACGGACCGCCGGTATCGAAACACAAACTCCAGTGCCCAGGCGCCGACGGTGGCAAGGCCATAAAGAATGGAAAGGGGGAGGCGTGAGAGTAGTTGATAGATCCCGTAAACCACGAGTTAGGCCTTACTCTTGCAGTGTTCTGGTAGTGTAAGAGTTCCCACATAATCCAGCAGCCCATTTTTCGGGCATTGAAGGCTACCGTTTTTTGCCAGATTTAATGCCCTCAAATGGACGAGCGAGCCCAGTGGTACAGGATCGATGATCACGTTGTCATCGAGCCAGAGCTCTTGTAAGCCCGTCAGTTTGCTAAGGGCCATCAAATTCCGGATTCTATTGCTGGATAGTTTTAGCCGCTCAATGTTACCGAAGAGCTCTATGCCTTCGAGGGATTCAATGCCCGCATTGCTGCAGTTCAAATCGGTGAGAGCTTCTGGCGATGTTAGGCGCAGGTCAATTATTTGTTGGCTGACGCAGGTCTGCAGCGCGTCATCAGGCAGGTTGAAATCCAGAAAAACTGTCGGGGCTCCGTAAATGACGTGGTCATTGACGGTAATGTCGTAGTTTCCGCAGCCTGCAAGCAATATGAATAACAGTGCGAGTCTGTTCATGAGGCGCTCCAGCCAAACAGCCCATATAATGCCAAGTTCTTGCGAGCTGAAACAGCCGTGTGATTGTTAATCCAAGCGAGGGACATTCATGAGTGACCGACCAGACCAATCACTCGTGTTGGCGCAGCTGGAAGATGCGTTACGCAAGAATTGGCGGTTGGGTCAGAACATGATTCTGTGTTGGGCGCCGCACCCTGCAGGCGTGTTGACCCTGTCGGCTCCCCACTACTTTCTGGGCAATTTGACGGCCCGCGCCCATGCCTCGGGTGAGGCTGATGATACCGAACAGTTTGTTCGTGATGTCATTGGAACATCCCACCAAACTACAGAAGAGACACTGTTGTCGATCTCAGAACGTCTCGGCGTTTCCACCAACTTTACCAAGCTTGACGCACCCCTTATCGGTGAGGAGGCGCTGGCGCAAGCGGATCAGATAGTGCGTCGCTTTGGGATCGGCTTTGTTCCATCCCGCGGAGTTATTCTGTTCGATATCGCGGAATTTTCCCTCTACGCGCCATTTGAGCAAGCCAGCCAACTTAACTCACTGTCCTACTCGATGAATTCTGCGTATACCAAACTCCAGCGCCTTGGCATTGAGGTTAACTTCGCTAGGACCACAACCGGTGATGGCTATTATGTCTGGAATCGTGATCTAGGCCCCTTTCCGAATTTTGATTTGCTTACTTTTTTGATTCTCGTTTTGATCGATAACGCAGTTGCCCGTCGAGAAGCATCGGGTAATACAGTTCCGTTAATCAGGACAGGTTTTCACGTGGGCAGCCATTACGAGTTATTTCAGGCTGAGGGTGTGGATCCAACGCTCTACAGCTACATTGTTGGTGATGTCACCATAACGTTAGCCCGCATGCTGGAGGCGGCCAGTGCAGGTCAGATTCTCATGGGTGACT
>CAXPOA010000009.1:0-6817 GCA_964218505.1 Luminiphilus sp.
CCAGGCCCGGGAATCAGGCGAGATAAAAAGTGCAAACCCAATCAATAGCGAAAGAATCAAAGAACGTAAGGACTCGCTGGCGAGGGCGGGCATCGGGTTAACTCGGGTAGGTGATGGATGGCGAGCGGCGATAATTAGAGCATAATCTTCTTCTGCCCGCCCGGCTACTGCACCCTAGGCTTATGTCGGTGACCGGGCTGATACAGCGCTGGATGTGCGGAGAAATTGCTGTGGAGACACCTGATCCACTAGCAGGGAAATTCTGGTTTTATCCCGAATGGGGGACTCACGAGGACAGGGCAATCAGCTAGACTTCTAAGACAGTCTTCCTCAGTGCCAAGCAGATGACAGGTGTCCCCCACAAATTTTTTGCGGTCTATAACGCGGACGGTTCGATCGCGGGGGAGCTTGGGTATCTATTTGACAAGCTTCGAGGCGCAGCCCAATGCCCATTGTGTGATGTGAGTCATGGTTGGAATCCTGTTGGTCGCAAGGCCTGGCGGAACAGACGAGACGGCTTGTGTGGTCTTGTCTGGCTCCACAGGGACGAACAGCCCGAGCCACTTAAAGCCTTTACCGAGGGGCAATTGCCTGCGGTTGTATTGGAAGATGCATCGGGTTTCCACATCTTGATGGACGCTGACAGTCTGGCGGCCTGCGCGGGCGACTTCACAGCTTTTGAGAGGGAATTTCTTGCTCGGGTCGACTCCGCCATTGGTGTTAGCATGCCCGACATAAGCTCTGCCCCTAATTAGGTAATATAGGACAAGGGATCTGGATGAATAGTTTGGTAGGCGTCCTGTCGCTGCTGGTCTTTGCATGGCTGGTATCCTCTAATCGATCACGTATTAATTGGCGAACCGTGGGGTGGGCCTTTACCCTGCAGGCAACGATTGGTGGTTTTGCGCTGTTTTCTACGTGGGGCCAGAGCGCACTTCAGTTCCTCTCCCAGCGGGTTGCCTCTTTGCTTGAGTACAGTCAGGCAGGCATCGCTTTCATGTTTGGTCCCTTGGTGGCCGCAGAGAGCAATCTGGGTTTTATTTTCGCCTTTAGTGTTCTGCCAATTGTCATTTTCTTCAGCGCCTTGATCTCGGTGTTGTATCACCTCGGCGTTATGCAATGGATTATTCGCATCATCGGAGGTGGCTTGAGACGACTGCTTGGGACTAGTCACACTGAATCCCTATCGGCGGCAGCCAACGTGTTCGTGGGTCAGGCGGAAGCCCCTTTGGTTGCACGGCCCTATCTTCCAGGTATGACCTCCTCGGAACTTTTCGCTGTCATGGTGGGGGGCATGGCATCAATCGCTGGCTCTGTGATGGCAGGTTATGTGGCCCTCGGTGTGCCATTGGAGTACCTGTTGGCAGCCTCGTTTATGGCGGCACCCGGTGGTTTATTGATGGCGAAGATGATGGAGCCCGAAACTTCTGTCCCTGAGCAACCGACTCCGGGCGCCAAGCTCGAGGGTGAGCGATACGTTAACCTCGTCGATGCGGCGGCATCCGGCGCGATGGATGGATTCAAAATGGCAGGTGCTATTGCCGCCATGCTTATGGCGTTTATTGGCTTGATTGCCATGCTTAACGGGTTGCTTGGCTGGGCTGGAGACCTGCTTGGGCAGCCGGGATTAACGCTGGAGGCTCTTCTGGGGTTGCTGTTCAAGCCGCTGGCCTGGTTGCTGGGGGTGCCCTGGTCAGAGGCGGAGCTGGCGGGCAGCTTGATCGGCCAAAAACTGGTCCTCAATGAGTTTGTCGCCTATGTTGCCTATTCCGGAGTGGCGACTGAATTTTCTCCCAACGCCTCAGCGGTTGTGGTTTTCGCGCTTTGCGGATTTGCAAACCTGTCATCCATTGCCATCTTGTTAGGCGGGTTGGGGGCAATCGCACCCATGCGTCGAGACGAAATCTCCCGCTTCGGCCCCCGCGCCTTGTTGGCCGCTACGCTCTCAAATCTGATGAGTGCGGCGTTAGCGGGCTTTTTTCTGTCACTCGGTTGATTAGAAATGCAAGAACGCGTGGTCATTAGGGGAACCAGCTCATGAATGAGTTGCCCCTCCTGTCATGTCGTGACCCGCAGTTCGGGACGAAATTTGTGTCGTCTCTGCAGGACTATGGTTTTGGGGCGTTGATTGATCATCCCATAGACATGCCCCGTGTTAGGAGGATTTACCAGGATTGGCAACATTGGTTTGCTGGGGAGACTGATACGTGCTTTGCAGTGGATCCCCGCAATCAGGATGGTTATGTGCCACTGGAGTTGGCGGAGCATGCCAAGGGTTTTGATCAGCAGGATTTCAAGGAATATTTTCAATATTACCCATGGGGACGGTGCCCGGATGCCTTGCGGTCTGATTTGGCAGGTCACTATGACGATGCGGTGTCATTTGCGTCGACGTTGCTGGTTTATATCCAGGACGCGATGCCTGTCGAGATTGCTTCGAACCTTGAAGAACCGCTACACGCCATGATCGCCAAGAGTCAGCAATCGATGCTGCGTGTCTTGCACTACCCACCGCTTCCTGCTGATGTGGCGGCGCCGCGTGCAGCGCCCCATGAAGATATTAATTTTTTAACGCTGCTTCCTGCGGCGGACGGACCTGGATTAGAAATCAGGAATCGCGACGGAGAGTGGATTAGCGTGCCGAACGAGCCGGACCAGCTACTGGTTAACATTGGCGATATGCTGCAGGAAGTCTCAGGGGGTTGGCTACCGTCAACCACCCATCAGGTTGCCATTACCGATGATTATCGGCACACCGGCAGAATGTCTTTACCTTTGTTCCTACACCCCCGCCCTGATGTTCGTCTTTCCGAACGTTACTCGGCTAGAAGCTATCTTCAAGAGCGTCTTGGCGAGCTAGGCGTGCTCTGAGAGGATACTTGGTGAGACCTGTTTTTTTCAGTTTATTGGTCGCCTCTTGCTTGATGGGCCGGGTGTTTGCTGGCGTTGCCGAGGATAGTGAGCGACCCTTGGTGGTTGCTGTCGCTGCCAACTTTGCGCGCGTAGCGCAGGACATTGCCACGCAATTTCAGCATCAGTCGGGTATCGAGGTGCGCTTGATGGCGGGATCAACCGGGCTTTTGTTTGCACAGATAGCACAGGGCGCGCAGGTCGATGTCTTTTTGGCAGCTGATATACAGCGGCCACGCCGTCTGTCGGAGGCTAATCCAAATAAAACGTCCGCACCCGTGATGTATACACGCGGGCGGCTGGCTTTGTGGTGGCCCTCGGCGAGTGGAGAGGTGAGCCTACTCGGATTCCTGAAGCAGGCGAAGACCATCGCCATTGCAAACCCGAAGCTCGCACCCTATGGGGTTGCTGCTCAGTCAGTGCTGAATGACTACGGTGCACACGAGGGTCAGGCAACACTTGTGCTCGGTCAAAATATTGGCACCACGTTCAGTCAAATACGTACTGGTAGTGTTGATGGGGGGTTTGTTGCTCTCGCTCAGTTACGTGCAGCAGGCGTTCCGGAGGTTCAATATGTGGAGATACCGGAGGAGATGCATCCGCCAATCCTGCAGGCCGCGCTGGTCACGGCAACCGGCGCACGTCGTCCCAGCGCCGAGGCTTTCTTGGCGTTTTTGACCAGTCCGTCGACTCAGGCCCAACTGGTGCAGTGGGGGTACAGCACGGCGGAGGGTTCCGGTTGATGACCTTGGATTGGGGGGCACTTGCGCTGACTGCGCAGTTGGCCTCGATCACCACTGTGGTACTGCTCGCGCTCGCCACACCCATCGCGTGGTGGTTGGCCAGATCAAATCGCCCCTGGGCGGGTTGGGTCGAAGCCGTGGTCGCTTTGCCACTCGTACTGCCGCCCACCGTCATTGGTTTCTACCTGCTGGTAGTGCTCGCACCAGAGTCGAGTCTAGGGGCTTGGTGGTATTCCGCGACAGGCGCGTCCCTGTTGTTTAGCTTCGAGGGTTTGGTACTCGCCTCGCTAATTTATTCGCTTCCCTTCGCGGTCCAGCCCTTACAAACTGCGTTTGCAGGTATTAGCAATAACCTTTTGGAAGCGGCATCCTCTCTAGGTGCATCCTTTCCGGATCGATTTCTGCATCTTGCTCTCCCATTAAGTCGTCGGGGTTATTTGACTGCAGCAGTACTTACTTTTGCTCATACCGTGGGTGAATTCGGCATTGTTCTAATGATTGGTGGAAATATTCCCGGTGAAACCCGCGTGGCCTCTATCGCCCTGTATGAGTCCGTTGAGATTCTTGATTATGGCTCAGCGCATCAGATGTCACTGGTGTTGCTGGGATTTTCGTTTCTGGTTTTGCTCTTGGTTTATGTGAGCAACAGAGCGTGGGCACCGAAAAGTGAGGGAAGGCTCTGATGGTCTCTCTCACCGCCTCGGTCAACCTGGCTAGAGATGATTTTCAATTGGCTGTTGACCAAACCGTGTCTCTCGATGGAACCCTCGGAATACTCGGTCCTAGTGGCGCCGGTAAGACCACTTTGCTGCGCCTGTTGGCTGGTTTGGACCGCCCGGATGATGGCAGGATAACCATCGGGACAAGCGTGTGGTTTGACAGGGAGCAGGGTGTTCATTGCCCACCGCACGAGCGAGGGGTTGGCCATGTCTTTCAGGACGCTCGTTTGTTTCCCCATTTGTCGGTTGCCGGGAATCTCAAGTTCGCGGCACGGCGAAGGAGAGGGCGCAGGCCTCTGGATCTCGATATTCCCGATATGCTCAAACTGGCGCCTCTGATGCATCGAATGCCACACACGCTTTCGGGGGGTGAGCGACAGCGGGTTGCTCTTGGTCGCGCACTGTTGTTTGCGCCGAAATTACTCCTTCTGGATGAGCCTTTTTCAGCAATAGATGGGGATCAGCGCGCCGCGCTTCTCCCGCTTATGCAGGAGGTAACGGCGGCAGCGGGGTTACCAACTATTATCGTCTCTCACAATCTTTCTGAATTGAGCTATCTGTCAGAAAAGCTCTGGGTTATGCGCTCAGGAAAAGTAGTCGCGCAGGGACCCGTTGCTGAGGTTATGAATCGTCTCGATCTACAGGAGGTGTCGACACCGGCTGAGGCTGGTTCTGTGTTGGAGGCGACCGTGTCGAATCACGATCCGGACTATCTCTTGACCAGGCTTACGTGTGCTGGAGAAATATTGACCGTGGCGGGTTTTGTTGCATCGCCAGGGGCTGCGGTTCGCGTAAGGGTCTATGCCAGGGATGTGGCGCTGGCACTAGCCAAGCCGGTAGGTTCCTCCATTCGCAATGCACTACCTGCAGAGGTCAAAACGATGGTCTGGCTGCCCGACACTCCCTATGTCGATGTGCTCGTGGGAGTGGGAAATGCGGAGTTACGCTCCCGTATCACAAGGGCATCTGCTGATGATCTTGGGCTTGAGACTGGCAAGCCGGTGTATGCGCTGCTGAAGGCGGTGTCGGTGGAGACACCCTAATCAGTTTTTGTTGCACCAAGTTGCTGTAAGGCCAGACCGCTCAAAATAAAGACGAGGCCAATCAGGGTTGATGCCATGACGGGCTCACCCAATAACCCCCATATCAACAGTAACGACAGGGGGGGTGCCAGGAAAATCAGTGTTGATAGACGCGCGGTGTTGTCAGCCATACGCATAGCGCGGAGCCACAGGATAAAGCTGACACCCATTTCAAAAATTCCGACGTAGGCGGCGCCCAGCGCACCCGTGAATGTCAGTTCCGTCAATTCTCCGCGCCAGAGGCAGGCGCCTAGCAGAAGCGGCGTGGCAGCAGTGAAGTTAAGAAACAAACTCGAGATTGGTGCCAGGCTATTTTTTGTATTGGCAATCCAGTAAAGCGCCCACAGCACGGTGCTCCCTAGCGCGAGTGAGACACCTAATGGATTTGAGAAGCTCAGGCTTTGTAGATCGCCCCGGGTGGCAATGACGACCACGCCAAAATAGCTTATGACTGCAGCCACTACATCGCGTTGCTGTAAGGGCTGGCGCAGCAGCGGCACCGCCAGTACTGGTAACACTAGTGCCCAGGTGTAGTTCAAAGCCATTGCCTCTTGGGCGAGTAGAAGGTCATAGGCGGCAAACAGCACGAGATAGTACAGGCCGGGGTTCAGAAGGCCGAGCAGAAGCGCCTTGGTCAGTCCTGTTGCCTCGATTTTCCGGAGCTCCTGCCACTCGCCGGTCGACAAGAGCACCAGAAGTAGAAAAATCCAGGACACCAAACTGGCCAGAGTAACCAACTCAAGGGGAGTTATTTCAGCGAGGGTTATTTTGAAGGCGGTGGCAACAGTCGACCACAAGAGAACGGCGCCCAGACCGTTGAGAAGAGCTTTTTGCTGAGCGAGAAGCACTGTTATAGAAACTCGTCAGAATTGAGCGACAGGATCGCGATATTCACTCGGTTTGTAGCAGCGTGTTCAGCGCCGCGTATCCTCCCCCATTTAAAGCACGAGTGAAGCCAGCGGATTCGAGGGTGTGCAGTGCGATTGCAGAACGATTGCCGCTTCGGCAATAGAGCACAATCGGTTGGTCAGGTGACAGGCTCATAGATTGCGCTCCTTCAAGAATCTCCTCATGAGGGATATGAATTGCATTGGGCAGCATTCCCGATTGAATCTCTTCTTTCGATCGCACGTCGATAATGAGTGCGCCTTGCTCAATGGCGGCAACAGCTGCCTTTGTGTTTATGTTTCTCGAGTCGCACGCAAAAAGAAGTAGGGGGAGTAGCACTAACAGAGCCAGTCTCATGCCAAGGTCCTTCAGAAGTCGTAAAAGCCAATTATGACCTATTACCATCCAACCCGCGCCTGCATTATGCTGAGAAGGCGTCAGTGGCTGGCCGTTCCCGCAGCGGGCCGACGATGAG
>CAXPOA010000010.1:0-25582 GCA_964218505.1 Luminiphilus sp.
ACGATCTGTGCAAAGTCAGTGTCCGCAAGCCCCTGCTCATTGCCTGACACACAATGCCAGGTGAATAATTGATCGGTGACATAAATATGCTCATAGGCGTCTTTTTCACTGTATTGATACAGGTAGCGTTTACCTACCAAATCAGAAGAGCGCAAAGTGTGCCGTGGCGTCTGAGCTGTTAACGCACCACCAATATTCGCGTTAAGAATTTCCACGCTGGAGGCGTTCACAGACAGCTGCTGGGCAGATCGCTCATAAAGAGAGAGAGTATCCTCATTACGCCGCGGGAACTGGCCGAAAACCCAGGTCGCAATTCCGCGAGCCTCATCAAGCACGAAGGACACCATCTGCGCCCTGTTGAGCCCCGGGATGTACTCGACAAAAAAGTAATCTTCCCTTGGCTGGGTTGCGATGTATTCAGAATAACCACTGTCGCCGGCATCCTCGCCCGCAATCACACTCCACCGCAGCACACTAGGGCTAACAAACTCAAAGCGCATCGCGAAGGCTTCACCGCGCCGCTCAGTGTGAAGCTCCACGGTTCGACCAGACAACAGGCTGGTTTGTGGCAAATTGTACTCACTGAATCCTTCAGCCATCTCGCCAATAGAAATATAGCTAAGCTCAGAGCCATCCGACGCAATAGTAGGCGAACCAGCAGTCAAGACTGTGACCCCTAGCGTCAGCATCAAAATCCATCTACTTACTGCATTCGTTAACATAACTTGAAAAACGCTCCATCTACATCAGCGTGGATCAACCCCTCGCTGATCATGAACTACATTGCCATTTACAACCGTCATTAAGACTTGAGTTTCGCTGATTTCGGTCTCTGGCACTTCAAAGAGGTTACGGTCAAGCACGATAAAATCGGCGACCTTTCCTACCTCTATCGAACCTGAATTGTTTCGCGCACCTCCGGTCGCCGCTCCGTTGATCGTAACAATCCGCAGGGCTTCGGTTAGGGATACCGCCTGCTCAGGCCATTGAGCTTCGGCTGCGTCAGTGTATGGGTTTCTGCGGGTTACCATTGCCTCTACGCCAGGCCAAGGATTGGTGTTGGGGACCACCGCAGGCCAGTCAGAGCCATAAAACACGGTTGCACCCTGATCGATAAGCGAGCGCATTGGCCACATTTTTTGAGCGCGCTCAAGGCCCAGCACCGCAGCACGCGCACCGTCTGACGCTGTTGGGTACCACAAAATCGGACACATCTCGGCAGCGACATTTAACTCAGTGAATCGAGGTAAGTCGTCTGGGTGGATAAACTGAGCATGAGAAATTTCATGGAGTGGCTGATCACTTCCACTCGCCTGTCTCGCACCCGCGATCGCATTCAGCGCTTCTCTGGCAGATCGATCACCGGTCGCATGTATCTTCACAGATAGCCCCTGCTGGTCAAGCCACGCGACATCACGTTGCAGATCATCGATAGCCAAGGTCATCTTGCCTCGATAATTATCACCGTGGATGCTATCGGGAAGATAGGGTTCGAGCATCGCCGACGACCTTGTGAGCGGGACACCATCCAGCATAATTTTGGCGAAGTCGGTATGCAGCATTGAGGAATTTTTATCCGCTCGATCACGAATATTCGCAAGCTCCTCGTCGTGAGAGGCTGACCAGCTGCTCTTCCATGCCAGACTGGTATACAACCTGACCTTAAGCCGTCCTTGCTCATCAAGCGTCGTGTACGCCTGCAAGGCCTCAGTAGTAGTCATTGCATCTTTGATTGATGTGATACCCACGCTAACTGCTTTGTCAAAAACACGGCTCACCGCGTCCATATTTATCTCTTGCGGGTAGGCTGGCAACTGTCTCTGCGCATCATAGGCTGCGTTATCCAGAAGAATGCCCGTTAACTCGCCCGTCGCAGGGTTCCGCTGAAATTGCCCGCCCTGAGGGTCGTCAACTGACTCTGAAATACCCAGAGTCTGCAGCGCTGTCGTATTCAACCACGCGTTGTGGACTGCCCAATCGATAAGGAAAACGGGATGCTCGGTGGTTATTTGATCCAGCATTTCGCGCGTCGGTGGCTGGTCTGACTTCAACAGATGACTAGGCCACTGCCCGCCTCTTACCCATTGTCCCGCCTCCAGATTTTGAGTGCAGGATTCAACCACCTTCAGAATTTCTTCAAGGGATAGCGAATGGGCAAAGCTACATTCATAGAATTCTTTTAAGCCGCCCTGAAGAGGATGCATATGCATATCGTGGATTCCGGGCATAACAAAACGCCCCTGTAAATCCACGAGCACGGTATTTTCTCCGCGATATCCTTCTATCACAGCATCTGATCCAACGGCGACGATAATGCCATCGTTCACCGCAAACGCTTGTTGCACTCTGTCAGCCGAGTCGGCTGTGTAGACCAGACCGTTAACATAAATTTGGTCTGCTCCAAGCGGTACATTCTGGTCGCAGGCATTCAAGGCAAGAATCAGAAGACCCAGAAGAATCAGGCGCGATTGCCTGCCGAGATTATTGTCTTTATCAGAAGTCACCCTTGAACCATCACCTCCGCATAAACTTAAGTCTGAAGGTCTGCCAACATGTGGGACAGCAACGACCAGAGATAAAAGAGGATTCAAAACAGCTGATCAGAATGTCTGGGGCGCCAAGCGGTGCCCCAGACAGCGATATCAATCAAATCGCAGAGCAACTCCTACACCAAATGTAGGCTCTGAGAGGTTGGGCAAGCACAAATTAGACTCACTCAGACCCGCAAGGCTGGTCATACCGTTGCAGTACTCCTCACCAGTTAGGTTTTCACCCCAGAGATTAACCTCGTACTGCTCTTCCGACCCAAAGGTATAAATCGCCCGGGCATTTAAATTCCAAAATCCTTTTTGGCTTAAATTCGCCGCGTTGCCCAAGTCGTAGGTCACGTCGTCCCGGTAGCGGAAATTGGTCTGCAAACCCAGCACGCCATTAGCAAGGGCTATGTCCTTACGAATCAAACCCGTAAAGGTCATATCCGGGGTATTGGGGATGTCGTTACCCGACATGACACCGGCGATGGTACCGGGATCGTCTATTTCCGAGTCCAGCAAGCCCAAGCCAGCCTGAATGTACCAGCCATTCCCCGGCGCCATCGTGAGCTCTATTTCAGCGCCCAGCAAACTTGCCTCGGGAACATTGGTTAACTGTGGAATTCCCTCTCCGGTCGCTGGATCAACAAGCACCTGGAAAGACTGAAGATCCTCCCAGTCGTAATAGAACGCCGCTACGTTTAGACGCACCGTGTCATCCATCCAGTCCGACTTGTAGCCCACCTCATAAGCGAGAAGGGTTTCGGGATCGACATCTTGCGCTGCGAGACCCTGAAGCGCCTGTAACGCGGCGATACTGAAACCACCGCCCTTGAATCCGCGTGAGATGCTGCCAAACAACATACTGGACTCGCTCATTTGATAACTCAGAGCAAGACGGGCACCCCACTCGTCCCAATCCCCGTCCAGTACCTCAGAAGGCGGCTCAAACAACGCGGGGAATGATTGAACCGCATTACGGCCAACGAAGGCATCCTCGGGGTAGGACGGGCAGAACGGAGGACCTCCAACGGTACCCACACAACGTACCGACGGCGCGTTAGTGCCCTTTTTGGTCTCATTGGTCCAACGTAAACCAGCAGTCACGGTCAAGGCATCAGTCAAATCAAAATCGACTTGGCCGAATACCGAAGTGGCCTCGTTGTCCTGCTGAACTATCGTGTTAGGAACAATGTTGAAGCGGTCGGTACCCGAAGGCGCATAAGGGGCAGGCGTCCTTCGAACTGCCGTGGTGTATTCGGCATCCTCAGAGAAATAATAGAATCCACCTATCCACCGCAGGGCCGCATCACTGGGTGAGGCGATACGCAACTCCTGTGACCACTGCTCATACTCACCCTCTTGATAAAACTGAAATACCGTTGTGGGCCCACCGTCCGAGTCCTCTTGATACTTTACATCCAAATTATCGAAAGCCGTGATGGATGTGAGCGTAAAGGCATCGTTATTCCAATCGACCCGCAGCGAAAAGCCATCTGTCTCAACATCCTCGCGATGCACCAACCCATTAAAAGTATCTTCCCAATCGCCGTACTGGTGCACAAAGCCTGTGCTGTCTGCACAGTTCGGATTGTTAAGCGGTATCAGATCGTTCACTGGAACGCTACAGGGCGAAAAAATATCATTGGGGTCCAAAAACCCGACATTTTTGAAAGGAAAGGGTTTGGCATCAGACTGACCCGCATAGGCCTTTATGAGTAAATCCAGATTGTCTGTGGGTTGCCAGGCCAGTTGAGCGCGCATTGCCTGCCGATCGGTATCGCCCACTTTCTCACCCGCAGACAGGCTGTCAAAAACCCCGTCACGCGTGTTGCTCATCCCCGAGAGTCTGATTGCCGCGTTATCCCCCAAGGCAAAACCAATAGCGCCCTCGATGTCGAACTGGCTGTAGCTACCAATACCCGCGCGGATGTAACCGTTTGTGCCATCCTCAGGGCGGGGTTTAGTACTGATGAAATTGACCGCGCCGCCGGTGGTGTTTCGGCCAAAGAGCGTATTCTGCGGCCCCCGAAGAACTTCCGCGCGCTCCATGTCAAATGTCGAGAACGACACCGCGAAGGGCGAATTCAGGGATACATCGTCAAGAAATACGCCAACGGCGCCCACAACATTCAAATGGAAATCAGCCGTGCCCACGCCTCGAATAAAGAAATTCTGCTTGGCACCGCCCTGGGGCACCGTGCCTGCGTTTGGAATGAGCCGCAAAATTTCGTGGGCGGACTGCACGCCCAATTCATTGAGATCATCACCCGAAAAAGCATCGATCGATATCGGAACTTCCTGCAAAGACTCCGATCGTTTTTGCGCCGTTACAATGACTTCTTCCAGCCCTAGAGCAAGGGCGAAGGATGGCGTCAGCGAGGCTACTGCTAAAACTAAGGGGACGATGGTGCGATTATTCTTATTGAACATGTGCGGCACTCCCACGGTATTGTTGGTGTTATTCGTTTGCTTACCACTCGGTTTACCTGCTCCCCTATAGGTAACCTGTTACCCAAAAGATGTCAATGCTCGATGATTTGTCACGCCTGCTCGGCGCGAGATAAGTGGAATGGATCAGACAGCTCGATTACTTAGGAGTTGGTCGGTGAGATCAGCCTCAGCACTCGGGTCATTCGCTACCGTGTTAGACAACACACCGATGGGACCGCAGCTCACCTCTACCCGATCACCCTGCACGAGATATTTGGGTGGATCAAAGCGAGCGCCGGCGCCGTTTGGCGTCCCGGTAGAGATAATGTCCCCCGGCTGTAACGTGAAGAAGATCGACAGATAACTGATTAAGTAATCAAAGGGAAACATCAGGTTGGCAGTCGTGTCGTTTTGCCTTAATTCGCCGTTCACGTGGGTTTGCAGTTTTAGGTCACGGTAATCACCTATGTCTTCCGGGCTCACCATCCAAGGACCAATACTGCCGATTCGCGAAAAGTTTTTCCCCTGGGTCACATTGAACTTCGCGTGACGAACCCAATCGCGAATGGTGCCCTCATTCATCAACGTATAACCCGATACATAGCTCATTGCCTCCTTTTGCAGGATACGATGGCCTGTTCGACCAATCACCAGAGCAATCTCGCCCTCGTAGTCCAACTGCTCGCTCTCAGGGGGCCGCCACAGGGATTGCCCGCTGCCGGTGAAGGACTCCTGTGCGCGCATGAACAAACTTGGCCACTCAGGGTCGGGCGTGTTGTCTTTGTACTCGGCATTGCGATTGGCGTAGTTAACGCCGATGCAGATTATTTTTGATCCGCACACCACCGGGGGTGCCAGCTCCAGGTCCTCAAGTGCAAGATCAGGATCGTGCTTGTCCTGAAGCTCCCCTAGCGCATCCCAAGACAGGCCCGCGTTAAGTAGCTGCAACACCGATCCGCCCAGTCTCGCACCCAAATTAACGACGCCGTCGCCAACGACCACTCCCCAGCTTGGCTCCCCACCTGATGAAAAACTTGCCAACTTCACAGACATGCCTAAATCACCGGATTCTTGATGACTTGGGGAGCGATCGGATACGTCTCCCGCTCTTTGGCGATGTGCTCAAACCAGATTCGCCGAAAATGTGCCAGCGCATTGTCACTCGCCAGGCCCCGCGGTTGAAAATCAGTGGCTTGTTCCAGCAATCGCTGCTGGGCCTCAATGATTACTTTATCCTCAAAGAATCCCTGAAACATCGCCTCGCGCAGGGTCTCACCTACATCATCCTCACCCATGCGGAAATTACGCAGGTATTCCCAAAAAAAGTGCGTGGTATTTCGGGTTTCAGGGGTCATGTACTGACAGTTGCGAAACTCTAGAAGCTCTCCAGTTTCTTCGGCGCTATCCCACCCAACCGCGCCAAACTGCGTGTCCATCAAGAAAATTCCCGGCATGTACATACGCACAAAGTTACGCCTATCGACAATCGTGTCCTCGGCCCAGGGTGTAATTTTTTGAAGATATGGCGGCTGTTTAGCTTCTCGATGCCAGCGCTCGAACTCGAATCCATTGTCGAGCTTATCCACCTGCTGCGCCGACTCCGTCGCGTAGTCCTCGGAACCCCCCAGGGTGTTGGTGTGCACAAAGGCTAGGTGAGAAAAATCAGCGAGGTTGTCAACGATCAACATCCAGTTGGCGTCGTAATGCAGGTAGCATCGGTTTGGCAAGCCGCACCAGCTTGGATCCTCAAGGGGTTCAAAATGGGGAATGTCCTCGGGGTCAGCCTTGTCCGGCTCACCCATCCAAATCCAGAGCATGCCGCCACGATCGACGATCGGATAGCTGTGCACACGATGATTGGCACTGATCTGCGCCTGACCTGGTATCTCAACGCAAATTCCGTCGGCGTTGTACTTCATCCCGTGGTACATGCATCGAAGGCAATCACCCTCTATTCGACCCATCGAGAGTGGCGCGGAGCGGTGACAGCAGCGGTCATCAAGGGCTACGTAATCACCGCTGCCGGTTTTAAAAACAACCACCGGCTTTTCCAAAAAGGTTCTGGCAAAAGGGGTGCCACTCTCAATCTCACTGGTCCACGCTGCCGCATACCAACAGTTGTAGAGAAACCACTCGTCCGCACGTCTCACCCGACACTCCTCCTAATGAACAATTTCTGCTGCCCCCAAATTCTCCATTCTGTAAGGGGCTAATGGGGTCGCCCACAAACCATTGGTCTTGAAACGGTACAGGCGGTACTAACGCGTCTGAACCAAGACCATCACCGCCCATCTTAGTCTCGATGGGGCTCCAGAGCTTGAGAAGACCGCACCGCCGCTCATACGCTTCGGTTATTTTCACTTTCTGCGACGTTGGCACATATTAGGTAACATGTTACCTTTTGACAAGGGTTAGGCAATATCCCCCCATTTCTGGAGGAAAGCATGGGAGCATCGGAAAACTCAACCAATCGGGAAAAAGCCGATCGCTTGCTTAAACGCTTTAAAGATCGGCCGACGGGCCACTATGTAAACGGTAAATGGCTATCAACTGACGGGCACGAAATCTTTGACAACCTGGAGCCCGCGACCAATACCTCGCTGGGATCGGTTGTGAGTGGCACTACTCAGGACATGGACGCCGCCTGTGAGGCAGCTGCCAATGCCTTTGAAGAGTGGTCAACATATTCAGGCCAGGCCCGCAAAAAAATGCTGCACCACTTCGCTGACCTCATCGAAAATCGGGCCGAGGAAATTGCGCTGGTGGAATCGTCGGATTGTGGTCAGGCGATCCGCTTCATGAAACAAGCAGCCATTAGGGGTGCTGCCAACTTCCGATTTTTCGCTGACAAGGCACCGGAGGCTCAGAACGGGTTGTCCCTGTTTCAGCCAGAGCACACGAACTACACCCTAAGAAAACCGATTGGTCCAGTCGGCATAATCACCCCATGGAACACGCCCTTTATGCTGGCCACATGGAAAATAGCACCCGCTCTCGCTGCGGGCTGCACGATTGTGCACAAGCCGGCTGAGCTAAGCCCGCTCTCGGCAACGCTGCTCGCAGAGATAAGTGAGGAAGCCGGCTTTCCCCCAGGGGTGTGGAATATGGTGCACGGGTTTGGAGAAATCGTTGGCAAAAGACTGAGTGAGCATCCTGCCATCAAAGCCGTTGCGCTGGTGGGTGAGACGTCAACGGGCAGCCATATTATTTCTCAAGGTGCCGCCACCTTGAAACGTGTTCACCTCGAGTTGGGCGGCAAAAACCCAGTCATTGTTTTTGACGATGCCAACTTTGATCGGGCGCTCGATGCGGTTGTATTCATGATCTACAGTCTGAACGGGCAGCGCTGCACATCGAGTTCACGTCTTCTCATCCAAAACTCGATCAAGGAAAAGTTTATATCGGCACTCATTGAACGAATAGGCAAGCTCAAAGTGGGTCATCCACTGGATCCCGAGACCGAGGTGGGTCCTCTCATTCATCAAACACATGTCGAGAAAGTGATGAGCTACATGGCGCTGGCATCCGAGGCAGGTGCAACAATCGCCGCCGGCGGCTACCGACCGGAGGCGTTGGCCGAGGGCAATTACGTTGCGCCGACGCTATTTACCGACGCGGATAATGGGATGCGGATTTCCCAAGAAGAGATTTTCGGCCCGGTGCTTACCGCCATCGGCTTCGATACTGAAGAGGAAGCGATCTCTGCGGCCAACGATGTTCCGTATGGTCTGGCCGCCTATATTTGGACCACTGATGTAGGCCGCTCAATGCGGATGGCGCAGCGGGTAGAAGCAGGTATGCTGTGGGTCAATTCAGAGAACAACCGCAATTTGCCCTCCCCCTTCGGAGGCATGAAAATGAGCGGCATCGGTCGAGATGGCGGAGATTACAGCTTTGATTTCTACATGGAGACAAAAAATGTCTGTATCGCTCATGACAGCCACAAGGTGCCCTCGCTGGGCACGTGATTCCTAGGGAGCGCAGACCTCATGGGCCAGCTATCGTTCGCCGCCAAAATCACCCACGTGCCGTCAATGTATTTGTCGGAGATGGATGGACCTCACAAGGGCTGTCGACAAGCCGCCATTGATGGTCATCATGAAATTTCCCGCCGGTGTCGTTCTCTCGGCGTGGACACCATCATCGTCTTTGATACCCACTGGTTGGTGAACTCCGGTTATCACATTAACAATGCCAAGCACTTCAAGGGCGTATATACGAGCAATGAACTACCCCATTTCATCAAGAACATGCCCTATGAGTACGACGGCAACCCAGAGCTGGGCGACATGATCGCGCAAGAGTGTGTCAGTCATGGCGTGAATGCTCGAGCCCACCCCGATACGACCCTCGCCCTCGAGTACGGAACTTTGGTACCCATGCGGTATATGAATGAGGATAGGCACTTTAAGGTGATATCCATCTCGGCTATGTGCCAGGTGCATGATCTGGACGACAGTGGACGACTCGGAACTGCCCTCCGCTCAGTCATCGAGCGAGACTACGAAGGCAACGTGGCGATCTTGGCATCAGGTTCACTTTCCCATCGCTTCGCACAAAACGGTGTATCCGAGCATTACCTCCATAAAGTCTGGTCACCGATGCTGGAACACATGGATCGGGAGGTTGTTCGCATGTGGGAGCAGGGAGAATGGCAGGAGTTCATTGCCATGCTACCGGAGTACGCTGACAAGTGTCATGGAGAGGGATTCATGCACGACACCGCCATGCTTCTGGGGGCTCTGGGTTGGGAGGACTATAGGGAAAAGGTTGAAGTCATTACGCCCTATTTTGGCAGCTCGGGAACGGGACAAATCAACGCCGTGTTCCCGGTATAAGGCATCGGTGTTTTTTCATGCCTCACCTCATTCTCGAATACGCGAACAATCTTGATGACAGTGAACTGAATGTTCCTGAGTTATTGGAATTACTGACGCGCGCTGCTATTGAAACCGGCATCTTTCCCGAGGCGGGGCTGAGAGCGAGAGCTTACCGAGCAAGCCATCAACGGGTGGCACACGGCGATCCTGAGGTGGCGTTTATTCATCTCTCGATGAATGTCGGGAAAGGACGCGAACTTAGTATTAGACAGCAGGCTGGTGAAACGCTTTTTGCCGCTCTCAGAGCCTACCTTGCGCCGCTGATGACGCGCAGGTTGATTTCTCTGTCATTTGAGATGCGTGAAATCGACGACGTGAAATTCAATGACAGGAACTTCTAGGCCCCATGCTTAACGACGATGCCATTACCGAAGCGGCAAACGCACTCTACGATGCTGAACGCAACTGTGCGCAGATTAAGCCATTAACCCTTCGCTATCCGGAAATGACAATGGAAGACGCCTATGCGGTTCAGCGGGCATGGGTCGATAGAAAAATAGCCGCCGGCGATCGCATTACAGGCTACAAAATTGGCCTGACCTCCAGAGCGATGCAGCAGGCTATGAATATCACTACTCCCGACTTTGGCATATTGCTCGAAAGTATGGCATTCAGAACGGGTTGTCAGATCGACGCTCGCCAGTTCTGTGATCCCCGGATTGAAGTAGAACTTGGCTTCGTCTTGAAAAAGCCGCTGTATGGGGCCAACGTCACAGTTGAAGAAGTCATAGAGGCTACCGACTACGTCGTTCCCGCCCTCGAGCTGATCGCGGCTAGAAGTTACAGAACAGACCCCGAAACCGGTTATACCCGAAAGGTGTTCGATACCATTTCGGACAATGCTGCCAATGCCGGTTACATCATCGGGGATCATCAGGCCGATCCCGCCACCATCGACATGCGGTGGACTGGTGCGATTCTTTACCTCAATGGCGAAGTTGAAGAGACCGGTCTTGCGGCGGGAGTACAGGACCACCCAGCCAAGGGCATTTCATGGGTCTGCAAGCGATTTGCCACCCACAATATCGGCTTGGAGCCCGGCCAGTTTATTCTAAGCGGTTCCTTTACCCGACCTGTAATTGCTCAACCCGGTGACAAGATGGTTGCCGACTACGGCCCTCTGGGTAAAGTCACTGTGGATTTCATTTAAGGAGCGCCCATGGATCTCCCCAAAAACAGGTTTCTCGCTGCGCTCAAGCATAAAAGCGTCCTCTGGGGTTGCTGGTTGGGGCTGCCCGATCCTAACGTCGCAGAAATCGCTGCGGGTGCCGGCTTTGATTGGCTGTTGATCGATCACGAGCACGCACCTTTCGAACTCGCTGACGTCATGGCACATCTGCGCGCAATAGAGCCCTACCCTGTCGCCACCTTGGTTCGCCCCGTAAGCGCCGACCCCTCGTTGCTTAAAAAATTTTTGGAGATGGGGGTACAAACCTTTGTCATCCCCATGATCGAAAGCGCCGAGCAAGCTAGCGCCTGCGCCGATGCACTTTTCTATCCACCCAAGGGCAGTCGAGGCGTCGGCACATCCCTCGCAAGGGCCGCTCGCTGGAATCAAGTGCCGGGCTACCTTCACAACGCAAATGATGAGGTGTGTCTGATTGTGCAAGCGGAGACGCTGAAGGCACTTGATAACCTCGATGCAATCCTTGCGCTCGACTCGGTACACGGCGTTTTTCTAGGGCCCTCCGATCTCGCTGCATCAATGGGTAAAATTGGTCAAGCGGACGATCAAGATTTGCACGACGCCTGCACCAAAGCCATAACCACCATTAAGGCGGCGGGCAAAATCGCTGGCATCCTAAGCATGAACGACGCATTGATCCGAAAGAGCGTCGGCGCCGGTGCAGATTTTATCGGCGTGGGGGTAGATACAGTGGCCCTTGGCGGGGCACTCAGAGCTCTGACTGAAAGGCACCGGCAGCGTTAGTAACACCACCTGAAGCTTGTTTAGTAACAGCATAACTCTTATAACTGGCCGGTGCTCAGGAAGCCTGCGTACTATGGGAGCGTAGCTACCAACGTTTCCCGCCAGTAATCAATCACCAGAGGTCTACATGAATTTCGAATTCTCTGAAGAACAACTTATGCTGCGGGAGCAAGCGAGAGGCTTTCTTAAACAAGAATGCTCGCCTTCAGTAACGCGCTCAGTGCTCGATGGCGACATGCATTATGACCGGGGCCTCTGGCAAAAAGTCGCCGAGATGGGCTGGACCGCAACAACCATTCCTGAAGAGTATGGCGGCCTCGGCCTCGGGTATTACGAACTGGCAATTATTGCCGAAGAGTTGGGTCGTGCAGTCGCCCCGATTCCTTTCTCGTCCTCGGTGTATCTGGCAACAGAAGCAATCATGGCCTTTGGGAGCTCCGCACAGAAAAACAAATGGCTGCCCGGACTTGCCTCGGGTGAAGTCATTGGCACGCTCGCGCTCAGCGAACGCTCGGGCAGAGCGACTGCTAAAAACCTCTCAGTCACCTGTGAAGACGGCCTTGTCACTGGAACCAAAACACCGGTCGCTGATGGGATGATCGCTAACATTGCGGTGGTCGCATGCAAGGCGTCTGCTGGTCATGTTCAACTCGCGTTGGTAGACCTCGCGCAGGACTCCGTAGATCGAACAATGGTAACAACACTGGATCCAAGCCGTGGACATGCAAGCATCTCCCTCGCAAAAACTTCCGCGGAGCCCCTTGGCGAAGGCGAGGTAAGTTGGTCCGCTTTCGAGGCCCTTCTTGATCGTGCTGCCGTCCTGATGGCCTGGGAACAATTGGGTATTGCCGACATGGCGCTGGAACAGGCCTGTGATTACGCGAAACAACGATTTGCGTTTGGTCGAGCGATTGGCTCCTTTCAGGCGATCAAACACAAGCTCGCTGGAATGTACGTCAAGAACAGCCTGGCGCGCAGCAATGCTTATCATGGGGTTTGGGCGCTTGCGAGCGGAAGCAACTCTCTCCAACTGGCCGCATCGACGGCTCGTGTGGCCTCGACACAGGCGTCGCTCTTCGCTGCACAGGAAAATATTCAGACCCATGGAGGCATGGGGTTTACCTGGGAATTTGACTGCCAGTTTTACTACCGGCGCGCAAAAGTGCTTAGCCTCGCCATTGGATCGGAGCGGCACTGGCAGCACCGTCTTGTTTCCGCACTACAACACAATCATGCCAACGCGGCCTGACCTGATTTGTTTTAGGAATTCTCCATGGACTTTAACGACACACCTCAAGAAGCAGCATTCCGTACCGATGTCGCAGATTGGCTGGCACAAAATCAACTCACGGATGCTGATCGCGAAGGGAGATCGGCTCTAGAAATCGCGAAGCTCTGGCAACGCCGCAAATACGAGGCCGGCTGGGCCTGCATTGGCTGGGACACCGAGTACGGTGGCCGCGGAGCCTCTCCTATCGAGCGAGTAATCTGGGATCAAGAGGAAGGCAAATACAACGTGCCCAGCCGGTTTTTCGTCATTGGTCAAGGCATGATTGCGCCAACGCTCATGGTTTGGGCCCAGCCGCAACACAAAGAGAATTTCTTACCCAAGCTTGCCAGTGGTGAGGAAATTTGGTGCCAGTTATTTTCGGAGCCCGCCGGGGGATCGGATCTTGCAGCGCTAAGGACGAAAGCGGAAAAGGACGGGGATGACTGGGTTATCAATGGCCAAAAAATTTGGACCTCTCAAGCTCATTACGCGGA
Organism: Luminiphilus sp.; assembly: GCA_964218505.1. GTDB lineage: Bacteria > Pseudomonadota > Gammaproteobacteria > Pseudomonadales > Halieaceae > Luminiphilus. The sequence continues at coordinate 13,539 of CAXPOA010000010.1, forward strand.
TTACGGCATCATCGTGACCCGAACCGACCCCACCGTGGCAAAACACAAGGGGCTCACCATGTTTATCGTGGACATGAAGGCGCCAGGCATTGATATAAAACCCATCAAGCAGCTCACAGGGGAATCGGATTTTAATGAGGTCTACTTTACCGACGTACGCATCCCCGACCACTACCGCTTGGGAGATGTTGGGCAGGGCTGGACCGCAGCACTGACCACCCTCATGAATGAACGTCTTGCCATTGGCGGAGGTGGTCCAGGGGCAGACGTTAAACTTGCACTGGAAATCGCAACGCTCGTGGAAATCGACGGCAAACCCGCCATCGAAGACAGTGCAGTGCGAGCTAAGATCGCTGATTTTCACGTACTCGAGGCTGGACTCGAATACAACGGTTATCGGGCCATTACAGCCCTCTCAAGAGGAGAGCTACCTGGCCCGGAGAATTCAATCGGCAAGCTTGTTGGTGCTCCGAAGTTACAAGCCATCGCGTCCTTCTGCATGGATCTTCTCGAGGAAAGTGGAATCGTTTGGTCAGATGACAGCCTATTGACCTCACTTGCCCAACGCTCCTACATGGGCGCACCGGGACTTAGGATCGCAGGCGGCACTGATGAAATCATGACCAACATCATCGCGGAACGCGTTCTAGGATTGCCTCAGGATCCGCGGTTGGACAAAGGCATTCCCTTTAATGAGGTGCCTACCGGAAATTGAGTCGGACATCGGTAGTCATGCGAGACCGGTGTAGGAATGAGGAGCGAGCCGGCCCATGGCTTCGCCAGTTTTAGCAAACACCAAGAAGATCATTCATATCGATGCCGACTGTTTTTACGCCGCCATCGAGATGCGCGATAACCCAGCCCTTCGAGATATCCCTTTTGCCGTCGGCGGTAGCCCCACGGGTAGAGGAGTTCTAACTACCTGCAACTACCCTGCACGCGCCTTCGGTGTCCGTTCAGCTATGCCCACCAGCCATGCCCTTCGCCTGTGTCCTGACCTTAAAGTTGGCCCGGTTAATATGGAGAAATACCGCGAAGTCTCCAAAGGCATGCATGCCATCTTCCGCCGTTATACGGCCCTTATCGAACCGCTTTCTCTGGATGAAGCTTACCTTGATGTCAGTGATAACGATCAGTTTGCAGGTAGTGCGACACGTGTTGCACAAGCAATTCGCGAGGATATTGCACGGGAACTCGAGATCACCGTATCCGCTGGCGTATCGGTTAACAAGTTCATCGCCAAGGTAGCGTCGGACTGGCAGAAACCAAATGGAATCACGGTGATTGCGCCAGAGGACGTAGACCAGTTCTGTGCGACCTTGCCGCTGAAGCACATTCCGGGCGTTGGGCGAGTGACAGCAGGAAAATTAAACGCCATGGGGCTCGAGACCTGCGCCGATATCAGACAGATGCAGCCAGTCAAGCTTGCTCAGCTTTTTGGCAAGTTCGGGCTGACTCTTTACGAGCGCGCTCATGGGCGAGATGAGCGATTGGTTAATCCGTACCGAGAGCGTAAGTCGGTAAGTGTGGAAACCACATTTTCTACAGATGTAGCCAACGGCAAGGATTGTCTTGCACCACTTCCCAAGCTCCTCGATCAACTCGAGGCACGTATCCTGCGTGCCGGTGTTGCCGAGCGCGTACAAAAAGCCTTTGTGAAAATTAAATTTAATGATTTTTCGACCACAACGGTCGAAAAAATGGGGACGCGCCTTGTTGAGGAGGATTACCGACTGCTGCTGTTGGAGGGCCTGGAAAGAAAGTCCCTGCCAGTGCGGCTTATGGGGTTGGGGGTTCGGCTCATCCCCGAGAGAAAAAATCAGCTTAGTCTCGATATGGATACCTAGATCTGAGCCTTGTTAGATGACGAAGAGAGCGGAGGCATCGACAGCGTCTTAAGTCCTCTCAATCATCAGGAAGGCAAATTTCTAATGGAGTGAACCCAACACTCCAATGACCTCTTGACCACCAGACCTATGACCTGCGATGGTTCGGTTGCACAGTTCCACCAGATAAAAACAATCTGCCACCCGTGCCGGATGGCATCAACTTTACGACCCGTAGGAGAACCACATGAAAAGCCGAGCAGCCGTTGCCTTCCAAGCAGGCAAACCCCTTGAAGTTGCAGAGGTCGACCTGCAGGGTCCCCAAGCTGGTGAAGTCATGGTCGAGATCAAAGCGACCGGCGTCTGTCACACCGACGCCTTCACATTGTCTGGCGATGATCCTGAAGGTGCGTTCCCTGCGATTCTGGGCCACGAAGGGGCGGGTGTGGTGGTAGAAGTCGGCAGTGGAGTCACAAGTGTAAAACCCGGAGATCACGTCATTCCCCTGTATACGCCAGAATGCCGCGAATGTGACTTTTGCCTGCACCCTAAAACAAATCTTTGCCAAGCTATTCGGGAGACTCAGGGCAAGGGCGTCATGCCCGACAACACCAGCCGGTTTTCTCTCGATGGCGAGCCCCTGCTCCACTATATGGGCTGCTCAACCTTTTCAAACTTCACCGTGCTTCCTGAAATCGCTGTTGCCAAGGTACGCGAGGACGCCCCATTCGATAAGATCTGCTACATCGGTTGTGGTGTCACCACTGGCATTGGCGCGGTTGCTTTCACCATGAAAGTTGAAGCGGGCTCGACGGTCGCGGTGTTTGGCCTGGGCGGCATTGGCTTGAATGTGATTCAAGGCGCTCGTATGGTTGGCGCGACTCGCATCATTGGGGTCGATCTCAACCCCGAGAAAGCTAAGCTGGGTAAACATTTCGGGATGACTGATTTCGTAAACCCAAGCGAAGTCGATAATGTCGTAGATCATCTGATTCAAATGACCGGTGGCGGGGTCGATTACAGCTTCGAGTGCATCGGAAACGTTAACGTCATGCGCCAGGCTCTGGAATGCTGCCACAAGGGCTGGGGTCAAAGCTGCATTATCGGCGTGGCAGGCGCAGGTCAGGAAATATCCACGCGCCCGTTTCAGCTCGTCACCGGCAGATCCTGGCGTGGCACGGCGTTTGGGGGTGCTCGCGGTCGCACAGATGTGCCAAAGATTGTGGACTGGTACATGGAGGGAAAAATCAATATTGATGACATGATCACCCACACAATGCCCCTGAATGACATCAATAACGCTTTCGACCTGATGCATAATGGCGAGAGTATTCGCTCGGTGGTGGTGTTCTAACAATGCTCGAGCTACTAAGCACACAGCGCTGCTTTGGCGGAGAGCAACGCCGCTACAAACATTACGCTCAGAGTCTAGGCTGCAACATGGTCTTCTCGGTGTTCCTGCCCCCCCAAGCCAACGAGACCGAAGTGCCCGTTGTCTATTACCTCTCGGGACTAACCTGCACCGACGAAAATTTTGTCTCAAAAGCGGGCGCCCAGCGGCGTGCCGCGGAGTTAGGACTCGCAATTGTCGCCCCTGACACCAGCCCTCGTGGTGACGGAGTACCCGATGATCCAGAAGGAGCTTGGGATTTTGGCTTGGGAGCGGGTTTTTACATAAACGCCACCCAAGCCCCTTGGAGCGAGCACTACCACATGTACGACTATGTGGTGGATGAGCTGCCACTTCTCGTCAACCAAGAGCTCCCAGTCGCGCAGGTTCGCGCCAGCATTATGGGACACTCAATGGGAGGTCACGGTGCGCTGACCATCGCTCTCAAGAATCCTGGCCGATTTTGCTCAGTGTCTGCGTTCTCGCCCATCGTGGCGCCCAGTGAATGCCCATGGGGGGAAAAAGCCTTTAGTCACTATCTAGGCCCAGAACGGGAAGCCTGGCTTGCTCACGACAGCTGTCACTTGATGCGTCACAGTACTGACCCAACCCCAATGCTTGTTGATCAGGGGGATGCTGATAATTTTCTTGAAGAACAACTCACGCCAGAGAAGCTGGTTCTAGTCGCAGAAGAAAAAGGCTATCCGTTAGAGCTCAGAATGCAGCCGGGATACGACCACAGCTACTTTTTCATTGCCAGCTTTATGGACGACCACCTCAACTTTCACGCCAGGCATTTAAAGTTGAAGTGAAAGAGAGGTTGCCTCTCCCTCGGAAATGCTATCCAAGCTGCGCCTCGCTGATCTAGCAGCAACGATAGGTATGGATAAATAGGCCTCCATTATTTCTGTCAACGAACTCAGCTACTTGTTACCAGCGGTGTGGCTTTACTGGATGAACGGCGAGCGGCCAAAGGGTGCGTCGGGTAGCTTCATCAGATTCCAGTCAGAGGGAATTAAACGTCGCTGAAAGGGGGCTTCCCGACGTTGGGCAGATGTCGTTGCATTACAAATGCCCTGATTGAGCCAACCAAGAGCAGTGGTGAGTGATGCCTCAAGAGGGTCACCCCAATTACGAGTGACGTCATCCTCGGCCGGGCATAATGTGAAGCGCCCTGAATCCACAAGGCCGGTGTAATAGCCACCGTCTCCTTCCCCATTGACGATTTCAAAAGCCACTAACCTCAACCGGGTATCGCACTCGGCATAAGCACTCAGCTGATTTTGATCGAAAGCATACTGCCCTACAGCCTTACCGAGCGTATCTTCACCGATCAGAACTACTTCGATATATGGCGACAATCCGTTGATCACGAGCTCACTCGCTGATGCGGTGCCACCTGTCGTGATAAAGGCGATGCGAATTGGCGACATGCTCTGTGGCAGAGGAGCAAATATGGCGCCCTGATCAAGATCGGTTTGTTTATCATTATGGCTGATCCAGAAGCTGCGCTCTCCCTCTGCCACCAATCCCCCCAAGAGATCCAGCATGCGGTCGGCAACACTCAGATACCCCCCGCCGTTGTAGCGAAGGTCAATAACAAGATCGGTCACGTTGTTGTCCCGAAAATAGGAAACCGCGTCATCAAGCGCGTCATTAGCAGAGGTAATAAAGGATCTAAGATTTAAATAGCCGACTGGGGACAATCCCGCTCGGTTCAGCAGGATTGGGTCAACAGCAAGCGGAGGCGTATCCAGTGCTCGCTTAACCAGATCGGCCTCCACAATCTCGCCTGTACGCTTGCGGACCCGGAAGCCTCTCGATACACCAGCCTCAGAAGGCCCAAACAGCTCTAAGGTACTGACGTTGCGATTCGCTAACTCACTAATTGTCTCGTAGCCATTTCCAGTATCGATGGCAATGACCTCATCGCCACGTACAAAACCCGCATCACCCGCCGGGCTGTCCTGAAGTACATCGGAAAAGAAAAAACACGCGGTGTTATCACACCGATACCGGAAACCAAATCCAACATAAGCACCAGTTGCACCCCGAGCATCATCCGCGGCCTTGGTTGTCAGGTATGAAAAACCTGGGTCCCGTCGATCCGCCGCGAGTGGCGCTGTTAATGCATCAAGATAAGCCTGCGCCGTCGCGTAATTGTTTGGTGAAACTGGCGCCAGCTCCCGATACCAAAGATAGTACTGGTCGGCGACCAACCGAACGAACTCCTTTTTCCCCTCTTCACCACAAGCCGCAGGCTCTGGCTCGGGTTCCGGTTCGGGTTCGGGTTCGGGCTCAGTCTCATTATTTTGTCCGCGGACTTTTTCGGTCTCATCAAGAAGACTGTTGAATCTCGACCCAGGGTCTGCACTGGCATGCCCCAAGGTCAGAAGAAGCAAAAATGAGAAAACAGCGATTTGGGTAAGGGACTTCATCAAGCAACTACCATCTTGATTTTGTGTGTAGGCGGTCAATCGATACTAGACGGAGGTCAAAGCACGCGCAGCTTCTTAAGCGGTTTTAGTATAACCGCTTTACTGCGCTATGGAATGGGAAAGACCCGGTGGCACGAAGAACGCGACTCACTGAGTCGAACGCCAAGGCGGCGCGGTCAGACGGCGCTTGCCATCCGTTGCCAGCACGGTGCTGGGAAGCTCAAGCTGCTCTCGGTCCCATAGCTCGCAGGTAACCTGCTTATGCTTCTGATCAAGGCCTTCGCAATAGTTGCTGTAGCGGCACAGCATCACCTCATCACCTCTGCCCTGCCTGACCTTTTCAAACCAATCGGGATCCGCGAGAGCCTGGCGCGCAAACCCGACCACATCCGCCTTCTCGTCGGCCAGAAGTCGTTCGGCTTGTTCAAAACTGTAAATACCCCCAGCAGTAATAATCGGAGTCGAACAGCCCGCGCTTCTAATTGCCGATCGAATCGCCGCCACGGGTTCGACATTTCGCTCCCATGGTCCCTGAGCATCGGAAATATAGGACGGCATGCATTCATAGCCACTGCGTCCGGTATAGGGATAAGCCGCCCAGCCGACCTTGGGCTGCTTCGCGTCATCAAATTTACCCCCCCGGGAGAGACTCAAAAAATCCATCCCCGCTCGGGCGAATTCTGTCGCGAAAAAACAGGCATCATCTACGCCACTGCCGCCCTCGATAATCTCATCGCTCAGAAACCGGCTGCCCACGGGAAAATTCGAGCCAACCCTATCTCTAACCCTCGCAAACACCTCTAGGGGCAGCCGAAGCCGTTCCTCTGCACTACCACCGTAACCGTCAGTCCGGGTATTCGTGGCCGATAAAAAAGAAGACATGGTGTAGGCGTGGGCATAGTGCAGCTCGATGCCGTCAAATCCTGCCTGTTTTGCGCGAACACCCGCCCGCGCGAACAGCTCCGGAAGGGTTTGCGGGAGCTGCGCGATCGCAGGAATGTGCATGTCGGTCACCCGCTCACGGTAGCCAAACCTGAGCGCCTCTAACTCTTTTGGGGACAACACTGTTTCAAGTTCAGTGTCGCTCAGTTCGCTAAGCTTGGCGCGTATTGCGAGCTCATCCTCGCTCTCCATCCCAAGCGAGGACCTGTGCTGATCGGTCACCACCAGGAAACGGTCAAAATACTTTTGAGGATCTGGCCTTCGACGGATTCCCAAGAAGTCGATAAGTTGAATCAACAAGCGGGTATGGCCTCCGCTCCCCTCGCGAACTGCGTCAACAAGACGCTTCAAACCCGGCACATAACTATCATTGGAGATACGCAGCAAAGGGCCACTCGGTATATCTCGAATGCCAGTGGCCTCGACGACGATCGCACCAGGTTTTCCTTCGGCGAAGCGCCCGTACCAATCGATGACATCTTGGGTCACTTCACCCTCTTCATTGGAGCGCCAAGGGACCATTGCAGGTATCCATGTCCGCTGCTCCAAACTCATTTTGCCAACATTGACAGGGGAGAAAAGTCGGCTCGACGACGCCTCCTGGGAGGTGGGCCAGTCGTTTACCTGGGTTTGGTACTTAATGCGCTCGGCGGGTTTCCACACGGTTATCGCTCCAATGGCTACTTAAGTGAATCCGCGATCCCCAACTTTACGCGCTTTAGGGCTGCCATCAGTCGCTGGTGATCGTCACCGGATAATCCCCCTAGCAACTCAATCACCCACTCCTCATGAGCTCGGGCCATTTCGGCAAACCGTGCTTTCCCTTCATCGGTTAATTTGACGCAAAATGTTCGGCGGTTGTTTGGCAGCGGCGCGCGATGAATCACTCCCTCGTTCTCTAACTGATTGGCTATACCCGAAACATTACCCCCAGAGACCATCATCTGCTTGGACAACTCTCCCATGGTCAGCCCCGCCGACGCTCTCGCAAGCTGCGCCATAAAATCGAATCGCGGGAGTGTGGTCCCGAACTCCTCTCTCAGACGAGTTCTCAATGCGGCCTCGATCATGTTGGTGCAGGTCAGCAGTCTCAACCAGAGCCGAATGCTGTGGTGATCATCCTCTACTAGCCGTGATTCATGATCCAAAGGAACAATTTTTTCTCTATTTTTCAATGGGAAGTGCTCTTTTCTTCATGGAAGCTTTTAGCGAGCTCAAGTGGCATTTCTCTAGCCTGTGAGCATCACATTGATGGCCTCAGATATTTTAAATATAAAATGTTTGAACCGCCACCGCCAATATTTTAAACTTAAAACATTGTAACAGTTAAGGCATAACGGCGGCCTGTCCCCTGCTCTGAGTTTGGTTAGTGGCGGGGTCTGGGCCTCTCGGCATAGGCAACTACAGAAGGTCCAGCTGAAATGAAAGTGGTTTGCATTGGCGGTGGCCCCGCCGGACTGTATCTCGGCATCAGCATGAAGCTGCGGAACCCCGACCACCAAATCCAGGTCTACGAGAGAAATAAGCCAGACGACACCTTTGGCTGGGGCATCGTATTTTCTGATCAGACCGTGGAAAACATCACCGCCAATGATCCCGTCAGCGCCAAAACGATTGTTGACGAGTTCATTCATTGGGATCTGATTGACTGTCACGTTAACGGCGAGGTTGAACGCTCAGGCGGTCATGGCTTCATCGGACTGGGCCGCAAGCGGTTTCTCCAACTCCTTCATGAACGAGCCAGAGAATTGGGCGTGGAACTCTTCTTCGAGCAGGAGTTTGAGCTTTCAGATATTGATGAGCGCTTCGCCGACGCCGATTTGATTGTCGCTAGTGACGGGCTCAACTCAAAAATTCGCAATGCCCACAAAGACACCTTTCAGTGCACCATCGAGACACGCCCCAACAAATTTGTCTGGCTGGGCACACATCAGACCTTCAGGGATGCATTCACTTTTATTTTTGAGAAAACCGAGCACGGTTGGGTATGGGCTCACGCCTATCAATTCGATGACTCAACATCGACTTTCATCGTAGAAACAACGCCAGAGGTATACGACGCTCATGGTTTTGAGCACATGTCCCATGCCGAGAGCGCCGAAACCTGCCGCAAGATTTTTGAGCAATACCTGGATGGCCATGAGCTACTCACCAACTCGGCCCATATCCGGGGCTCGGCCTGGATCAATTTTCCGGCGGTCTACTGCGACAATTGGATCAAGGACGATCGGGTGGTGCTGATTGGCGATGCCGCACACACGGCACACTTCTCCATTGGTTCGGGAACCAAGCTAGGTCTTGAGGACGCCATCTCCCTTGCCGGGCATCTGAACAGTGGCATGCCAGTCCCCGACGCGCTGAGAGCCTATCAGGAAGAGCGCAAAATCGATGTACTTAGACTGCAAAACAGTGCTCGCAATGCGATGATTTGGTTTGAGAACGTTCCGCGATATATCAATGCGTTTGACCTGAAGCAGTTTAACTACTCCATGCTCACTCGGAGCCAGCGTGTTAGTCACGAGAACCTGCGGCTGCGGGATGCCCAGTGGCTGGAAACCATGGAGACACACCTCGCCCAACGTTACCTAGGGCCGGCGGCCAATGATGCGCTGCCTCCCATGTTCCTGCCCTTCAAGTTGAAAGAAATGGACTTGAATAACCGGGTATGCGTGTCCCCAATGTGCATGTACAGCGCCGAGGATGGCCTGCCCGGGGACTGGCATCTGGTGCACTATGGTGGCCTGGCAAAGGGGGGCGCCGGTCTGGTCTACACCGAAATGACCAACGTCAGTGCCGAGGGCCGAATCACTCCCGGATGCACAGGCATCTGGAGCGAAGCCCATACCGCGGCCTGGCGCAGGATCACAGACTTCGTTCACCAGCACACTGGCGCAAAAATGGCCATACAGATTGGCCACGCCGGGCCCAAGGGCGCGACCCTGGAGCCCTGGAAGTGGGATCCAAACATCCTTGATGAACCGCTGCCCGTTGATCAGCAATGGGCACTGCTCTCCGCCAGTGCCGTACCTTTCGACAGCTACAGCCCCCTCCCCAGGGCCATGGATCGTGCCGACATGGATCGGGTCCTGGAACAGCATGTTGACGCCGTTCACCGGGCGGAGGAAGCGGGCTTTGACATGATAGAAATGCATGCAGCCCACGGCTACCTGCTGTCATCCTTCATCACGCCGGTATTGAACCAGCGGGACGACGAGTACGGCGGCAGCCTGGACAATCGGCTGCGCTACCCTCTTGAAGTCTGCAGAGCCATGCGTGCTGCCTGGCCCAGTGACAAACCCATGTCAGTGCGCATCTCCGCCCATGACTGGGTGGGCGATGCCGGCGTAACCGAACAGGACGCCCTCGCCATTGCACGGGCCTTTACCGAGGCGGGCGCTGACATCATCAATGTCTCCACGGGCCAGACCAGTCACGATGCCAAACCCCAACCCGGCCGCATGTTCCAAACCCCCCTGTCCGATTTGATTCGTAATGAGGGAGGCATGAAGACCATCGCGGTGGGCAACATTTACGAAATTGATCACGTCAACAGCATCATCGCCGCCGGACGCGCAGATCTGGTCTGCCTGGCGCGCCCTCACCTCGCGGATCCCAACTGGACTCTACATGCAGCGGCTGAGATGGGCTACCGCGGGCCCGGTGCCCGGGAACAGCACCAGTATTTCCTGGGGCACCGGCAGGCCTATACCCTGGCTGAACGCGAGCGCGAGGCCAACGCGTGAGCCGCCACGCCCTGGTCACGGGTGCCGGCACCGGCATCGGTGCCGAGATCACCCGGCATCTGCACGCAGCAGGCCATCGCGTCACGCTTGTGGGACGACGGCCCGAGCCACTGCAACAGCTGGCGGACGCACTGGGTGACAACAGTCAGATAGTCAGTGCCGACGTGACCGATCCGGACAACCTCAAAACTGCCTTTGCCACGGCAGAGGCCCGCTTCAACACCGTCGAAATTCTGGTCAACTGTGCCGGTATGGCGCCCACCGCGCCCTTCCACCGTATCGCCTTCGACGACTGGCAGCGCACCATGGACGTGAACGTGAACGGCGTTTTCCACTGCACCCAACTGGCATTGGCGGGGATGCGCGAGGCAGGCTGGGGTCGAATCATCAATATTGCCAGCGTGGCGTCTCTGCGGGGCTTCCCCTACGTTGCGGGCTACTGCGCGTCCAAACACGCCGTGCTAGGCATGACGAGGGCGTTGGCACTGGAAGTGGCAACCCAGGGCATAACCGTCAACGCGGTCTGCCCCGGCTATGTGGACACCGACATTGTGCGGGATGCCATTGCTGGTATCGTTGCCAAGACTGGGCGGACAGAAGCTGAGGCCATGCAGCACTTTACCGAGAGCAACCCCCAAGAGCGATTGATAGAAGCCGCCGAGGTCGCAACCGCCGTCAGCTGGCTGTGCTCGGATGGCGCTGCCAGCGTCACCGGCCAGGCCATCGCCATAGATGGCGGCGGCACTGCCTAAACAGGAGAGACCCATGCAAACCACTTCGCTCGCGAGCTATGCCGCTGAACACTTTCTCTGGGACTGTGACCAGGGGGTCGCCACTATCACCCTCAACAGGCCCGAGCGTAAAAACCCCCTGACCTTTGAGTCCTATGCTGAATTGCGGGATTTATTTCGGTCGCTGACTTACGCAGATGACATCCACGCTGTTGTCATCACTGGCGCGGGAGGCAACTTTTGCTCGGGCGGTGATGTCCATGAAATCATCGGCCCTCTGACCAAAATGTCCATGAGCGAGCTACTCGCTTTCACCCGCATGACCGGTGACCTCGTCAAAGCCATGCGGGCTTGCCCGCAACCTGTGGTTTCGGCTGTGGAAGGCATTTGTGCCGGCGCAGGCGCCATCATCGCCATGGCCAGTGACCTTCGCTATGCAGCTCCATCCGCCAAGGTAGCTTTTCTTTTTAATCGCGTAGGTCTTGCGGGCTGTGACATGGGGGCTTGCTCTATTCTCCCCAGGATTATTGGCCAAGGTCGAGCGAGCGAACTTTTATATTTTGGTCGATCAATGTCGGCCGATGAGGGCGAACGCTGGGGATTCTTCAATGCTATCAGTGAAGACCCTCTCAGCGACGCTAAGGGAGCGGCTGATCGGATAGTAGCCGGACCCACTTTTGCCAACGGGATCACCAAAACGCAGCTCCATCAACAGTGGAATATGTCGGTCGATCAGGCTATCGAGTGTGAGGCGCAGGCGCAGGCGATTTGCATGCAAACTGAAGACTTCAACAGAGCTTATGAAGCCTTCGTCAACAAAAAGTCTCCTGTCTTTGAAGGTAATTAACGAGGCACGTAAACCCAGCACTATCTTGAGGAAACGACAACTGTGAGTGACAAGAGCTTTTTAGGGTGGCCATTCTTTGAGGATCACCACCGACAATTGGCTGAAACCCTTGATCAGTGGGCTCAGG
>CAXPOA010000011.1:0-5243 GCA_964218505.1 Luminiphilus sp.
AAAGAAGATGAAGCCAACGGCTTGAGCGTTTGCATGACGGTAACTCTTAATTAGCTGGACAGCGTATCGGCTGGCACCATAACCTCGACCACTTAGAATCAGAGCGCGACGCAAGGCCGTCACCAAAACCCCAACAACAGGACAGACGCTGCGATGAATGCCTATTCCAATTTTCTCGCGATTTTACTGCTCTCGCTGTGTCTCTGCACCACCATCTCCGTCAGGGCGAGTCATCATGAAGAGTCTCCTTCTTTGGCCCTCGATAAACCGGCTGCTCATGCCGTGGCCGTTCATGACCTAGCCATTTTAGGTGCTCGGGTTATCGACCCCGAGACAAACATGGACGCTGTCTTGAACGTGGGTATACGCAACGGTGTCATCAAGACGATCACTGCAGAGCCACTACAGGCAGCCGAAACCATTAATGGCCGTGGGCAGGTGCTTTCTCCCGGCTTTATCGATATCCACAGCCATTCTCCCACTCTGCTAGGCCAGCATCTAAGCCTGCTCGATGGGGTCACTACCCAACTCGACCTGGAGGCTGGCGCCTGGCCTGTCACCGTTTACGGCGATCATTTCACGGGCGGCGCACAGCTTAACTATGGTGCGTCAGTGTCTCACGCCGCTGTAAGATGGAAAGTCATCAACGGGATTGACCAGCCTTACGTCTTTGTTGGCACCAAACCGGCCCAGCTTCCCATCGAGGCGTGGACTACGCCCGCCACATCCATCCAGCTCGAGGAAATCCGCAGAGCCCTTGAGGAGGGGCTTCGGGATGGAGGGCTGGGTATAGGAGTCCTGCTGGACTATATGAAAGACGCGATAAGTCCCGAAGAACTTCGCCTTATTTTTGAAACTGCCGGCGCCTTCCAGCAACCGGTCACTGTCCATGTGCGCCGTGGAATGCCTGGTGACGCGGACGGACTTGATGAAGTGCTCGCCCTAGCACTTGAGACCAAGGCACCCACACTCATTTGTCACATCACTCATTCGGCCATGGGTGGGCTGAGTGAATGGCTCGCAAAAATTGACGCGGCGAACGCAGCGGGAGCACAGGTCTCGACCGAAACCTTGTCTTGGCCCGCCGGGGGGACCGGCATTAACGCAGATGTCTTTCGCCTGAGGGACTGGCGAGCGATTTTTGATATCGACTACAGCGACGTACAGTGGGTGGAAACTGGCGAGTGGCTGACCGAGGAAACGTTCAAACGCTACCAGCAAGAGCAGCCCCATGGCATGGTGAATCATCACTATGTAAAAGAGGTCTGGATTGAGCAGGCGCTGCAATGGCCGGGCATGATTGTCTCGTCCGATGCACTACCTGCTATGAGCCTGTCTCAGAAAACCAATCCCAATATTGCTGGGACCTACAGCCGTTTATTGGGCCACTATGCCAGGGATCGCAATACGCTGAGCCTAATGGAAGCCATAGGACGAGCAACGATCAATCCCGCAAGATGGCTTGAAAAGTCGTCAGACACCTTTAAGCGTAAGGGCCGCCTCCAAATCGGTGCCGACGCCGATCTGGTTTTGTTTGATCCCGAAAAGATTATGCCGGGAGCAGCCTACGGTGACCCCTACCAGCCCTCAGTGGGGATTGGGTGGGTTATTGTCGGAGGCGAGGTCATCGTCGCGAAAGGGCAGCGTATCGAGGGACACTACCCGGGAAAACGCATCCTTAATCGGGCGCACGTACCCTGAAACAGAGTTAGTGTAAACAAGACTCACGATCTAGCAGCTAACAGGAACCTCTCTACAGGCGCGAGAATTCTCTGTTGAGATCGTAGCGGCGAGAGGTTACGTAACGCTCCATACTTTCCACCCGACCGAGCACTTCATTCAGACGCTCCTGAGCTTTGCGTAACCGATCTGAAGGCGCGTCTGGATAGTGAAATACCGTGCGCTTGCGATAGGCATGACGATCCTCGTCGTACTCCATAGTCACTTCCAGATCAACGGTGTCATCCCAGCGAGAGGGTCGGGGCGCCATCAAAAACCAAGCGACTACGTAAGCCCAAAACGCCAACGAACCAGTGAAAATAAGCATGGCTGTCGCGCCAAGTCGAACCATCCAGGTTGCGACACCCCAGTGATCTGCCAAACCGGCACAAACACCACCAATCCACCCGGCGGATCGGTTGCGATAGAGGTCCATACCCCAACCACGCTTTCGATTGCTTGCAAATCCGGGTTTCGAATTCCGTTTCATGACTCTCCCCTTGTGTTTTCCTGTTGTCTCCAGTTGGGATGATCCGCATCGAGAATCGCTTCGAGAGACGCTATGCGCTCATTCAACTTGTCAACCGTGACGAGCATGGTGTCGATTGATTCACGATCGTCTTCGCTCAAACTTCTGCTAGAGCGATTAACGCTCCGGTAGTGCATGACAATCCAGATGGGTGCAACGATGACCAAGAACAGCACCATCGGCACAAAGAAAAACTCAAACCCGTTCATAATATGGCTCCCTGCCTACTATCGTCCTGATTGTCATTCTAAAACGACAGGGGTCTGCTTTCACCCTCGGGCGTCCTGTCATTTTACCGGTCCCTTTTCCTGCGCCATCGACTCACGCAAGCGGTCGAGCTCTTCAGACAGCCATTCATCCTGCTGCAATGCTTCGATCTCGGCGGCGAGCCCACCTTCGCGACCTAGATCCATGGCCTCAAGCTCGCCTTCAAGGTTATCCATTCGACGTTCAAACTTGTCGAACTTGTTGAAGGCCTGGTCAAGCTCACTGCGATTGACCTGACGCTTTACTGCCATGCGGGACTCAACCGTTTTAGACCGCATCAGCAGGGCCTTTTGTTTGGCCTTGGCGTCTGACAGCTTTTGCTGCAACTGGCTGATCTCTTCATTGAGCTGGTCAATGTGATCATCAGTCGCCGTCAATTCAGCCCCTACCACCTCGAGTTCCTGCTCGATAATGCGCTTCTCCTGGAGCGCCGCGCGCGCAAGATCCTCACGGCCCTTGCTGATTGCCAGTTTTGCCTTTTCCTCCCAACCGGCTGCCTCGAGCGCGATTTGCCCGCGCTTACGCTCCGCCGTCTTTCGGTCAGCAAGCACCCTGGCTGAGGAACTTCGAACCTCCACCAGCGTGTCCTCCATTTCCTGAATAATGAGACGAATCATCTTTTCGGGATCCTCCGCGCTGTCCAGCAGCGCGTTGATGTTCGAATTGATGATGTCCGACATGCGTGAAAAGATACCCATGATTTACTCTCCTTCTGCTGTAGCGGCGCCGAATTGGCCACCGTCCTCCATGACACGCCCGAGCCAATAGGCAAGCTCTATTCCGGCGGTGATGATCCCAAAAGTGACTGCACATGCCGCGGCTCCAGCCAACATACCGATCTCACTGCAAAGAAATAAAACCACCGTATAAACCGCAAACCGTTCGTCGATTGCATCCATTGCTACTTGCTCCTTTCAATCCATTGATAGTTGGGCTTCATGCCCTTCGAAGAACCGGCCAGTCCGGCGCCTTCACTTAATGTGTTGCGATCCGCGTGCCAAAATAAAAATAATGATGTAAAACAGGAAGTTAGCGTGCACCGGTTGCTTGCAATGAGCTCATTATGGTTTTTTTAACCGCTTTTATATGGTTTTTTATACCGCGGTAAGGTATTTTTCACGCTATGCGCGATGCTCCCCAAAATATGATTGGGCAATCCCCGGCGCTAACAGCTGCCCTGGATCACCTTTCCCTCCTTGCCACCATTGACCGGCCCGTCCTGATTTTGGGCGAGCGCGGCACTGGCAAGGAACTCGCGGCCGAGCGCCTGCACTACCTATCAACCCGATGGTCAGAGGCTTTTATCAAAGTTAATTGCGGCGCCATTACCGAGACACTTCTGGAAAGTGAGCTTTTTGGTCACGAGGCCGGCGCGTTCACCGGGGCCACCAAACAGCACATAGGACGCTTTGAACGCGCCGACGGAGGAAGTCTTTTTCTGGATGAGCTGGGCACCATGTCCCTGCGCCTTCAGGAGAAATTGCTCCGGCTCATAGAATATGGCGAATTCGAGCGGGTCGGCGGTCAGAAAACCCTCAAGGTCGATGTCAGGGTAATAGGCGCCACCAATGCGGATCTACCCGGCATGGCAAACGCCGGTGAGTTTCGCTGGGATCTTTTGGATCGATTGAGCTTTGATGTGGTCAACCTGCCGCCGTTGCGAGAACGCCCCGAGGATATTGCGGAACTGGCAAGTCACTTTGCGGTTCGCTTTGTCGCCGAGCTTGGATGGGATGTGTTCCCCGGCTTTTCCGAGAATGCACTCTCCATGCTTCAAGCTCACCCCTGGCACGGCAACATACGGGAGCTCAAAAATGCCGTTGAGCGCTCGTTGTTTCGCTGGGGCCAACAAGATTCGCAAGTCGACGAGCTAATATTGGATGCCTTTGGGACACAACAAACAGGGCAAAATCCTGAGATAACACTCCCCACCAAGGACCACTTCCACCCGGCCGATGACAGCAGCAAATGGCCGATAGATCTTCGATCCATTCTCAACTCATTCGAGCGAGATCTTGCCGCTCAAGCCCTAGCCGAGGCGCAATTTAGTCAGCGCAAGGCGGCCACCCTGCTGGGACTTTCCTACGACCAAATGCGCAGCGTTGTGCGCAAACACAGACTGCAACCTAAGCCTAAAAAAACCTAACCCATTGGTGTTGCACGCCGCTCGGTCGCTAGGCGAAAAGTGTCTTCATTGATACTCTAGCGGCCACCTAGCAGCGACATTGTGACGGCTCAAAAAACGCTGGCTCGCGGGACCATTTAGGACTGCAGCCAATAACATGTGTCGGCTTGCCAACAACTGACCACAAGAAAAAAAGAGGTTTCGAATCATGTCCCTATCCTTATCGGACACTGCCCTATTTCGCACTGAGTGCTACATCAACGGTCAATGGTGTAGTGCAAAGTCGGGGGCAAAGCTCGCCATTAAAAATCCCGCCACTGGCGAGGTCATCGCCGAAGTAGCAAAGGTTGGCGCTGAAGAAACCCGTCGCGCGATTGTCGCGGCAGAGACCGCCATGGGGGATTGGCGGAAGGTACCTGCCAAACAACGCGCGTCAATACTCCGCAACTGGTTCAACCTCGTCATGGAGAATCAAGAAGATCTCGCTCGCATTATGACCACCGAGCAGGGTAAGACCCTCGCTGAGTCTCGAGGCGAGGTAGCCTATGGGGCTTCCTACATCGAATGGTTTGCGGAGCAAGCCAAGCGTATTGATGGGGACGT
>CAXPOA010000012.1:0-7382 GCA_964218505.1 Luminiphilus sp.
GCGCCTCAGTTGCGGCGCCCGCTCATGGGTATGCTGACCTCTCAGTATCTTTTCGCGGGCCATCGTGGCTACCCCTATTACAAAGCATCCAAGGATAGTGATGCGCAGCTTGCCGGCCTTACCAGCACCGCCTACAAACGGGGAGTAGCGGTGTTGAATGCACTACTCGAGCTGGACACAGCCAATGAGGTATCTCTGGAGCAACAGGCGCAGGACACCGTCGCCCTCGGGGACTGGGCGATGTGGTTTGGCAAGTTTTCAGAGGCGGAAATTCATTACGCAACCGCAATGGGACTGATCGAGGGAGGCGAGCAACCGGAACTAATGGCGCGATTTTTTGCCCAACCAGTACCACTGCCGGCTATTGAGAGCCTCGATCCCCTGCCCCCTTACATGAACAGCGATCAGGGGCCGCTCGCGGTGTCATTCAGCGTCACCGAAACGGGGCGGGTGAAGGAGTTTGAGGAACTGCTGAGTCCCGAGCTTGAGGACGATAAAGCCGTACGCCGACTGATACGCACGCTGAAAGACACGCGCTTCAGGCCCGGCTTTGACGGCTCCCAGCCAGTGGCTTCCGAGGGGCTGGTCTGGTCCTTCAGCGCAACGGCCTGGGATCCGGAAACTGTGTTACTGGATTGAAAAGGACATGACGGAAGACCTTATGGCAAACAAACTTGTGGATAGCCGCTTCACAACCCTGATCACCAGAATGATCGCTCTGGTAGGCGTGCTTTGTTTGTTGTCAGGGTGCCCAAGCGCCAGCACGCCAACAACGCCGAGCATGCCGACGCCGCCATCAACGCCCTCGACGTCTTCATCTTCATCGTCTTCTTCAAGTTCATCGTCCTCCTCGTCGAGTAGCAGCTCCAGTAGCAGTTCCTCGAGCTCATCGAGCAGTCAATCGAGCGCCTCGTCATCGAGCTCATCCAGCGGGTCTAGTGGTGGCCAATCCATGCCAACGGGAGGTGGCTTCCCTTCCCCATCTGCGAGTTCGGGGACCGGGGAATCGGGTCAAGGCGATGGCGATATGCCGACCGCGGATACCGGCTCGAGCACACAAGATCCGGGAGCCGCGAGCCCCGGTAGCGAGAGTGGCTCAGAAAGCATGGGCGATGGCAGCGAACCGGGTTTCGGGGATATCGCCGGCGCCGATGCGCTGCCCGATATGCGTGACGAACTCCCGACCTTTGAAGAGAGCTATGGCGGAGGTGATGGCACCGACTCAGCCTCCGGGGTGGCAGATGCCGAGGGCGGCAATGGCGAGAGCGCCGGGTCACCTGCTGGCACTGAAAATACGGCTCAAAGCGGGCCCGGCACCCGCGCCGATGGTGGTATGGAGGGAATGGCAAGCGGCGGCGGCATCATGACCACAGCGGAGCAAGTGGCCATTCTCGATCGCCAGCTGGAACAAAGCACCAGTGATTTCGATGCGATGATCCTCGAGGAACAACAGCGCCAGCGCGAAGAAGCTAGGGAGCGTGCCAACCGAAATGCCCAGCGCGAGCAACCCGAGGCCGCCGGCGCCGGCGCCCGCGGTCGCAGTCCCTATAACGACGACGTCGCCATGGGAGGTGGAAGCTCTACAGGGGGCGGCATGGGTGGTGCATCACGGGGTGGTGGCGCACCGCCAGATAATCCCGCTATCTACAAAGCCCCTGACGACATTCCCGATGGCAGCAATGATGATGTCGTTGCCCGTCAGCTTCGAGAAGCCGCCATGCGCGAACCCGATCCCAAGGTTCGGGAGCGCCTTTGGAATGAATACCGTAAATACAAAGGGTTGGAGATCCCAGAGTCATGATGCGCACACTTGTAATAGTGCTTGGCGCTCTGGTCCTCGCTGGCTGCGTCAATCAAACGGTTAAGAGCACCTCGGTGCCTGCGCTGGAGCAACCCCAACAACTTGTGCCGGAAAACGAAGTGCTGGACGTGGGGGTTGCGATCCTCGACCCAGGCATCGACAACCTGACTGATGATGATCAGGTGTATCCCGAAATTCGCCGAGCAGAGGCTACCTTCATCGCGAGAGAGCTCACCCAGGTGCTTGAGGGAGTGGGCGCGTGGGGTGCGGTAAGAGTGGTTCCTGACGACAATCAGTTCACCGACCTCTTGGTCACCGGCCGCATCGTCCACAGTGATGGCGAACGACTGGCATTAGCCGTTAAAGTCACTGACGCCACGGGGGCGCTGTGGATAGACAAGACCTATGAGGGCACCACGAGTCGCTACGCCTATGATCAACGCGCTGCTGCGAACCAGGATCCCTTCCTGCTGGTTTACCGACTGATTGCCAATGACATGCTCGACAAGTTCAACGCATCGACCTCCAAGGAGCGCATAACGATTCGTCAGGTCGCTGAACTCAGGTTCGCAAGAGCATTCGCTGAAGATGCCTTTGCCGATTATCTTCAACAAGAAAAGGATGGTGAATATCAATTGAGGCGTTTACCAGCAGAGGATGACCCTATGCTTGAGCGCGTTCGCAACCTGCGACAGCGAAATTACGTCTTCGTGGACACCTTGCAGGGTCACTACGATGGTTTCTCGGAAGAGATGTACACGCCCTACCAAGAGTGGCGAAAGCTTAGCTACGACGAGGTGATCGCCCAGAGGGAGCTGCAGCAAGAAGCCAACCAGCGGCTGATCGCCGGTGCCGCCGCCGTCGTTGCAGGTATCGCGGCACAGGGGTCAAGCAGTAGTTATGCACGAACCGCCGGCGCAGTAGGCATTGCCGGGGGTGGCTATTTGCTGAAGAGCGGCCTTGAGAAGCGGGCCGAGTCCAGCATCCACTCTCTGGCCATCGAGGAACTAGGGCAGTCGCTACAAGCCGAAATCACACCCCGGGTCATAGAGCTTGAGGATCGAACCGTGCGGCTTTCGGGTAGCGCGGAGGATCAGTACAGCCAGTGGCGGGAGCTGATGGCGGATCTCTACGCGGCCGAAATGGGAGAATTCCAGACAAGCGTGAACAGCGCCGGCGACCTGACGAGTTCTGGATCAGCACCGACCGACACTGACGGTTCCGCCGACGGGTTAAATTCGGGACAATAAGACCCGGGCCTCGACGCTGTCTGGGACACTGACCGACTTTCAGGACATCTCTTCCGTGAGCGATAGCACAGACAGACCCCTCAACCCGACGGCCTTCTCCCCGCAGACCGAAACCGCTGGTGAATCGGCAAACCGCGGGCAAAGACCAGCATGGTTGGTGCCGGGCATTCTCACCCTTGGGGTCGTTGCTCTTTGTGTCTTTGTGCTGCTTCCTCTGTTAGTGGGTGATCCGTCAGCACCTGCGGTGCAATCTGCAACGTCCCCAGCCACCGATTCGAGTACACAGGGGAGCGTAGGGTTAGCGGCGTCTGCACAAGCGCCTGTGGAACGCAGTCCCTTTGCCGAGGCGCAACGGCAACAGGCCCGCAAGGCCGCACAGGATGCCTTACAGCGAGTGCTTGAACTCCAGGAAATACTGCAGGACCTTGGCGTGGAGCGCTGGGCACCCGATGCCTATCAGGCCGCAGTTTCCACTGCAATGTCGGGCGATGAGGCCTACCGCAACGGCGATTTTACTGAGGCAGCCACCGCTTACTTAAATGCGGGGGATGCGCTGGTCGCCCTCGAAGACAGCGTGCCAACACGAATTGCTGACGCGCGAGCAGCCACTCTGGAAGCCATTGAAGAAGGCAAAGAACTCGACGCAAACGCCAGTTTTGATTTGCTGGTTTTGCTTTCACCGAATGAACTCGATGGAAACAGGCTCCGCGCACGGGTTGCTTCAATACCCGAGGTGTCGGAAGCGCTGGACGTAGCGATTGAAGCTGCCGAGCAAAATAAACTCTCCACCGCCATCGAGGCAACCAAACGAGCGGTCAGTGCGGATCCGGACCATCAACGAGCACGTGACATGCTCGCGACCTATCAACAGCAGGATGCAGACCAACAATTTCGCCGGGCGATGACCCGCGGCTATGACCTGCTTGACCAAGCAAACTTTGAAGGCGCGGCGGTAGCCTTCCAGGAGGCAAAGCAGCTGCGCCCCACCTCAGCCGAGGTGCAAGCCGCCGAGATTGAGTTATCCGAGGCAAAGACAGATGCCACGTTGCGAGCACTGGCGCAAACAGGCGAAGAAAAAGAGCGCGCGGAAGACTGGCAGGGAGCACTTGAGGTGTATGAGGAAGCACTCACCACCGATCCGACATTGGTATTCGCTCAACAGGGACTGGACCGGGTGAAGCCCCGGGCCGGGTTGGCAACAGCGCTCCAGACCATACTCGATGAACAGGAGCGGCTGGTGGACCGACGGGTCCTGGCCAAGGCAGAAGCCTCTCTGCAACAGGCCCAAGCCATCGGGGCACCGGGCCCCGTTCTCTCGGATCAAATTCAGGCGGTCGCAGCGGCACTCGACTATGCGCGCACCCCCGTTGAGGTGAGCATCACCTCCGACGGTCAAACCGATGTGACGCTCCTGCGGGTTCGCCGCCTTGGCGCATTCAGTGAACAGAATTTAACGCTCCAACCGGGTGACTACGTTGCCATGGGCGTGCGGACAGGCTTCCGTGATGTTCGGGTTTCCTTCAGCGTGAAGCCCGGACAACAAGGTGCCGTCGACGTTCGCTGCACGGAGAGCATCTGATGCCCATGAACGAAGATGACAAGCCTCTTAAGTCAGATGGCTTTAGCCCAATACCGTCGTCAGCGCAGCCCGGCCAGCCAGACGGGCCACTCAGTGCCACGGCATTTGAACCTCTCAGTGCAGCCAGCGCATCAGAGGGTGCTCGACGATGGCCCCTCGTCTTGGGTGGGGCGGGTGGTGCCATCGTTATCTACGCCTTGTTTTTTCTACTCACCGCACGCTCACTGGACATCGTGGTGGATGCTGTTGGCCCAGCTGACATAAGCCTGTCAGGCATTGCAATCCCTATCGGTCCCCGATACCTCCTTCGAAGCGGCGAGTACGAACTGGTAGTGAAGGTGCCAGGCTACGAAGATTTCGAGGACACGATCACGGTTGGTGAGGCAGAGAGCCAACGCCTTGATATCAGTCCCGCCATCAAACCGGGGTGGGTCACCATCGAATCCGCGCCAGCTGGTGCCGAGGTTTTTTTAGACGAGGTTGCTATCGGTGTAACACCCTTGCAGCGGCTCTCGCTGCCCGCCGGATCCAGGGTATTGAGGTTTTCGCTGCCCCGCTACATAGAGCGAAACACCCCCATTGAAATTACCGGCCGGGGAATCGAGCAGACCATTAGCGTCGACCTCGAACCCGACTGGGCTGATATCCTGATTACCTCGACACCAGAAGACGCTAGCGTATGGCTGGATGGAGAACCGATAGGAAGTGCCGGCACGCCAATTGAAGTCATGAGCGGCGAGCGCGAGTTGGTCATTCGCGCCAATGGGTATGTGGATGCCCAGGTTGAACTCACGGTGGTTGCAGGTATCCCCCAAGAGATCGGGCCCATCCAGCTAAAACCCTCTGCGGGCGTGCTGTCACTGACATCCTCTCCTACGGGCGCTGCAGTGGCGGTGGATGGCACCTTCGAGGGACGAACACCTCTCGAGATTGAGCTCACACCCGATGAGGCACACAGCATACTGGTTACGAAATCCGGCTATCAGCGTGCCCGCTTGACCATCGAACTGGCGCGCGGTGATACCGCAACCCGGGGCGTCACCCTAACTCCGCGGCTGGGGGACGTCACTTTTCGTCTTCAGCCATCTAGCGCTGAGCTTCTGGTGAATGGCGCGGTGATGGGTCGCGGAGATCAGACACTCGCCCTCCCCGCGGTGACCCAGCGGGTTGAAGTTCGGGCACCGGGCTATGCCAGCGAGCGGTTGCAGGTCACTCCCCGTGAGGGCTTAGAGCAGGTAGTGGATATCGCTCTACTTACCGAGGCGGAAGCGCGCAAGGCGGCGATCAAACCCGAGATTGTGTCTCCGTTGGGACAAACGCTGGTGCTCATTGATCCGATCGCCGAACCCATGAACGAGTTCTCCATGGGGGCATCACGGCGAGAACCGGGACGGCGCTCCAATGAAGTGTTACACACGGTAAAACTCGAACGGGCTTTTTACTTAGCGACCACAGAAACCACCAACGCCCAGTTCAGACAGTTTTTAGAGAGTCACAGTAGCGGGCAAATTGAGGGCAATAGCCTTAATCGGGAGCATCAGCCAGTGGCCCAGATCAGCTGGCAACAAGCGGCCCGGTTCTGTAACTGGCTGAGCGCGAAGGAAGGCTTGCCGCCTTTCTATCGAGAGAGCGAGGGCATTATCCGGGGTTACAACGCGTCCAGCACCGGCTATCGCCTCCCCACTGAGGCCGAATGGTCCTACGCGGCTCGGATTGAGGGCGAGGGCTATCGAAAATTTGCCTGGGGTGAGGAATTCCCACCCAGTGCGCCCGTGGTGAATGTGGCAGACAACACCTCTGCGTTAGTGACCGGCCGTATCCTCAACGGGTACGCCGATGGTCATATCGTGTCAGCGCCGGTGGCAAGCTTTCCGCCCAACCACCGGGGCCTGTACGATATGGGGGGTAACGTGGCGGAATGGGTTCACGATGTTTACGTGATTCCCTCCGCCAATGCAGAACTCGCCACCGATCCACTGGGCAGTGTGAGCGGGGACAACTACACCGTCAGAGGCGCAAGTTGGGCGCTTAGTCGGCTGGCGGAACTTCGGCTCACCTATCGTGATTATGGAGCCGCGGGCAGAGATGACTTGGGTTTCAGGATAGCGCGCTATGCAGAATAAGCACACCAGGAAACTAGCGGCACGGGGCGTCGAAAGCCTCACCACATATAAAGCGCTTTTGGTAGGGATGCTGGGGAGTGTGGCCCTGACCGCAGGGCTACTGTCTGCTGGCCTCGAGGCGCAGGAATCGACCCTCTCCGAACCAGATGCTGAATCCGAGTCCTCTGAATTGGCTGCCCCGGAGCGGGAAGAGGAGGCGCCCCTCGAGGTGAACCCAACAGCGCGACCCACTCTGGACTACATTCCCAGCGAGACGATCTCCGAGGACAGCTCGGTATCGTTTCCCGTTGATATATAAGCAGGATGTCTACTATGCCTTTGCGTATCAATAACGAATTTCTCTACCAGGTTTTCGCCCTGCTGCTTGCGGTTATCGTGGTGCACGGAGTCTATATCGGACTCATTCGCCCCACCGCTGAAGCACAACTCGCTGCGCAGGCTGCACTGCAGGCTGCCGGGGAGGCGGTAGAAGCGCAGCGAACACTTGCCATCGTCATTCGGGATTTTGAACAGGAGGCATGCTTTATCTTGCTGTTCTGGGCACTGGCGATCATGGGACTCAAGGCTCATCGCACCCGACTGGAGCAGGGAATGCTGGGGCGCAATTTGATGGATGTTCCCACCGGTAC
>CAXPOA010000013.1:0-21131 GCA_964218505.1 Luminiphilus sp.
GGAGATAGGCATAGCCGCGATAGCGCGGGGAATAGGCATTGTCGTGTTTGATGGCGTTGAAATCGGCGAAGCTGATCTGGGTATCCGCCTCCAGCAGTTCCAATCCCCTGACGGCGCGATTGGTCATACGAGTAGGCCACCCGCTCTCTGTGGGATAGTGATTGATGTCGGGGTTGCTGCCGTAGGAACTCACTTGGAAGGGAGACTGATTGGCGCTATGAACATACCCAGATGTCGGGTTAGTCACGCTGGGCAACTCGTCCATAGAGAGGTAGTCGCTCCAGATCAAATCACTGCGATCGCCAGGTAAGTATTGATCCCAGCGCCATCCCGGTGCACGCCGCGGCATCATCGCGTTGTGAATAAAATGAATGGTGCCCTCGGCGTTGGCGTAGACAAAGTTGAAGCTGGCAATGTGCTGCAGGGCGATCGCTGCTTGCCATTCTTCGAAATTGCGGGCAGCGCTCATGGCCAACCACTGCTCAACCTGTCGGATCTCATCAATGCCCGCGTAGCGCACGGCGTAGGTGCCATGATCGGTTTTCATTACAGGGCCATGCACTGATCGATATCCGGTCTCAGTCACGGTCCAGGGCAGCCACCCCCAAAGCAGCACTTTTATGGGGATGTCGAATTGCTCCAGCGTCCGCCACTCTCCGTCGAGGCGGTAGCGATTCTCGTTCTCAGGATCAATATCCAAGACGAAAACATCGACCAGATCCGGTTGATTCACCGTTGCGCCCCAGCCGTGGAACTCGCTGAATCCCACCCCCAGGGCAGGAGCGCCAATAAACATGCCCCCCATCACGTTGAGGCCTTCACCACTTTGCAGGTGGGCCTCGTACCAGGACACCGGCCCGGTCAGGGGTTGGTGCGAATTAATCATCAGCAGCGTCGATCCATTCTCACTCCGAGACGGGCCAACGGCAGTGGCGTTGGAGCCAAGCGTGATTGTGGTGTTGGGTAATTTGGGCGCTTCGCTAATCTCGAACTGTCGAGTTTCTGCGCGGAGGTCAGTGATCGATTTTTCAAATCCATAAAACAGCAGGTGCCTGAACATATGCGCGGCAATCACGTCCTGGGGGGCTACCGGTAGCACATCAAGGTTGACTCTTTCTGGATGCAGCGCAGCGAAATGGTTGAACCCGGCGGCAAATGCCTCAAGGTAGCGGTGGGTTTCGGGCTTTAATTTCTTGTTGTAGTCGCGCGCGATGACGTCCCAAAACCCGAGCCACTGCACCAGGTAATCCGTGGTGGCGGCCTCGCGCCCGAAAAAACGGGCCGCTTCACCGCGATAGTAGGGCAGCGTCTCTTCGAGGATCTCCCAGCCATCCTCCGCCTGCGCATACGCCAGACCAAAGGCCATATCTGCGTCGGTGTCGCCGTAGATATGGGGCACACCAAATGCGTCTCTCTCGATGGTTGCCTCAAAGGCGAGGCTGGTCTGCATCCACAGTGAGAAAGCTGCGACGATAAGAGATAAGCGATAGGACATAAAGAGATAACTGCGTAATCGAAACCCGAGCTTTATACGGCAGTGTTCGCCGACGGTTTGGTCGTCTGTGCTCATTTCGCCCACCGGCGTCGCTCAAAGTTAAGGCAACGTCTGCATCGTGATCCCGTGGCATAGCCGCAGAGTTTTGCTCCTAGAGAGGTTTGTTTACGAAAGGCCATTACTTATCCGCTGCTGCTACAGGGAAACCACGTAGGCGGCGACGTTGTCGCTGTCGCTCTTGGGTTTGGCAACCGTAGACATCATTGCGGATCCTGCGCCCTGTTCTTGCGCCGCTCAATAGGCTGTAAGTTTGGCAACGATATCAGTAGCGGCTTGCCCCGCGAGCGTTGGCCGCCATCAAACCCCTGCTCGTTTTGGCTAATAAGCTGAGCCGAGCGCACCTTGTCGTGGCTTTGTCCATGTTAAGCGCAAAAGCACACCCTGTGCGGCACTTGAGGGGTATGTTGAGAACTCCGCACTGCCCGGCCGGGCAATCCCTTAATTTTCGACATTATGATGATTGCACCATATTGTCTAAAATTAAAGGTGTCCTATAGACATAATTAAATTTGGAGTGTATTTTTGAGGAGTTGAGTTTCGAATGACAATAAAAAATGCCCGGACCCCGCGACATAAGCGGCCGATTGGCCTCTGCGATGATGAGAAACAGAGTGATCTCTTCGCTGCTTCTGTTTGTCGTGACGCTGTTCTTTGCATGGGGGCTACAGGGCGTTGAGCTGCGGACCATCTTTTCCGATCTGCTGCCCAAAAATCATCCTTTCGTTCAGACCTATAAAGACCACCCGAACTTCGGTAACCCGCTAACGGTCACGGTCATGATCAAGGCGCGGGAGGGGGACATTTATAACCCTGCGACGCTGCAAAAAGTATGGGACATCACTCGCGATATTGATCTCGCACCCGGGGTTGACCACGACCAGATTCTCTCCATTGCCACTGAGAAGGCGCGTTACTCCAGGGCCACCCCGTTTGGCATAGACAGTCAGCCGCTGATGGGCGATCGGGCCCCGGCGAATGAACAAGAGGTCGCGGAATTTCGCGCGCGGCTGAACAAGGCACCCAACGCCAGAGCGTTCCTGGTTTCTCAGGACCAAAGCGCTGCGTTGGTAACGGCAACTTTTATCGAGCGGCGGTTGGACTATGCCGAGGTGTTCGATTACGTGCAGACGCTTGCCGCGTCGAATCGTGACGACGGCCACGACATATTCGTTGCAGGGCAACCGATTCTGACCGGCTGGGTCTATAGCCACCAGCTCGAGATGCTGGGCATTTTTGCCGTTACCACGGTGGCGCTCATTCTGTCTCTGGTCCTTTATATGGCCAACCTCGCCGGCGTGGTCACGCCGCTGTTAACCAGCATCGTGGCGGCCATCTGGGGTTTCGGTTTTGTGGGTTGGCTGGCCAAACCAATAGAACCCCTGATTATGGTGGTGCCGCTTTTATTGGTGGCGCGATCGTTCAGCCACTGCGTGCAGTTTGTCGAGCGCTACTACGAGATTTACCAGCAGTGTGCCAACAAGCAGGAGGCTGCGGAGCGCGCTTTGCGCGTCATGATGGCGCCGGGCTTTCTCGGTATCTTGACCGACGCGGCGGGGCTATTCCTGATCATGGTTGCGCCGATTCCGGCTATGGAGCGTTTTGCGCTTTTCTGCGGTTTCTGGGCGCTGATTCTGTTCCCAACCAATGTGCTGCTGTCGCCCATTATTCTCTCGCTCCTCCCCGAGCCCAAAAATGTGCAACAAATTTTGGGGGCCGACGGTCAAGCCGGTGGCAGCCACCGTATGATCTATCGATTGCTTCGTGCAATTGGTCGATTGAGCCACGGTCGACGCGCGCGTTTCAGCGCCATCGCATTGATCGTAGCGGTGGTGTTCAGCGTTACGCAGGTGTTGCAGATCAAGGTGGGTAACCCCGTCGAGGGCTCCAATTTGCTGTGGGAGGACTCGGACTATAACCAGGCGGTCTCGCAGATTAACCGTCATTTCGCGGGCCTCAACACGCTCGAAATCGTATTCGAAGCCAAAGATCCGAATAATCCGAGCCGGGTATCACGACAGGCCGACACGGTTTTCTCGATGCTGGCGCTGCAGAGTGCACTGGAGCAGGGCGATTCGCCACCGGTGGCTACGCTCTCTTTTGCAGACTATCTGCCCGAGGCAAATCGCCTTTTCAGCGGTGGCCATCCGAAGTGGTCGCCCCTGGACAACGACCAGCGTGCAGTGACCGCGGCGGCCAATGCCGTGATGGTGGGCACCGGCCCCAAGGCATTTCTCCACGTAACGGATTTTGTTCAGCAGAACTCGACGGTCTCCCTCTGGTACAAGGACAACAAGCAAGAAACGGTTGATTTGGCGCTCGCGCAGGCGCGCCAGGCAGTGTCCGCGGTGGGGGTCGATCACGACGCCTTCACCGTCCGTCTCGGCACCGGCACCATCGCCCTGCAACAGTCGATCAATGACACCGTCGACTACTACCAATGGGTGATTTTAGGGCTTCTCAACCTCGTCATTCTCATCACCTGCAGCTACGCCTATCGGTCGGTGGTCGCCGGCATCTTGCTACTGGTGCCTGTCAATATCTCCAATCTGTTGCTCGGCGCGGTGATGGTGCAGCTCGGTATCGGCCTTGATGTGAACACGCTACCGATCACAGCGATTGGCGTGGGCGTGGGGATCGATTACGGGATCTATTTGCTCAGTCGCATTTGCGAGGAGTTCTCTGACACCGGTGACCATGCGGCAGCGATTGACCGCGCCGTCGCTACCACGGGCAAAGCTATTTTCTTCACCGCATCGATCGTCTTGATTGCCATCTTGCCCTGGTACTTCCTCTCGGATCTGAAATTCCTTGCCGATATGGGGCTGCTTCTGGTGATGGTCATGCTGATCAACATGGTGATTGCACTGATCGTGATTCCGCTGGAGGTCTGGTTCGTCAGGCCCCGGTTTCTTGGCTCAAAAGATTTATTGGTACTCGAACGCGAAACAGAAAGACCGGAGGGGATGACCTTTTCTTTTTCGTCGTGACATGGGTGTGCAGCGCGCCGTCAACGCTGCACTAAGAATGATTTAAGAACGATAAACGGGTGGGAAAAAACATGCATATTAAGAAATACGATCACAACTACAGCCGGCGCCATTTTCTAGAGACAGTGAGCAAGGGCGCCGTGGGTGCGGGCGTACTTGCACCGCTCTGGCCGCTGATTTCAAACGCTCAGGACATTACCAAGGCGTATCCCGACGAATTGCTGTCGATTGAGGGTTACACCAAGGGGAAGGTGAGCACCGGTGACATGATCACCGCTGATAACGTCGAGTATGTGAAGGACTTGCTGGATCCGATTGCCTATATCGAAGTGAAAGATATGGGGCGGCAGATCAAAATTGTGAAGTCCACAACCGATGTCACCAAGCTGTTCCCCCACGAGTATCTCGAGGCCACTTTGCGCAATCAGGGCCAGGCGATGCTCGATGAGAACGGCAACGTGACCACGCAGGATGGCGCACCGTGGGTGGGCGGTAACCCCTTTCCCGATGCGAAAAACGGTCTCGAGGCCTACGCGAATCTGACGCTGAGCTGGGGCCGTCACGACCAGGCGCTCTATGCCATTAGGGACTGGGATATTGGTCCGGATGGGTCCGAGCAATATCAATACGACTTTTGCTGGTCGGAACAGAACACCATTGGATTGGTTAATAGCGACCAGCCTTACTGGCCGGGCCGCGAGGAAATCCTCCGCTACAACTCGATTTGGTTCACCTATCCCAACGACTCACGCGGTACCTCCTTCGTCAGTACTTGGTACAACGATCAGCGCAGGTTCCCTGATCTGTTTGGTTACATACCTGCCTTTAAACGCGTCCGACGCTTCCCGTCGAGTCAGCGCTTTGAGCCGTTGGTGCCAGGCATCACGCTGTTCCTCTCTGATGGCTGGTGTGCCGGCGATCCAATGCTGACCTGGGGCAACTACAAAGTTGTCGAGCGCAAGCCAATGCTCGGCGGCGTGTCAGGAAACTGGCGTGGTAGCAATCCCAACTCTGAACCCTCGGTGCACGGCGGGCCCCAGGGTAAGACCTTTTTCGAGACATCGATGGAGCTTGTGCCCGAGTGTGTCGTTGTCGACCTTGAGCCTACTGGGTACCCGAGGGCGCCTGTTGGTAAGAAGCGCGTGTGGCTCGATACCCGCAACATGATGTTCACTAGTTGCGTGACCTATGACCGGCGCGGCGAGCTATGGAAGTCGGTTGAGGCGCCAACCAGCCAGTTTGTCGATGGCGACGTGGTGAAGATGGACGGTAAGTATCCCGGCTGGAGCTGGACCCACTGCCACTGCCACGACATTCAGACCAATCGCATGAGTCGTTTCTATCACGCAGAGACGATCAGGGGTGGTTTCGAGTCTGGCTGGAACCAGGGTGATTTGTATGACAAGTACATGACGGTCCCTGCGATCCGTCGCCTAGGTGCGTGAGTGAGGGCCTGGTTGTCATGATCCGCTCGCTTCTCGGTTCTCTCGCGTGTGTTTTTGTAGGGGCGGCCTTCGCCTCGATGACAACCAGTGCGGGCGTCGTGACGGTGAATCAAGGCACAGCGCATGAGGCGCTCTACGGGCTCTGCCTTAGTGAGGGGCGTGCGATTGCAGTGGGTCAGGGCGGTCAGGTGCTTGAGTCGCTAGACGGCGGTGAGACCTGGAGTGAAAGGGATCGTTTCACCGATGCGGCGCTGCTCGACGTGGATTGCGGGCCCCGCTCTCAGCTGTATGCGGGTCAGGGCGGTGCGCTGTATCGCCAGACCGGCGAGTCGTTCGAGGCGCTTCAATCGGGCACAGATGCGCGACTGATGAGCGTGGCGCAATCGCGAGAGGGCGATGTGGCGGTGGCGGTGGGGGCGTTTGGCACCATTTTAGTGTCAGTCGATCAGGGCCTCACCTGGCGAAGCGCATCGCTGGATTGGTTTGCCGTACTCGATGACTACGTCGAGCCCCATCTCTATGACGTGCACATCTCGGCGGGCGGACAAATCACGGTGGTGGGGGAATTCGCGCTGGTGATGCAGTCCGACGACGCCGGTCTGACCTGGCAAACGCGACATCGTGCGGAGTCCTCTCTGTTTGGGCTCTATCTCGACGCCTCCGGTACGGGGTATGCGGTGGGTCAGGAAGGTACGGTCCTCACTACCGGCGACGGTGGTGAAACCTGGGCCGCGATTCCCACCCCCACTAACGACATCTTGCTGAATATCGCCCGCAGCGATTCCGGCGCTTTATTGGCGACCGGCATTCGCAAATTCATCGTCAGCCACGATCAGGGCGCGACCTGGACCGAATACGACAGTCCCGCTCTGACCACCGGTTGGTATCAGGGCTTGGTGTCACTGCCTGCAGAAGAAGCATCGGCAGAGCAGGTCATGCTCGCCGGCCATCAAGCGAATATTTTGAAAATTGAATTGCAATAAAAAACAGTCCTACAGGGGAGAAGTGATGAAAACAGATCAGAGGAGCGTGAAAAGCGCGCTCACCAAAGCGGGTCTCGTACTACTGACAGGGCTCTCTCAATCGGCGCTCGCGGTTGATTGGTATGTCTCGGGCTTCATTCGGCAGGAGGGTGCCTATAGTCTTAGCAGCAGCAACGAGAACCCGTGGAACCAGTCCGGGAATGTCTACAACGGGGTTGAGGCACCCAATGCGGTAGAGCAACTGCTGGGACTGAGCCCCGGTACCGTCACCCGCCCGGCCTCCTACACCGAAAGCAATGACTGGAACGTCATGTTCACCCGCGCGGAACTGGATATTGATGCCACGTTCAACAGCAACCTCAAATTCGTTGCCAAAGTGCGGGGTCTCTATGCGTGGGACGTTTATGACAGTGGCCCGGGAGAGACCAACTACTTCGAGTCTCCTTTCCGCGGA
Source organism: Luminiphilus sp. (assembly GCA_964218505.1). GTDB lineage: Bacteria > Pseudomonadota > Gammaproteobacteria > Pseudomonadales > Halieaceae > Luminiphilus. Next base: position 7,425 of record CAXPOA010000013.1, read on the forward strand.
GACTGCGCCACCCGCCTTGAGGTCTGCGGCAAGGACTACATGGTCGACTTGCCGTCGTTTTACTTCGATTACAACTCCGGACCCTTTTGGCTGAGGGTCGGTAACCAACAAATTGCCTGGGGCGAATCGATCTTTTTCCGTGTATTGGATAACCCCAATGGACTCGATCTCCGTCGACACTCCGCCTTTGATTGGGCCTCTGAGGAATTTGCAGACAAGCGGGTACCCGCGCTGGGGATCCGGGGAAGTTACCGCTTTCAGAATGACTGGGAGCTTGAGGGTTGGGTGCAGGAATTCCAGCCCACCGTGCTGTCTGATCTGAACACACCCTACAACCCCATCACCTCTACCTTTGTCGTGCACCAGGAAGCGACCTTCGACGACGTAGATGATGAGGTGAATTTTGGTGCGCGACTGAGGGGTCAGATCGGTGAATTGGGTTTGCAATTTACCTACACCGACCGAATGAACCCTGACGGCGCGTTCCGATGGACAGAGAGTGGGATCAACGTTTTTGACCGAGCAGGGATCCCCGATCCCGGTATTGGGGCTCTGCTTGCCCAGACTCCCTTCGAACCGCTGTCCGGCGGGTTGGGCATTTATTCTGCGATTCAGTGGATGACTGAGGCCGGCGGATCTCGCCTAGATGGCTCTAACCTGCAGTCTTTGCTCGATGATTTCCCGGCGGCGCAGATGCTGGTGAGTGGTGCCTTGGGTAACTTTGGGCTGCCACCGAATACGCCGGTGAATAGCTATGATCTATCTACGTTGATTCTCGATGCTTTCTTTTCCCCTAATCTCGGCTTGGGCGAATTCAGAGGGCATATCGAGCGCACATTTCATCGCGAGGAGATCTTCGGCTTTGGGGCCAACTACATGTTCTTTGGTGAGCAGGACTCCTTCCTCGATCAGCTCATCGTGCGATTTGAGGCCACCTATACGCCGGATCGCGTGTTCACGGACCCGTCGCTGCTCGGTGCTGACTTCCTCGTAGAGGACGAGTACATCACTTCGCTGGTCGTGGAGAAATACCATCGTTTCTCGCAGAGCTTCCCTGCGACGTACATGGTGTTCCAGTGGTTGCACAAATCCGAGAGTGACATTTTTGGCCGCCATCTCGATGGCTATGGCGCAACGCCCTTCGGTCCGCCCACTGGTCGCAGCAACTTCAATGCGCTGTCTTTTGCCTTTCAACAGCCTTCGCCCACGCTCAAGTGGCGAACAGATTTTGCGGTGTTGTGGGACCCGGAGGGTGGCTACCTGATTCAGCCCGGCCTGCGCTACAAGCCCAATAAGTCAGTGAGTGCTGAATTGTTTGCCAACTTTGTTGGCGGTGGCGACGACAACATGGACGCGATGTCGACCTTCGATTTCGTCGAAGAAGTCGCTTTCAGGCTGACTTACCAGTTTTAAACCACTGGCTCCTATGCCGCGTGTCGGGTCAGCAATCGCTTGACTAGGGTGTGACCGGCCGCGGTAGCGAGGCAGAGCTAACGACTAAATTGGAGAGCAAGGATGGGTAAAACAGTGGATTACAGCGCCGTATTTCGGCTGGATGGCAAAGTGGCCATCGTCACGGGTGCTGGCGGAAATCTGGGTGCCGAGATGTGTGCGGCGCTGTCAGCAGTGGGTGCATCGGTCATCGCAACCGATGTCAATGAACAAGCGGTCAAGTTAGTTGCTGATCGTTTGAGCGCTGATGGCGGGTCGGTGACTGCCATGGTCCATGACGTCACGGTTGAGGCCGAGTGGGAGGCAGCAGTTGAGCTGGCCATGAGCACCTATGGCGGTCTCGATGTTGTCGTCAATGCCGCAGCGATCGTGCCCATGAACATGTTGGCAGAGCTCAACGTCGAAGAATTTCGTCGTGTGCAGGACGTGAACGTGGCAGGCACCCTGCTCGGTTGCAAACACGCGCTACGGGCGATGCGGCCGGATGGCGTCAGTGGCCGCGGTGGCTCGATCATCAACCTCTCCTCGGTGATGGGGCTGTCGGGCTCGATTGCGCTCGCCTCTTACAACTCATCAAAAGGCGCAGTGCGGCTGCTCAGCAAGTCGGTTGCCGCCGAGTGCGCCATGCTCAAAACCAACGTGCGCTGTAACTCCATCCACCCCGGGGTGATCGACAGTGACATGGGCTCTCTTTTTTACCAGCAGCTCACCGAGTTAGGCGTCACCCCCAGCATGGAGGCTGCAGAGGCAGGGTTTCTCTCCGCGGTACCCATGGGTGAGCCCGGCCGGCCCTCCGATATCGCTGCGGGCGTGGTTTACCTCGCTTCCGACGCGAGTCGTTATGTCACGGGCTCCGAACTGGTCATTGATGGCGGCTTTTACGCCACTTAATTGAATTCTGAAATAAAGAGGAAGAAAAAATGTCAGACGATTTAGTGATTTCCGGTGATGAGTTTCACGCTCGTGACCTCGAGCAGGCTGCCGTTATCCGTAACCCCTTTCCATATTACGACATGCTGCGCGACAAGCCGCTTCAGTTTGGTGTGCGGGGATACCCGCCCGGCACGGTGGAGGGGATGGACGAACCCATCCCGGCGTGGGCGGTGCTCAAGTACAAGGATCTGATACACGTTGCCTCCAACCACCAGATTTTTTCTTCCCGTGATCGGATGCAGGAAAAATCCGATGCGCCGACACTGATGCTTGTGAATCACGATCAGCCCGAGCATACCTTTTTGCGGACCATTGCCAGAAAGGCATTCTCACCCAAGCGAGTCGAGACAGATGTCGCGCCATGGCTACACCAGACAATTGCCCACATGCTGGACGAGGAGGGCTCTGGCTACCTCGACGTTATGACCAACCTTGCAGCCGACCTGCCTGCCCGCTTCATCGCGAGGTTATTGGGCACGCCGGCGGAGGATTTCAAGAAGATTCGCGGGTGGGCCGACGCCTACATGGGTACGTCGACCATGACCACGGCAGAAAAAGCAGCCTCCAATGTCGAGTTGCATGAGTACTACACGGCTCAGGTTGCCGAGCGTTACGACATGATCAAGCGCGGGTTGGCCGATGATGACCTGCTTACTGGTTTTATTACTGCGGAGGGGGACGACGGCCGCAAGTTGACCCCCGAAGAGGTGGTGCGCTTCTGTATCACTATGGTGGCGGGTGGCGCCGAGTCGAGCGTGTTTCTGATTGGTAATCAGGTGGCGGCGATGCTGGAGATGCCGGAGCTCTATCAACAGATGCGCGAAGACCGCTCGCTGGTCAGGCCGTTTCTCGAGGAGAGTATCCGGCGGGATGGCCCGATCCAGAGACTGTTCAGAGAGACGCTTGTGGACACCGAGATCGCCGGGACCCCCATCAAGAAGGGCGAGTGGGTATGCGTCTTTTTCGGTGCCGGCAACCACGACCCGGAAATGTTTGAGAACCCGCACGAGTTTATTCTGCACCGACCCAACGTCGGCAAGAATCTGACATTCAGTCATGGGATTCATCACTGCATCGCCTCCCTCGTTGCGAGAAACGAGGCGGCTGGAATGATCAATGGCATCTTGGATCGCTACAAGGCCGTCGAGCCCGGCGATGGTCCGGTGACCTATCAGGATCGCAATTTCATTAACTACGGGCCCTCAAGCTGCCCCGTTAATTTCGTGCCCGCATAAGCCGAAAAGGAGAAGGTCATGTCTGAGGATCACAGCGCAGCAGTGCAACTCGATGTGGTGATTGTCGGCGCCGGCTTTGCGGGGCTGTACATGATCCATAAAGCGCGGGAGGAGGGTCTATCTGTCCAGTGCTTCGAGGCTGGCGATGGGGTAGGGGGTACGTGGTACTGGAACCGCTACCCCGGTGCGCGTGTCGATATTGAATGCGTCGAATACTCCTATTCCTTCTCGAAAGAGTTGGAGCAGGACTGGGAATGGACCGAGCGCTACGCGGCGCAGCCTGAAATTGAGCAGTACGCCAATCACGTCGCAGACCGTTTTAAGCTCAGGGAGAAAATCCAGTTTGAAACAAGGGTCGTGTCGGCCATTTTCGATGAGGCGACCGGGCGCTGGACGGTGACGACTGACCGGGGCGATGTGGTTTCTGCGCAGTACTGCATTATGGCCACGGGTCTCATTTCGGCGCCGGTAGATCCAAAGTTTGAGGGCTTGGAGACCTTCGCAGGCGAGCAGTACATGACCAGCCGATGGCCGCAACAAGAGCCTAGCTTTACAGGCAAGCGGGTGGCGGTTATTGGCACGGGCTCGAGCGGAATACAGGTTATCTCCGAGGTTGCAAACGAAGCTGAGCAGCTCTACGTATTGCAGCGGACCCCTTCCTATACGATTCCGTTGCAGAACCATCCGGTTGACCGCGAGCAGGTGACCAAGTTGAAGGAGAACTATTCGGCATTGCGCGAGCTGCAATACGATTCGTTTGCCGGCTTTACCTTGGTTCACTCCGAGCTGGCGCCACTGCCCTCGCAGTCCGCGCTGGAGGTCAGTGACGAGGAGCGCCGGGCAGAGTATGAAAACCGTTGGGCGTCTGGCGGTTTGTCACCTTATTACGCCTATACCGACAGCCTGCTGGACGACGAATCCAACGAGACGCTGGCCGAGTTTGCTCGCGAAAAAATTCGCGAGCGGGTGAGCGACCCGGCGATTGCCGACAAGCTCTGCCCGGATTACCAAATTTTGACCAGACGTTTGTCTCCGGAGACCGGCTACCTTGAAGTCTTCAATCAGGACACAGTGGAGCTGGTGGATCTGAACGAACGGCCCATCGAGCGTTTCACGCCTCATGGGATCGTGGTCGGAGGAGAAGAGATCTTGCTGGACGCGGTGATCTTTGCAACGGGCTTTGATGTGATGACCGGCGCGATGGATCGCATCGATATCCGTGGTCGTGGAGACAGAACGCTCAAGGGTCGCTGGGCTGAGGGCCTCACGAGTTATCTGGGGATGATGACCCACGGGTTCCCCAATCTGTTCTGGGTGAACGGACCGCACAGCCCTTTCTATAACCCGATTCTGTTGGCTGAGTACCAGGGCGACTTTATTTGCAGCCTGTTTTCTCAGGTCCGCGCGCATAACGCGCAGTGCCTCGAGGCGGATGAAGAGGCCGAGCGGCAGTACGTCCAGCTGACCAACGACATCGGCAACATGACGCTGTTCCCCAAGTCGGACAACTACTACATGGGTGACAACATCCCGGGTAAACCGAGGAACGTTGTGTTTTTCTTCGGCGGTTTTCCGCTCTATCGAGAGCAGTGCAGTGCTGCGGGCGCTGACCTGAGCGGGTTCTCGATTTCATAAAAAATAATGCATAGCGAGGAGTGATGAGATGTCAGATGGTGGAATTGAAAGCAAATTCTTGATGAGTATTGATATCAGTTTTGAGCCGCCGGTGGTCGCGACCCCGGGGTTAGTGGTGATCAACGTGACAGGCGGCAGTTTTGAAGGTCCGCAACTCAAAGGCGACATGATCGGTCCCGGGGGCGATTGGGCGCGCGTGCAAGACAATGGCAACTGGAAAATAGATGCCCGCCTTGCTATGAGAACCGATGACGGTGAGACGATTTATTGCTACTACGGCGGCGTGGTCAGAATGACAGAGGAGCTGGCTGCGCGCTCTGCTGCAGGGGAGGTGCTCACTGACGCCGATATGTATCTGCGCTCTGCGCCCAATTTCGAGACCAGCTCCGAAAAATATAGCTGGCTTAACGATATTATGGCGGTGGGTAAAATGACGCGCTTTGGCGCGGGCCAGTTGAATTATCAAGTCTACGAAATACTGTGAAATGACCTCGGGGTCACTGTTGAATAGGAAGCGAGCACCATGAAAATCTTGGTTACTGACAGAAAGGGAGAAGAGCATCAGGTGGACGCAACGGCGGGTGAGCCGCTGATGTTTGCACTGCGCGCTCAGGATCTGGTCGACGCAACCTGCAGCGGCTCGTGCTCCTGCGCTACCTGTCACCTTTACATCGACGCCGAGTGGCTGGATAAGCTCGCGCCCGCCTCCGAGGATGAAGAGGAGCTGATCGAGTTCCTGCAGTTTGGCAGCGAGAATAGCCGACTGTCCTGTCAGCTGACTGTCTCAGACGATATGGACGGCATGAAGGTCACAGTGGCCCCGGAAGAGGGTTTCTGAGGACTGGCTAAGCGCGAAAGGGACCCGGATAAGACTCAAAAATATCGTTGGTCCGCGAGAAGATGTGGGCCACCATGGCGATCTCGTCATCACTGAGTTGATCAACTAGGCCCTGTAGATAAGCCACCCCACTGGCGTTCATCCGTTCAATAAACTCACCGCCCTTCGCGGTGAGTTGAACGGTCTTCTCACGGCCCGATTCGGGGCTTTCGTTAATGCTCAGCAAACCCATGTCTGACGTTGTTAGCGAGCGAATAGCTTTGGAGACCGAACTGCTGGTGATCTCGAGCCAGCTCCCGAGTGCGGTCTCAATGCGTTTACGCGCCATCTTTGAGTGATTTTCGCCTTCACCGAATATCAGCAGCAGAATGATAATTTGCTGCCGACTCAGGCCCGTCGCACTCCGCATCACCTGCTCAAGTTTGTTGCCCGCCTTGTAGTGAATCGGGAAGAAAATGTTGAGCTGCATGAGCGTGGCGTATTCGCGCGGCACGCTGGGTATCTCGCTCCACGAAAAGCTGCGCTCGGCCATTTGGTAGGTCAGTGGATGATGCAATACTGACTCCTGAGGCGCTGCCTCGGCAATTGGCTCTCCTGCAGCAAGACGCTCCTGATCAATCATCTTTCCAAAGATCGTTGTAACCTTTGTATAGATGTAAAGACACACGTCCACCTCGGATTCCCACAGTGTCATATTCTCCAGAAACCAGTCGCACATCGCCCAGCCATTACGTGTCATTTGTTGCATGAAACGCAATCCTTCTGGAGTCAACGCAATCAATTTCTCCCTACCGGAGCTGGGGTGCTCGGTGATGGTCAGTAGATTGATATCCGGTGATGCCAGTGCGCGGATGGCCTTCGAAATAGCGCTGCTGCTGATGTCGTACCAACTGGTGAGCTGTTTTTCGACGTATTTTCGGGGTATCGATCGGCCATCGACACCCTCTGATCGGATGATCCACAAGACCGCGATCTGGTGCCGGTCCAGGGTGTCATCGGTTCGCAGCGTGTCCTGTACCTTCATGCCCACCACGTAGTGAACTCGATAGAGTAGTTCGAGTAGATGCTGTGCCGCGTCTGCGCGATCTATAGCGACCACGCTGGGATGGCGGTGAGTGGGGACATTGGGCATGACGCAACCGAGTCGGCGTTAAAGCCCGCTATTGTCTCACGTGGCCGTAACAAATTTAATAATTAAAAATATTTCTTTTGTTGATAATATCATTATGACAGTATAGGCCGGGTCTGTACAGGCGAAGCCCAGCAGACACAGGGCGTAGGGGGAAATCATGACCAGTATCGTCATTGTCGGCGCGGGCCAGGCAGGCGGCACGGCGGCACTGCAGTTGCGGGCAGCCGGATTTGAGGGGGACATTGCACTTATTGGGGCAGAACCACACCCGCCCTACGAGCGCCCGCCCTTGTCGAAGGCCTACCTCACGGGCGAGCTGACCTACGAAAGCCTGCTTTTGCGTCCAGCCGAGCTCTATGACGAGCAACGCATTCGGTTACTCACCGATACGTCGATTGCTTCCATTGACCTCGCACAGCATTCGGTGAGCACATCCGATGCGCAGGTCCTACCCTTTGACAAATTATTGCTGGCCACCGGTGCGCGGCCCCGGCAACTGCCGGTGTCGGGAGCAGATTTGCCGGGGGTGCATTATCTGAGGACCTTGGCCGATGTTGCCGCGCTCCAGAGCACCATGCAACGCGCTCAGCGGGTATGCCTGATTGGTGGTGGCTATGTGGGGCTCGAGTTTGCTTCGGTAGCGCGCAAAGCGGGTCTGCACGTTACGGTGCTCGAGTCTGCAGATCGCTTGTTGCAGCGTGTGACGACGCCTGAGATGAGTCAATACTTTGCAGATCTGCACCGCTCCCATGGTGTAGAAGTTTGCTGCGGTGCGAAAATCCATGAACTTCAGGGCACTGATTGCGTGGAGCGAGTAGTCTGCGAGCACGGCGACGTGGAAGCCGATCTGGTGCTGATCGGCATAGGTGCCATACCCAACATTGAGCTGGCCGAGGCCGCCGGCCTAACCTGTGAGAATGGCATTCAGGTCGATGAGCACTGCCGCTCATCCCATCCTGATGTGTTTGCCGCGGGCGATTGCACGAATCACCCTAATACCTTGCTCGATCGGCGATTGCGATTGGAGTCAGCACCGAACGCAACCGATCAGGCGCGCGTGGCGGCGGCCAACATGATGGGCGGTGAGGAGTCTTATTGCACAGTGCCGTGGTTCTGGAGCGACCAGTACGCTTCCAAGCTGCAGGTGGTGGGGTTCTCCTCAGATGGTACCGAAAGCATTTGCCGGGGCGACAAGGCCAGTCACCAGTTCGCAGTTTTTTACCTGAACGAAAATCGGCTGGTAGCGGTTGAGGCGGTGAATTCCGCAAAGGCGTTCATGGCCGGAAAACGACTCTATGGCCAGGAGCTCAACCCCGAACTGCTGGCTGATCCTAATGTTGATCTCAGGTCACTGGTGAAATCCGTTGCCTGAAGATGCGGCACTGTGATGCCAACGAGTGGCTCTCTCGCGTGACGCCGTACCGGTAAGACAATGCATATCAAACGCTTCGATAGGGCCTATTCGCGACGCCACTTTCTCTCAGAACTTGCGCAAGGGGTGCTGCGCACCGGCGTGCTGTTGCCATTGTGGCCGACGCTGGCAGCCAAGGGCTCCGCAGAGGGTGTCTATCCCGACGAGTTGCTCTCGCTCACTGCTTACACGCACGGGGCGATTCAGGAAGGCGATACCATCAATGCTGACAATGTCGAAAGTGTCCGCGAATTGCTGGATCCGATCCAGTATCTGCAGGTATCTGAAATGGGGCGTGAGCTTAACGTGGTAGCGCCCACGCAGGACCTCTATCGGCTGAGCCCCTGGGATTACATCGAAGCCACCCTAAGGCATCAGGGCCGGGCGCGCTTTGCGGACGACGGTAACGTCGTGACGACCGAGGGCAAGCCGTGGATTGGAGGCAATCCCTTCCCTGACCCACGTTCGGCCAGCGAGGTATTCGCCGGGGCTACCCTTAGCTGGGGCCGTCATGACGTGTCGTTTTATGCGGTCAAGGAGTATGACCTCGACCCGGATGGCATCGTGTCTTATGAGTATCAATCCTGCTGGGTGGAGATGAACGCCACCGGCAGGATTGTGATTGAGCCCAAGCCCTATATGAAAGGGCACGAGGACACATTGCGCTTCCAATCCGTGTTCTTTTTGACGCCGAGTGACAGCCGTGGCACTTCCTACTTGAATATCTGGCCTTATGACCAGAACCGCTACCCCGAGCTCTATGGGTACTTGCCGGCATTCAAGCGGGTCAGGCGATTTCCCACAAACCAGCGGTTCGAGCCGATGATTCCGGGGTCAACGATTTATCTATCGGACGCCTGGGCGGCGGGGGACCCGTTTCTTACCTGGGGCAATTACCGTTTCGTAAAGCGCGGCCCCATGCTGGCGGCCATTAACAGTGGTTGGCACGCCGAGGATGAAAACTGGCAGGGCACGGTGCATGGCGGTCAACAGGGTAAGACCTTCTGGGATACCTCGGTCGAGTTGATACCGGAGGTGCTGGTGGTGGAAGCGGAGCCCACCGGCTATCCAAGGGCGCCGGTAGGGAAGAAACGCGTGGCGTTTGATGCGCGAACGTTGTTACCCGTGAGCATGGTGAGCTACGACCGACAGGGCAAGATTTATCGGTCCTTTGATGGTGCCTTTTCTCTGTATGACAACGGTGAGCAGCGCGTGATGGATGGTGCACGTCCCTACTGGTCCTGGACGCGTGTCCATGCCCACGATGTGCAAACCAATCGGGTGACGCGTCTCGAGCAGGTGAAGGAAGTGGTCGGGGGTTATCGGTCTGAGGCCAACAACCCCGATACCTATGACCGGTTTCTGACCAAAGGCGCGCTGCGGCGCATGGGTAACTGAATCCTACTGTCCGAGCGTACGCTCCAGAAACGCAACGACTTCAAGATTATATTTGACCGGCTCTTCTAGCGGCGGCGAGTGGCCGGATAGCGTGAACTCCACTGTGGCGGTGCCCGGATTGAACTGTGCCACACTGCGGCAGATTTCAGGGTCAACCAGCGCATCCTGCGCACCGACGCAGCTCAGGATCGGGCAGTTGAGTTGCTCAAGTGCTGCCCGTTGATCAACGTCTCCCAGCTCCGCGAGGAGTGCGGTAGCCGAGGGCGAGGAGTCCATGAACAAACCCCGCAGCCAAGGTATCAGCTCGGCGTCGCTGTGTTCACTCACGCAACCCTGCGCCAGATTTTGGAGCACTGCAGGCCGATCAACGGCGAGGGCCGCGATGATTTGCTCAAAATCCTCCTGACTCGACCCGAGCGCCAGGCCGGGCTTCTGCGTGTAGATAGGGGTGGCTGCAGCGGTCAGGACCAGCCCTTTGCAACGCGAGGCTATTTTTTCGGCAGCGATGACAGCGACGGCGCCGCCAAAAGACCAGCCGTTCAGCACGACCGCCGTGACATCCAGCGTATCGATGATCGCCGCAACGTCGTCGGCGACGGCTGTGAGGGTCATGGTGTCGAAATCTTTGTCAGATTGTCCGCAGCCTCTGGCATCCAGCGCGATAACTCTAAAGCCCGCGCTCACGAGAGCCTGCGTGTTGGAATCCCAGGCCCGGCAACTCAACCCCCAAGCGTGAATCAGCACAATGGCGTTGCTGCCCTCTCCGTAATCCTCGTAGTAAACCTGTCTGGATCCTTCGCGCTCAATCACGGCCATCCGGTTTTGCTCCCTTGGTTGGGCAATCTCCACGATTCAGCTGGTTGCAAGGGCAAGCATCAGCTGGCTGAGGCAACAAAACTTGCCGTGGAGTGCGCTTAAAAGCGTCAGATTATGATATTGCATATAAATAAATATGTCTAAATAATAATATTTCAAAAAAATATCTATTGCCGGCAAACTTGCGGCTGGACCGACCCGGGGAGGGCGCACCCTTGCAAAATCAATTTAGGGGTATCGGCATGGGGCAGATGGTGATGCGCCGCGCACTCATGACGCCGACCGCCAACGCTCTGACCTTTGAGGACGCTTCATTCACTTTTGAGGATCTCGCCCAAAATATTCTGGCCGCCGCGCGATTGCTCACGGATTTGGGCGTAAACAAGGGGGATCGGGTCGGATACATCGGCCTGAACCACCCGCGACTACTTGAGGTGCTGTACGCCAGTAGTCTGATCGGCGCGGTATTAGTGCCGATTAACTATCGGCTGACACCGCAAGAGATCGCATTTATTGCCGAGGATGCGGGTTTGCACGTGTTATGTGCAGACCAGGCGTCGGCAACTGTCCTTGAGCAGGGGCTCGAACGCCTGGGGTGCGCGCACTTTCTCGGCGTCGACTTTGAAAACCCCGTTTGGCAGTCCATGCAGAACCTACTCATTGCCCGATCCCAACCTTTGGAGGCCAGTCATGCAGAGAGTGTGGCGGTCTCGGAGGACGATATCGCCTTGATCATGTATACCTCGGGTACAACGGGCCGGCCCAAGGGTGCACAGTTAACCCACGGCAATATCTTCTGGAATCTGCTTAATGCCAAATTCATGGAAGAAACCATGCGGCAAGCCACACTCACCTGCGCCCCGCTGTTTCACATTGGCGGTCTCAATGTCACCACGCATCCCTCGCTGGTAAGTGGCGTTCATGTGGTGCTGCACAAGGTCTTCGACGCTGAGCAAATTTTGGTCGATATAGAACGGTACGGGATCTCAACAATGTTTGGTGCGCCGACCATGTTTGACATGATGCGGCGGGAACCGCGTTTCGACGAGACCGACTTCAGTTCAGTATTGGCTTTTAACTGTGGTGCTGCACCGGTACCTTTGCCACTGATAGAGACATATGCGAGCAAAAACGTCACGTTCTGTCAGGGCTATGGCCTGACGGAGACCTCACCCTATGTCAGTGTGTTGAGCACGGCCGATGCCCAGCGTAAAAAAGGCTCTGCAGGGAAGCCGCTAATGTTCACCGAGGTCAAGATCGTCGACGCACGCGATCAGGCCTGCCCTGCGAGGGAGCGGGGTGAGATTCTGGTGCGTGGCCCCAACGTGACGCCGGGCTACTGGCAACTGCCTGATGCGACGGCCGAGGCCTTTGATTCGCAGGGATGGTTCCGTACTGGCGACATTGGCTATCTCGATGACGAGGGTTATCTGTTTATCGCCGATAGAAAGAAAGACATGATCATTACCGGTGGAGAGAATGTGTACCCCGCGGAGGTGGAGAGCGAGTTGCTTGCGCATCCGGCCATTGCGGACGTGGCCATCATCGGTCTGCCCGATGACAAATGGGGCGAGCGGGTGACGGCGGTCATTACGCTATCTGACGAAGCCGAACCCAGTCTTGAAAGCCTTGATCAGTTCCTTGCGGATCGCCTCGCACGCTACAAGCGACCGAGGGCGCTCTATGTGGTCGAGGCGCTGCCGCGTAATCCGGCGGGCAAGGTGCAGAAGTTTGCGCTTCGCGACACTTTAAACCGCTAACGAAAAATTTGTATCGCTTCCCCGCAACAAAGACTTGAAGGGCATTCTCCTCTGCGGTTTTCCTTACAGCGAGGCCACGTAGGCTGCGAGATTGTCGATGTCGCTGTCGCTCATAGGTTTGGCAACCGGATACATCATTGCAGACTGTGCGCCTCGTTCCTGCCCCGCTCGATAGGCCGTAAGTTTGGCAACGATATCGGTAGCGGTTTGCCCCGCCAGCATGGGGCCAATGCCGCCCTCGCCACGGCCGCCATGACAAGCAATACATTGTCCAAAATACTTCTCGCCAAGCGCTTCTGGCGATGCGGCTGCTAGCGCGGCTTGCTTGACCTGCTCCATCTCCGCGATGCCGCCCTCATTTTCGGCCTTCCACTGTTCGTAGCACTCTCCCACACATTGGTTGCGATTGCCGGTCCAGTTAGCATCGTTACCTTGAGTCCCCATCCATATCAAGGCAGAGACGACAAGAATAAAGGCGGCAACGAGGGAGGTGGTATTCATGTGTTGTTTCCTACAAACGTAGATGGGGTCAGAGGTGCGCGACGGAAAGCGCGGAATGATAGTGTTTCATCGAAGAAGATAACAGGGTTTGCTGGACGCTTTTTTCGCGTGCTCTGCCGGTTGGAGAGGGATGACCTGAGGCAGCTCGCTAGGCATAATGCCCGCCGGGCAACAGTGCCAAAGTCGCCCCGCAATGCGCTAGGCGCAGCGGGATGGCTGTATGACCGCACTCGTCGCGCGTCCGACCCGACCCGGAACTCATTGCCCTAATCAGGAGCTTTCATCATGACGAATCCTTACCGAGGCACGATCAAGGTGCGCTTTGCCGATACCGACGCCAATGGGCACGCTTTTTTTGGAAGCTATTTTGTATTTGCTGACGAGATTTTGGGCGAGTACTGGAACGAAATGGGGTTGGATATTGCAGATGTTGTGGGACCCAATTTTCTGACGTTTACGGTCAATGCCAACATGGATTTTCTCGGGGAAAGTCTTGCCGGTGATATTTTGGAAGTAGAGGTACAGACGGAGCGCGTCGGAAATTCGAGTCTTGTCATCAGTTTTGTGATGAGCAATCTCAGGACGAAGGAGGCTAT
>CAXPOA010000014.1:0-21356 GCA_964218505.1 Luminiphilus sp.
AAGCTACGCAATTTATCCAAGCTGTATACGGTTCTCGACAAGGATCACACCTACTACATCGGCAGTAAGAGCGGCCTGATTACCGCTTACGGCGATGCGGACCCACAAGACTCAAGATCCGCAATTATTAAGCTTCGGGAATTCCAGCTTCCCGAAAGCGCGACAGGACCCATCATGGGTCTTTCGATGACCTATGACGGTTGGCTCATTGCAGCCACCGAGCATGGCTACATTGCTGCCATCAGTCGTGATTTCTCACAGCACTACCTTACTCGCCTGACTCATGCACAGGGTGCCGAAAGCAAAGCAACAAAACCGACTGGCTATGGATGGATCCGCAACGCCTATGCGATCGATGATCAAGGGGGTATTTACATTGCCTCACAGGAACACATGCACAAAGTAGTGTGGACTGGTCAAGGTCTCAGCACTGACGAGAGCGACGGCGCATGGACAGCGCCCTACCTCAACGAATGGGGACACGGCACCGGTGCCACACCGTCTCTGATGGGTTTTGGTGATGAGGACCAGTTTGTGGTTATCACCGACGGCCAGGATCAAATGAACGTGGTGCTGTTTTGGCGTAACGAAATACCTGCCGACTGGGCACCATTACCGGAAGCGCCTGATCGTCGTATTGCAGGCCAAATGAAAGTCACCATGGGAGACCCAGATCTCACGTCTATCCAGTCAGAACAATCGGTGGTGGTGGCAGGGTACGGCGCACTCGTCGTAAATAATCGCCCGAGAAACATACCCTGGTACCTACCAGACCGGGCGACGGGCTTGTTGACCGGATACCTTGGAAGCAACCCCAAACACCAGCCGTATGGTGTACAAAAATTCGAGTGGGACCCCATTGAAAGAAGCCTGCAACAGAGCTGGGTTAATACCGAGATAAGCTCACCGAGCTCTGTCCCCATCGTCAGCGTTGAATCGAACGCGGTTTACCTGATTGGCGCCCGCAACAATCTATGGACGCTGGAGGCTCTCGACTGGCAGTCAGGGAAAAGCCGCTTTCACTACGTGATCGGAGGCCAGCGCTATAACGTGATGTATGCGGGAACCCTCATCGACATGGATGGACGCATTCATTACGGTACCCCCTGGGGTCGGGTACGGCTCACGCCTGCAGGCCCGGGAGCACCATAAAGACACGATAAAAAAGCCAGTTAGCTACCAGCGGTAGCTAGCGCTCAGACCAATCCTTCGCGATGGGATAGGCCAATGGTTCGCATACCCCGTCGGCTGACGTCTCACCACCGCGGTCGAGTTGGTCTTCGTTAGCAAGGCCTCCTCATCAAAAAGATTTCGGGCAAATACCTCTATGTGCCAGCGGTCAGTTCGGACACCCAAGTAAGCATCGAGGGTGCTGAATGCGTCCAGATCAATGGCATCGGTGGTCTCCGTTTCTGCCTCGGCTGTCTGATCTCCTGTGTAGGCCAGTAACACTCGGCCATAACCTTGAAAGGCACCAAAGTCCACGCGATATTCGCTATTAATGCTGGCGGTCCATTCGGGAACCCTGCCGAGCTGATTACCCCCTTCATCGCACAGTGATACAGGTTGGCCGGCGGGAAAAACTGGCAAGCCACTATCGTCATACTCGTTGCAGGGCAGCGTTGTGCCGTCGGCGTACTCTCCCTGACTGTAGCTCAGCGATCCCCCCAGATACCAATTGGCGCTGATATTGGCAGACAACTCGAGTTCTGCCCCCCATACCTCAGCATCGCCATTGGTGGTAACGCCGCTGCGGTCAATACTGCCATCAGGATTCATAACGTTTAACGCGTTCTGTCGCTGAATGTAACCATCAAAGTCGTGGAAATAAGCCGAACCATTAAGCCTGACGGCGCCGTCGGACAGGATGCTTTTGAAACCCAACTCGTAGGACACACTATCTTCTGCATCGAATAACAACACATCCTCGGGTAACGCCGATGGCGTTACCGATACGCCACCCGGTCGCCAGCCAGTGCTCACAACGCCATACACATTAATATCGTCATCAACCGCGTACTCAAGTGCCACTTGACCGGTAAGGGAATCATCGGTGTAGCGCAGATTATCTTCCGAGAGCACTTGCTCGAGCACAAACCCGGGGGGCGCGATACTGATTCCATTGGGACCCGCTACCACCTGTGTATCTCGATTAGCCTCATACTCCTGATAGCGCAGTCCAAGCTGCATGGTCCACTTGTCGGTCAGATGAAACTGGTTGTGGGTAAATACGCCCCAGCGCTCTGCCTCTGCCGGGAACAGCAGGACAGTACTGCCTCCGGCAAACGGGCTGATAGGGATCTGCATATTTTCCTGGCTAAAAAAAATGTCTGACTCTTCGAAATAAACCCCAACCATGTAATCCCAGCGCTCGCCCTCATTGTTGGCGAAGCGCACCTCTTGCGACCAATCGGTACGATCATCAATTGCGACGCGTTCAGCAACATTGTCCGGATTTGCGCTTCCTTGCGCCTGATCGAATCGACGGAGAGAATCGGTCTCATGGTAGCCCGTGACCGACGTCACGGTGTGAGACCCAAGATCCCAGTTCAGCACCAGAGAGGTATTCAGGTACTCCGCCTGCGTGTTGTCATATACGCCATCGATTCCCACTCGGGCGTCGCGGCGATCATAGCTGTCCAACGTCCCCAATACGCCCTCCGGATCCAGCCTTGGGTCATCTGTTGGTGTACCACTCAGCACCCCAAGATCATCAAAATCCCGCTCCAGATACTGAGCGGCAAAGTCGATGCTTAAGCTATCAGCAGGCATCCAGCTCAGACTTAGGCGACCTGCTTTGGTTTCGGTGGCGCTGGTGTCACCGCTCAGGACATTAACGATCTCGTCCATGTCGCTCTCGTCAAATACGCCTGCGACGCGAACCGCCAACCGACCCGGTATCAGCGGTAGGCTTGCCGCCAGCTGCGTGTTAATACCATCATTGTCGGTAAACGTTGCTCGGACCTCACCCTCTGTAGCATCGAGATTGGGTCGCGCTGTGTGAATGTTAATGGCGCCTGCCGGAGAGGTCCTTCCCGCCAGGGTGCCCTGAGGCCCACGCAACACCTCTATCCGCTCAATATCGAAAAGCTGCTGGAAAATGGCATTAGAGTCGACTATTGCCTGATTCCAATAAGTGGTCACCGCCGCCTCGGCTGCTGAGTTTGGATTGAAGTTAATGCCGCGGAGTGTCATGCGCCCGCTCCTCCCGGTAAAACTGTCGATCTGCAGGCCTGCGGTGAGGGCCTCAAGGTCGAGGAGACTAAACGCGTTGAATTCTTTGAGCACATCACCGGTTATCACGTTGACCGTCGCAGGGATATCTTGCACCGACTCGGCACGTTTCTGCGCCGTAACAACCACCTCTTCCAAAACCGTGCTCTGCGCAAGCGCGCCTGATCCAAAGAGAGCAAAAAAGACCGCTGACGCCAGTGGCACTGATGGGTAATGTGAGCGCATGGGGATTCGAACTCCTGATTATTATGTGGTTATGGATTAAAGCTCCCTCTACTGGCTTACTCTAAGGATTGGGTTGAATGCACTGTGAATCATTTTCGGTCAATCTCTGGAAGTTCGTCCCTGCATGAGGGACTAGACGTTCCCAGTAACAGAGATCGGGCGCTGAGCGAAAAACGCGCAACGGAGGACGACTTGGCTACCCAGCGGGATCTTAAGCATCATCAGTATTGATGGCAGGGTGAGCGCCAACCTCTGCGCCAGCCAGCGGGATATTGTTGTCCGAATATGTTTCTCTTACCGTGAGGACGCGGCCCTAACATGAATTAAGGATGCTTGTGATGGAGAGAGCGATGCGCTTGGATCCCTCCGCTGCCTTTGGGTTGGCGGGACGAAAAGCAAGCGGACCGGGACGGCACTGAACTGCCATTGAGGAATGGGCCATGTTGAAAAAGATCGGTGTCACGCTCGGAGTCATTCTGCTACTTGGCGTAGGATGGACGTGGGTAACGTTGATTTCACCCCTTCGAGAGGCCGCTGATAAATATGGGCCTGACAGCGCTGCGCGGGACTATGCGTTGCAAGACAACACCCGGATCCAAACACCCCCCCTCGCACAAACACCCTCCCTCGCCCCACAGCACGCGCAGAGCAATCTTTATTGGGGAGAGCTACATGTGCACACCGCCGAAAGTTTCGATGCCGCCCTGTTTGGCAATACCCTGACCATCGATGACGCCTATCGCTTCGCTCGGGGTGAACCCCTTGAGACCGCAGGTGGGGAAATCATGCGATTAAGCCGGCCTCTCGATTTTGTCGCAATTACCGATCACGCGGAAGGATTTGGCACGCGGACTCATTGCGGCGATTCGGGGCTAACACTCCTCGAGCGAGCGGCGTGTTGGCTGGTCAACGAACCCAATCCGAGGATTTTTCAGGTATTAGTCGGCAGAGCGCGAGGCAAGGCTGAAGCGGGTGATCCCACACTGCCGGCCGGGGTTTATCAACAGAAGGCCCGCAGCAAATTGCCCCCGGGATCGTTCCCCACATGCAGATTCGGTGAAAACGCCCTCGAGCGCTGCATCAATAACGCCGCTGTGGATTGGGCGCGTTATGTAAGCACCGCAAACGACTACTACGAGCCCGGCGTATTGACCACGCTGATTGGCTATGAATTTTCGCCGGGCCTTCCCAATCAAGGAAAACATCATCGCAATGTCATTTTCCGGTCCGAAGCCGTGCCGGCGCGCGCCCTAAGCAGCCTAGACGTGTCAAATGCACTGGAACTGTGGAGAGGTCTCGATAATTCTTGCCGCGGAGACTGCGAATTTCTCACTATCCCTCACAACTCCAACAAGGCCTGGGGACTTACCTACTCTCGCTATACCTGGGACGGCAAGGAGTACACTGATTCAGACTGGAAGCTACGGCAAAAGCACGAACCAATAGCAGAGATTTTCCAGATTAAAGGGGCGCAGGAATGCGCGCTAGGCGTGGGGGCGACCGATGAGGAGTGTGCGTTCGAACAGGTATTTACCCCCTGCCAGCCGGGCGAAACGACTGGCTGCGCTTTTACAACGGGCTTTGTTCGCCAGGGTCTTAAAGTGGGTTTGGAGCTCGAAGGAGAGTTGGGATTCAACCCCATACAAACTGGATTTATAGCGGCCACCGACAGTCACAATTCAAATCCGGGCGATGTGGAAGAATGGGACTTTCCCGGCGCGACGGGTGCCATAAGTTCTTCGGCCTATCGTCGACTTGAGGATGACCAAACAGAAGCCTTCAAATCCCGGCTCCAATTCCATACCTCCGGAGGACTCGCCGCAGTTTGGGCGCCTGAAAATAACCGCGAAGCCATTTTCGACGCACTGGCGCGCCGGGAGACCTATGCCACATCAGGTCCACGTATTGGTCTCCGATTTCATGCAGGCTGGGATAGTGAAGAGGAACTGCTGAAGGACGGTCTTTTCTCACTCGACCATGACCAGATATCCGTGCCCATGGGCGGCGTGCTTAAGGCACCAAAAACCGGGGGATCGGAGAGCGATAAATCACCTTTGTTTTTTGTCTGGGCGACTCGAGACCCCCTGGACGCACCGCTGCAACGCCTTCAAATCGTGAAAGGCTGGGTTGACGCCACCGGTAAAACCCAGGAGCGGGTTGTCGACATAGCCTGTGCCGACGGTCTCGCCGTGGACCCCACCACGGATCAATGCCCTGAAAATAACGCTAGTGTCGATCTAAAGACCTGTCAATACAGCCCCAATTCAGGTGCGAGTGAGCTGCAGACTCTCTGGCGTGATTCTGATTACAGGGCCGATCAATCCGCTTTCTATTACGTGCGTGTCCTGATGAACCCAACCTGCCGCTGGTCGACTTATGACGCGATCCGACTGGATAGGCAGCCCGACCCACGAGTCCCGGCCACCATTAGAGAACGCGCCTGGAGCAGCCCGATTTGGGTAACACCAGACACCGAGAGCTAATGCCATGACAAGCCATCAACATCAGCAACTAACTACGCTCGGTATATCCTTGGGCAAGCGTATCGGTGCTTCTTCTCTACTCTGCATCGGTCTTTTGGGTCTCAGCGGCTGTGGTGAAAACAACTCCGACGCTGAAAGCCGCGAGGCAGCACAGCGCTACTATCGAACAACTAATAAGATAATACCGCCCAACACCAACATTATAGAGATGCCCTTGACGGCCTCCACCGAGGCTGCTCCCAGACCAGCGGCGAACCCATTACGTAATGCGTATTTCGGTGACTTGCATGTTCACACCACACTTTCTTTCGACGCGTCGGCGTTCGGCACAACAGCGACCGCTGAAGATGCCTATCGCTATGCCCAAGGAGAGCCAATACAACACCCTAGTGGCTTTAGCGTTCAGCTCAGACAGCCCTTAGATTTCTATGCGGTGACAGATCATGCGGTATTACTCGGCGTCATCAATGAAGCCGCTGATACCTCAACACCTTTTTCGAAATTTGATATTGCAGCGCCCTATCACGACATCAACGCTTCTGTTGACGGCGGTATATCCGATCTCAACAGCCGGAGTAAGGTATTCGCCAACTTTATCGCCGATGTCGTTGCAGGCCTCTTAGATGGCACCATCACCCATGAGACAGTCAACATAATCAACCAGTCTGCTTGGAAGACGACTGTCGAAGCTGCCAACCGCGCCTACAAGCCCGGCCACTTCACGACCTTCGCAGGCTATGAATATAGCTCATCAACCGAGGAACGTGAGGCGCTGCATCGCAATGTTATTTTCAGGGGAACCGATCTGCTCCCCGCTCAACCATTCTCTCGTCTTAACAGCATTAACCCCGAGGGGCTTTGGACTTGGATGGACGATCTTCGATTGCAGGGAATCGAGAGCCTTGCGATACCTCACAACAGCAATGGCTCGAACGGTGCAATGTTTGCCTTCAGGGACTGGGCAGGAAATCCGGTCGACCCAGCCTACACTCAACAACGATTGCGCAACGAGCCCTTGGTGGAGATAACCCAGGTAAAGGGCACCTCCGAAACCCATCCTCTGCTCTCGAAAACGGACGAGTGGGCAGATTTCGAGATTTTCCCACTACGAACCTCTACGCGACTGCCGAGCGAGCCACAAGGCAGCTACGTGCGAGACGCCTGGCAGCGAGGTTTAATGCTGGCTGCAAAAGAGAAGGGAAATCCCTTCAAATTTGGTGTAATCGGCTCTAGTGATACCCATACCGCAGCCGCCTCACTCGAAGAAAGCAACTACTTTGGGAAAGTGGGTACCTTTGACAACACTGCTGAAAAGCGAGGCTCAAGCCCTGCGAGCTTTCTCTACGGCACGCTTATCAGTCTGGCAGCGCCGGACATGGTAGAAGAGATCGACGGGGAAACCTATCTCGATTTCGCCGGCTACAAGTATTGGAGTGCCTCGGGGATTGCCGGCGTTTGGGCAGAAGAGAATACCCGTGAAGCCATCTATGACGCCTTACGACGTAAAGAAACCTTTGCCACTAGCGGGACCCGCATTAAAGTTCGCTTCTTCGCTGGTTACGAGCTTGCAACTATCACTCTAAATAGTCCTGAATTAATTGCTAACGCCTACGCTTCAGGTGTGGCCATGGGTGCCACACTAAAAGCGGATGGGGAAACAGAACCTAGTTTCCTGGTGTGGGCGACCGCCGACCCAAACACCGCGCCATTACAACGTGCACAGGTAGTAAAAGGCTGGATAGAAAACGGAGAGCAGCGGGAACAGGTGTTTGATGTTGCCTGCTCCGACGGCTTGACCGTCAACACGAACACGTATCGCTGCCCAGATAACGGCGCGAGAGTCGATCCGAGTGACTGCTCGATAACAACAAATGCAGGAGCAAGTGAACTGAAAACTGTGTGGCAGGATCCAACGTTTGTTGCAGGCCAGGAAGCTTTTTACTACGTTCGGGTTTTGGAGAACCCTGTTTGCCGGTGGTCAACATGGGACGCACTGCGAGCGGGAACCTCGCCTCGTAGCGACCTGCCCCTGACGATTCAGGAGCGCGCCTGGTCATCGCCCATTTGGTACGGCGCAGATGATGACGCCGCCCATTACGTTAAGTAGTCAATAAATGAACGAGCACATTGAGTCGGTAGACGTACTTATCATTGGCGCGGGTCTGTCGGGCATTGGTGGCGCCTGTCAATTACGCAGTAAATGTCCTGATCAAAGCTTCGTTATCCTGGAATCGCGCGAGGCCAGCGGCGGCACTTGGGATCTTTTCAGGTACCCCGGTATCCGCTCTGACAGCGATATGTACACCATGAGCTACGGCTTCAAGCCCTGGCGCGATACCGCTGCCATCGCCGATGGCGACAAAATCCTACGCTACATCCGTGAAGCAGCTGCCGAGTACGACGTGGAGCGGCACATTCGCTACCAGCATCGGGCTACCGCCGCACAGTGGTCGTCTGCCGAAAAGCGCTGGCGAGTCACCGCCGAGCGCAGCGACACCGGGGAGCAGGTTGCCATCAGCTGTAAGTTCATTTTCAGCTGCAGCGGCTACTACGACTATGAATCAGGCTATGTTCCGGACTTCAAAGGCGTTGATGAATTCCAAGGTCAGGTGTTTCATGCTCAGCACTGGCCTGAAGCACTCGACTACAATGGAAAGCGGGTCGTGGTTTTAGGTAGCGGCGCTACCGCAGTGACTCTGGTACCTACCATGTCACATCAAACGAGTCGCCTAGTCATGCTACAGCGCTCGCCAACCTATATTGCCAACGTCCCTTTGGAAGATCCCACTGCACAACTGCTGCGCAAGTTTCTGCCCGTGACCTGGGCGTTTCGCCTCACCCGGTGGAAGAAAGTGTTATTCCAGATTTACCTGTACCGCCTATCGCGCCGGCGACCCAAAGACCTTCGCCGTTTTTTGTTGGGGCAAGTACGGCAGGAGCTGGGCCCAGATTACGACGTTGCCACACACTTCACGCCGCGCTATGACCCCTGGGATCAGCGACTGTGTGCCGTGCCCAATGGCGATATGTTCGCCGCCATTCGGGAAGGCCGGGCGGAGGTGGTCACCGATCATATTGACCGCTTCACCGCTACCGGGATTCAGCTGCAGTCAGGAGCACACCTCGAGGCTGATATGGTGGTGCTGGCGACCGGGCTTAACCTCAAGTTCGCCGGCGGCGTCGAGTACCAAATAGACGGACGTCCGATCGATTTTACCGAGCACTACATATACCGGGGCATGATGTTTTCTGATTTACCCAACATGGCCTTTACGGTGGGCTACACCAACTCG
This sequence comes from Luminiphilus sp., assembly GCA_964218505.1. Lineage (GTDB taxonomy): Bacteria > Pseudomonadota > Gammaproteobacteria > Pseudomonadales > Halieaceae > Luminiphilus. Next base: position 9,236 of record CAXPOA010000014.1, read on the forward strand.
TCCTGGACACTCAAGGTCGACCTCACTGCCAACTACGTCTGTCGGCTGCTTAATCACATGAAAAAGCATAGGTATGCCAGCGTGATGCCGCGCCTCAAGGGGACGGTAGAGCAGGAACCCTTTCTCGATTTTGATGCGGGATACGTACTGCGTTCTCGGAATAAGTTCCCCAAGCAGGGCAACCGATTACCCTGGAAAAATTATCAGAATTACATCAGAGATTTCATTAGCCTGCGTCTTGGAAAGCTTGGGGACAAGGAGCTGGAGTTCAAATAATGGCGCTGTGGCCGCTGCCTCTCTTCCTCGCGCTCCACGGGTATCGAGAATATTGCGCCCGGCGAGCTCTGCCGCAAATTCATCATGCCGACTTTGAGGGCGAGGTGATGCAGGTGGGGTCCACATATATTGCACGCAGGTTCTCGCGCAACGGTAACAACAAAACCATCGTCTGCTTTCCTGGTTTTCTCGAGGACATGCGCTACTTTCAGGACCTGTACCGCGACAGCGACGCTGAGCTCATTCTGGTCAACAACGCCAACTACCATTTTCCCTTTACCGCGCCAGGTAATGCTGTTGACTCGGTACAACTCGACTGGCCCGATAATCCGTTTTTGCTTGGCTCGATTGAGCACGACGCGTTTTATTTGGGCCTGATTTTGCAAGAACTGACCACAGGGCAGCACATTGTGGTGCATGGGCACTCCCGCGGCGGCGCCGTAATCCTTGATACAGGCCGACAGTACCCTTCGTTTGCTCACTTGTCGCATCGCCCGGTGTCAGTAATTCTGGAAGCACCGGTGTTACCTCAGGCAAGAACCGCAGGCAACGCCTCAAAGCCACTGCAACACGGGCTCACCTGTTACCTGATGCCCATTGCCTTCTCCCGCTGGCGTCACATCAGCGAAGATCGCCTACTGAAAATGCCCATGATGCAGCCCACCACACCGCGCAAAACGGAATTGTGTCGCTCTCTTTTCAGTGTCTCCCGGGACTACCGGACCTGCGTCAGACAGGTGCAATCGATCGTTAAATGGCAGCATCAAACTTCGATCGACGTCTTTGATCACTTTCCCAACATCACGGTTGTCATAGGAGAGAAAGACGGCACGCTGGACAGAGAGAGTATGAAAATAAGCGCCGAATCTGGCCGAGCGCGCAACAACGGTGTTTCTATCCTCGAAACGACAGGAACTAATCATCTCATCAGCCTTGAGCAACCCGCGATACTGCGAGCCTTGGTGCGATAGAGTCATCAATACCGAAAAACGAGAGCAACGATCCTGCCGAAGAGGACACCCCATCATGAAAAAGCTATTGATTCTGTTACCCGCTCTGGCACTAATGCTCGTCATCGGGCGTGTGTCGTTGGAAATCCCCGCGGTACAGGATGCACTGTTGGCCCGAGGGGCTGCCGGCATGGCCATGCAAGGAGACCGAACACAACCAGCAGAAGACAGCCTCCGCGTATATGTGTGTGGCAGTGCCTCTCCACTGGGGATGGGCCAAGCCCAGGTCTGTATTGCCGTGGTAACTCCCGATCACTTTTACCTGATCGACTCAGGCGCGGGCTCAACCCAAAATATCAACCGGCTACGCCTGCCAACCGGGCGCCTGCAGGGGCTTTTACTCACGCATTTTCACTCTGACCACATCGCAGAAATCTATGAAGTGAACCTTGGGTCGTGGGTCAATGCCCGCCCCGCCCCGCTCACCGTTTACGGGCCCGAGGGAGTAGAGGATGTTGTCGAAGCGGTGAATGAAGGATATCGGATGGACCGCCTCTACCGTGTCGCTCATCACGGCGAGGCACTGCTCGCTCCCGAACTCGGCGTGTTGAACGCCAAAGTCATCTCGGCGGGGGAAGTCCTGCAGGATGGCGACCTAAAGATCACTGCCTACACCGCTGAGCACCCGCCCATCCACCCTGCCGTAGGCTACCGCATTGACTACCGGGGTCGGAGCGTGGTGGTCTCGGGCGATAGTAATGTGGGCGCCAATACTGTTGAGATAGTCGACGGCGCAGACCTCCTACTTCACGATGCCCTCTCTCTACCCATGGTCACGGCCTTGGCCAGCTCCCTTGAAGCAAACGGGCGCTCTAGGCAATCCAAAATTGTGACGGATGTGATCGACTACCATGCCTCAACGACATCGCTGATTGGGCTTAACGCGCAATCGGATATCGGCATGGTCGCCTACTATCATCTCGTGCCCGTACCGCCCAACAGTATCGCCGAAAACGTCTTTCTGCGGGACGCGCCCGATAATTTCACGCTCACCAGAGATTTAATGTGGTTTGAGCTACCCATTGGCAGCGATCAAATAATTGTTAATCAGCCGTAACGATTTCGCCATCTGTGCCAACGGCCCAAGATCCGGTTGAGCGACCCACTGACTCGCGAGAGGTCAATACTCTGACAAAAGGTCTTGTCTGCTCGTTGGCATCAAAGTACTCGACGTAGGCCATAATCAGCGCCCCTAAACTCGAGTCATCAAAGATGATCCTCTCGGCAAAGCCCACCGCGTAGTCGCCGGGACGAGCCATAATGGCCTCGGCATAGAAGGCCTTGAGATCTTCCAGAGCGAACTTCAGTTCCGTGAGCTCCGGCAATGCCTCTGCCGGGTGATCTGGCCAGCGCGTTACAAAAGGAATGAGTTCACCCAACTCCCTGCCACTCACGCCAACTGTTGTCCGCCCGCGCCGTTTCAGTCCCAGCTCATACCATGGCCCAAGGGACGCAACTTCGGCTGCGATGCGGCTTCGCCAGGTATCCATGTCCTGATTTCGTTTGAAACTGACCGGGCATGGAGGGGGTGGCTCGCCGCTATCGGGTAGTTCGACGGGGTAATCCTGCAGTACCGGACCCGAATCTGCATCAAGCAAAGCCAGAGAACTCGTGATGACATCGCGCTGGAAACCACGATCATTGGGCCGGCCCAGCGGTCGGCCCAGGGGAAAGCTCACCCAGGAAATTCGCGGTGGTTGCATGGCCTGCGCGATTTCCCGAAACAGCGCAATGCCCACGGTCTGTATCCCCTCGGACTCGAGGTAGTGGCAGATAGCACAGACTGTCCGAGAGCAATTCGGACATACTGGCAACACCATTACCGCATCTACCTGATCATCCCTCAGGCACTGAGCGAGCTCACGAACCGATCCTTCATAGGCCTCAGGCAATAATCCGCCACCCATAAAACTATAGTGAACGGCCGCCGATGACCCAATGACACCACACGCTTCAAGCTCATGAAAGCGCTCAATCGGAAACACCACATTGATATCTTCCTGAAAACCGCTGCGATCGAAATTAACCGACACATGGCTCATCACAAGCTCATTGATATCGATATCGCTGGGAATGGCGCGATAGCTCGCATCCGCGAGATCAAAATTGGTACCACTTCGATAACTCAAACCAGCGGTCGTGATGATGGCGATCCGCTTTTTAGAAAGCGCTTTCTCGGACGCCACCCACGGGAATGAGCCAAGTGGCGGTCTCAACTTGCTAAGTAAATGCTCGCGCTCATAAGCGGGCAACTCTTCTAGCTTAGCCACGCGATGGCCTCGCCAACACCTGACAGCGCAACAGCAGGCGTCGATGGGATGGGTCAATCGATGAGCGCCTATGCAGGCACCGGCGGTTATCCCAGATGATCACGTCACCAGGCAACCAGTTCTGCTCGACAACGGCGTGCGCAGGTACGGCATAGCGCCATAGCTCATCGAGCAATGCCTCGCTGTCTTCCAGTGAAAGTCCGGGTATATACGCCCAATCACGACGCCCTAAATACAGGCACTCGTCCCCCGTCTCATCATGATTCAAGATAATGGGGTGCTCTGCACCCGGTGCATCCCTAGGGTCATCGAAAGCGTCAAAGCCCGGGCGCAACAGGCCGACACTATCGTGCGCCGCGTCGTGCTTGATGGTCAGATCAGTAATACGGGCACGGAGCGAATCAGGTAGCAACGCCAGCGCCTCGCGCTGATCCGTGAAAAAAGTATCGCCACCTATGGGGGGGATCTCAACGCCGAGCAACACACTTGCAGGCGGGGGACTCTCCACGTAGGTCATGTCCGAGTGCCAACTGGCCTCAGCATCACCGAGACCACCAATCGGTTTGCCGTCTACAACGATGTTAGAAATCGGCGTCACAAAGCGGTTATCGATTTTAGCCTTCTGCGCTTCACTCAATCGCCCTAGCGGCATTTCTTCGAGCGGACCAAAACGCTGACTGAAAGCCTGCAAATCATCTTTCGTTAATGACTGCGTGCGAAAGCGGAGCACCCCATACTCAAGCCAAGCCTGGTAGATTGTCTCGAAAGTGGCATCGGTTAGCGTTGCGAGGTCAACACCGCCGACATCCGCACCAAAGCGGTCACATATGGGCACTAGCTTCACTTCGCCACACTCCTGTTTACTGACGAGGCACCATAACGTAGATGGCTCGCTGCATTCACACAATGGCCCTCTGCACGTATTCCCAGAGAATACAAATTGTCAGCGACAACCTAGGAATCATATTCGGCCGAAAATGACTCCTCTTTGGCATGCCCCGCCAATATACTCGATAGAGAATCGCTGGAGTCTTGATTACAACTAGTTTCTCGCAATATAGGAACACAGCTTACTTGGAGAATATGCTTGGCTACTGGTAAGTTTTCCGGCGCTGTCGAAGCCGCCACAAGATCCAATACACCCCTGCAAGGGCATCGCACCGCTCTCATCCTGCTCCTGCTCGCTTACGCGCTGTCGATGTGTGATCGGATGATTCTCTCGATACTATTTCCTGATATCAAAGCAGAATTCGGATTGACCGACACACAACTCGGCCTGCTCGGAGGGCTCTCCTTCGCCCTTTTCTACGCCACCATGGGACTACCCATTGCGAAGCTGTCAGATCAGTACAACCGCAAGTGGATCATTATCATTAGCCTGACCGTATTCTCCTTAATGACAGCCTTGAGCGGGTTTGCAGTGGGTTTTATTAGCCTGCTTATTTTTCGGGTCGGTGTAGGTATCGGCGAAGCAGGCGTGAACCCGGCGAGTCATTCCATAATCGCTGACTATTTTCCGCCGCAGCGTCGCGCATTTGCCATGGCCACGCTGATGCTTGGCGCCAGTCTGGGCATGATGCTCGGATTCATGGGGGGTGGTGCGATCGCCGACGCCTATGGGTGGCGTGTTTCGATGATCTCGGTGGGGCTCCCCGGATTACTCCTCGCGGCGGTGATGAGTGCCGGTTTGCGAGAACCACACAGAGGTCGCCACGAAGAGGCGCAACCTCCCCCACCTCCGCCGATTGCTCACACGGCGGCCACAATGTGGGCAAATAGAGCGATGCGCCACCTGCTTGCAGGATCGGTGATTGCCGGCCTAGTGGGCTACGGGCTGACCCAGTGGCTACCGACTTTTTTCATGCGTACTCATGACCTCACCCAAACCCAAACGGGCCTGCTGATGGCCGGTGTATTTGGTATCTCGGGTGCGATAGGTGCGCTGGCGGCAGGTAAATGGTTTGATCGGCTCTCGACGCGCGGCTTCCAATATGGCATTTGGATGCTCGCCGCTGTTCCGTTTGTCACTCTGCCGCTATTTATTTTGGGGCTACTGGCCCAAGATCTCACGACTGCTATAGCGCTTTTTATCATTCCGGGGTTCGCCGCTAATTACGCAATTGGACCCACTATAGCGATGATCCAGACTCTCTCGCCGCCTCACATGCGCGCGGTGTCTGCCGCCATCAAGATGTTGCTTCTTAATCTTATCGGAATGGGATTAGGCCCACTGTTGGTGGGTATTATCAGTGACCTGCTGACACCGACACACCCTGAGAATACCCTTGGCGTGGCGCTTGCATATTTCACCATCGTGGGCCTGTGGGGATCCGTCCACTTTTGGTTGTGCGGCCGCGAGCTAGCGCGAGCTAATCAGATTTGATCTACGGTATTGCGTAATGACTGCCAACGAGCGCGCAGTGCCTCATTACCTCTTGTACGGGTCGCGCGCGTCCTACTACACCATGAAGGTATTTGCGTATCTGCGCTATAAAGGACTTCGCTTTGACTTGGTTAAAGTCACGGATCAGATTGCTGAAGACGTAATCAAGCCCTTAACCGGCGGGTGGCGCGTTGTGCCGGTTCTCTATGGTCCTGATTCAGGCTACGTGCAGGACAGCAGCCTTATTCTCGATCGACTGGAATCATTGCACAGTCAGCACTCCATTCAGCCTACGGGTCTGAAACAGCGGGTCGTAGCGGCATTATTTGAACTCTTGGGCGATGATTGGCTGGTCTTTCCGGCAATGCATTACCGCTGGAATTTTAAACGCTATAACTTGCCCTACATTCTCAAGACATTTGGTCGCAACCGCACTCCTCACTGGCCCTCTTCACTTCATTGGCTCGGAGGCATCAAGACTGCCCACCGCTTTGCGCCGGTCGCTCGCGAAATGCTGGGTATTAATCGTTCGAATCTCAAAGCCTTGGAGCGTTGGACAGAGGCCTTCCTGGATCAGCTGAATCAGCACTTTGCGGAGCACGACTACCTGCTCGGTGGCCGCGCCTGTCACGGTGACTTTGCACTCTTTGGTCCGCTGATGGCGCATCTGGCATCTGACCCCTATCCCAGAACACGCTTACTCAAACACAAATTTCATTTAGTTAATTGGCTTCACAGGATGGAGCAGACGCCCTGTGACACTGGAGATTGGCTGGCCAATGATGAAATCCCTAGGTCACTGATTCCGATCCTGCAGTGGCAATTTCGGGATCAAATTCCATACGTTCACAACGTCATAGCAATGACCTCGAAATGGCTAGCGGAACACTCCGACACCTCCGACTTTCCACGATTTATCGGCAAAGCGCCTTTTAGAATTGCCGGGGCACACGGCGAGCGTCTGTGCGCGCCCTACACACAATGGATGTACCAGCGCGTCACAGGACTATTCAAACAGGTGCCCGATCCGGAAAAAACAGCACTGGCGCAATGGCTCGTGGGACATCATCTGCAGCCAGACCTCTCCCCATCGGATCATCACGTTTACTTTTATAACTCACGCGTGTGGAGCTGCGAACAGGAAGCCTTCGAATGAAACCGACACGAATTGGGATGCGTGGCATCTACCCGATCTCAGACCACATTCAACGCCTGCCGATTGTGGTCTCTCTCACTCATCCACCACACTAGGCACGCCATTAAGGATCACCCACCATGCCATATCGCTATTTAAAGACTGAACGCGCGGATAATATTGTCACCTGTGTACTGAGCAACCCCCCAAGACACACGCTTACCTCCGAAGGCGTAGGCGAAATCAACCGGATGCTTGATGAGGTCGAGAGAGATCCTTCGATAAGAGTCGTAATGTTCACTAGTGAAGCAGAGAATGTGTTTATTGCCCACTACGAAGTAACGGAATTAGCGAGCAGAGCGAAAGATGTTTCGACAAACCCCACTAATCCGACACGCATCGAAAATAAGCCGACCGAACTCTCACCGATGCATAAGCTTTGTCTGAGACTTGAGCGCATGGCTGCGATTACCATCGCCGCTATCAATGGCTCGACTACGGGCGGCGGGTTCGAGCTTAGCTTGGCCTGTGACTTTCGTCTCCTCGCAGCGGGGCGCTCCAGAGTAGGCCTCCCCGAGACCTCAATTGGCATCATTCCAGGTGCAGGCGGCACACAGCGCTACGCACGACTTCTGGGCACAGCCAAAGCCCTCGACTTAATAATACATGCAAAGCTTCTCACGCCTGAGCAAGCGCTCGAGCTTGGGCTAGTACATCGTGTTTTCCCACGTGACACATTTCATGAGGCGGCAAAAGCCTTCGCAGAGGATATTGCGAGCCGCTCTCCCGTTGCGCTGTCGGCAGCCAAGCACGCCATCCAAGTCGGTTCGCGTATGACGTTAGAAGACGCGCTCTTACTCGAGCAGCAGTGTTTTGAAAAGACAATGCGCTCAAACGATGCCGCAGCGGCAATTGAGGCATACCTTGGTGGATCAAAGACACCCCACAGCTGGCAGGGAAAGTGATGGGTAGAGTAAGGAACTAGGGCTGGCCCCGAAGATAAGCGCCAACAGCTCGATAAAAGGTAATTTCTTCTTTGCGACTTGCACTACCCAACCCAGAGAACTGTGCCACTACATAGCCCTGCTTTTTGTTTACGTAGAGATATTGCTGCCCTGCACCACGCGCAATGAATTCCTCATCGTAGTCCACGGGAAGCCACCACTGAAAGCTATAACCATCGATGTAGCGCCCATCCGAGGTTACTTGCGGTTCCTGAAAAGGTGCCTGAGCACGTGAGATCATGGTGAGCCAGTCATCGTCTACTCTCTTGCGCCCCTCAAAAATAAGATCTTCAAGGTGAAGCTGGCCAAAGTGTGCAAAATCCTGCAGCGTCGTGGATAGTGCCATCTGTCCGAAGGGATTGCCGTCGACATCGACGCTCCATTGTGCGTCACTAGCAAAGCCACCGGGTGTCCAGAGATTTTCTTGAACAACTTCAATAAAGGGTTGTTGATAGGCGCCCTCAACGACGCGAGATAAGACATGCGTATCGGTCCCCAAATAAATAAACGCCCTACCTGATTCCGCTCGCCGAGTCATGGCTGCCGTCTCTTCATCAAAACTCTTCCTCCTGACCCATAGGTCGAAGTAGAGATCTCTTCTGTTGGGGCTGTATTCACTGGGGTGATAAAAATTTATTCCTGAGGCCATCATGAGAAGATGCCGGATCGGCGTTTCACCGTAGGCGCTCCCTGCATATTGGGTAGCATATTTTTCTACGGGATCATCCAAGCTCTCTATTTTTCCCTCATGAAGAGCCATTCCGACTAGCGTGGCAGTAAAGCTCTTGGTGGATGACATCAGCATATAGGTGGTCGACGGGGTGACACCTTGCGCATAATTTTCTACCACCACTTTGCCGTCGTGCAAGACCATGAGGCCAACAAGATTAGCCTTATTGAAATAGTCCTGAGCCGTATATGTGGCACCTTCATGGGTATAGGTAATATCCGTCAGATCGACTAGCTCACGCACATACCTGCGAGATTCTTTAGGGGCCTTTAGCACGACATAAGGCGAGACAAGATGCCAGTTACTATGGGTATGGATCCTAGTGATAAATGGGTTAGCTTGATGAAAAAGACGCCACCCCTGATGGTCGGCCCAAGGCCGAAATACGAAGAGTGCCGCAGATATCAACGCAACCAAACACATGCCGAAAAAGATTTTCAACAGTTTCTTAACCATACCAAGCTCCAAAAACCACAAAGGCACGCCATGGAAGGATGGCGCAAAACAGCAATATCAATTTTCATTATGGAAGTTCGATGCGAGACACGGGGAAACATTTACGGCCAAAGACAACACGATGGCTACGATCCGTAAAAGGACCGACTGGACTTATTTCTTTCTAGGAGTCAGGCCTAGTGGGGAATGCAATACCAATTGCCGGCGTAAATCTTCGACTACAACGGGAAAAAATATCAGGCAGTCGCGCTGGACATGTGCATTTTTCGATATGTACTCGGTGTCATTGAATTCCAACGCACAAACGCTCGGCGAAAGCTCACCGTTTCGGCGTAATCAAGCAGGTAAGCAATATCGGATATCGTCAACTCGGTTTTGATCAAATAGTCTTTGGCAAGTAAGTCTCTGATCTCGTCAAGAACGGCTCTGAAGGTAGTTGATTCACTCTCCAGCCGCCTCCTGAGAGTACGCTCACTAATATGCAGGCGCTCAGCGACATCTGAGATATCTAGAAAACCGCCTGCGGACTGAATAAGCAACTGACGCACTGCAGCGGTAGTTTTATCCACAGCGACAAGGCCACGCAGAATCTCCTCACACTGCTGTTGAAAGACAATGTGTTCCTTGCGGTTTGCTGTGCGTACAGGCACATCGAGCACTTGAGTGGGAAGAAGTACTTCATTACGCTCGGCATCGAACTTAACCGGTGCATGGAATGCCTGGTTGTAGCAGATCAAATGCGCGGGGCGAGAATACTGTAGACATATTTCGACCCCTTCCGCGCGCTCAACCCTGCTTCCGTAAAGTGATCTTCCTATCGAAGCGAGGTTTGAGAAGATAAGCTCACAAAGTAGCTGTTGCTGTCGCGCAGAGCCGACTGACAGGTTGGCTCGCAGCATTAAGCCACGTTCATTCTCGTGCACATCCCAACCGGGTCGGAATACAGCTTGACCATAGCGCAGAAGTAATTGAATGGATTCACGCACATTCGCGCAACTCATCAATGCAAATCCAAAACTACCGAACGAAGTAATTCCCAGCTGTTGGCCAAGACGGATCATGAGGCAGGGATCTTTAGAAAGCTCCACAGCAGCCTCGAGTAAAGTCATGGCACCAATCCCTTCCGCTTTTAGCGGATCAGTGATACCTCGAGAATCAAGCTCATCGAAAAATTGCTTTTCACTGACTCCTGCCTCACCAAGCAAGCAGGTCAGCTGAAGGAAAAATGCGGGGTGAACCGGATAGTTGCTCATGAGGCTATTAACGCTCGAGCTTGTGGACAGGTATCTATAGGGCTTTTAGACCAAGCAAGGTTCATAAAAAGAATGGCCGAATATGTATCCATGAAGTGGTATGAGGAGACGATAATACAAATAACCGTCGGAGCGAAGTGCCTTCAAGGCCTTAAGAGAAATTTATTTAAGATGAAGCTTATTACTGCGCTAACCTTGCTAGTAAAACCAACACTGTTACTAAAAATCATTCGCTCAGCGAAAGAGGACAAAGCAAACGGCTTTGTAAAGAGTTACAAAGGTTTGATGTCCCGGGGGAGACCGACTGCTGACTTCACAGACGCAGAAATGCTCTGGCTAGTATGGGAAACGACTCCAGAGGCAATTTCGACGATCTTACCCCCTCCACTGAAACCGGCGGCAAAACCTGTGGCGTTGGCGTTTCTGGCTAATTACCCCTCGACCAATTTTAGTGTCCCGTATAAAGAGTCTGCTCTGCTGATCAGAGCGAGCTACAAGGGCTCTGAGGGCTACTACTGTTTGTCCATGCCAGTAACCGATGATATGGCGATGGCGGGCGGTCGAGAAGGCTGGGGCTACCCGAAGAAAATGGCCAACATCTCGTTTTCGCGCACCGGCGACTCGGCTGAGGGTTACACGGAACGCCACGGCATTAAATTCATGCAGGTGAAAGCGAAGCTGACTAACAAAGTCAACGATGACAACGCGGCGCTGGATGAGTTACTCGCATTGGGCATCAATCCTAATGGCGAATTTTCAGACAGAAGTTTCCTTTTTAAACACTCCCCCTCGCCTGTGGCAAATGGCATTTTTGACTATCCGCCGCTCCTAGTTGAGGGCTTCACGCGCATGAGACCGAAAACATTCTTATGGGCGGAGACAGAAATCGACATCACGGCATCGAAATTTGACCCCTGGGGTGAAGTCCCTGTAGAGCGCATGCTGGGCGGCTTTTACTGCGTTGGGGACAATTCGATGCTCCACGGAAAGGTGCTGCAAAAAGTCAATGCACTGGAGTTCTTGCCTTACGCTTTTCTAAAGTGGGAGTTTGAGCAAAATAGATCGTAGCGCAGAAGCCCGGCGCGGAGGCAAACGACTCAACTTCTATAACGCGTTTAAAACAGAGTCCAAAATCCAGAGCCACAGGAAACAAGTCTTCAATCAACACCTCGGTTAAAGAGAAAAATATGATCAAACTCAGCACAAAGCGCGTTGTTAGCCTGACCGTTGCGGCAGTGGCAGGGATAGCCCTTATCTTCGCTTGGCCCGATAGCCCGCGCGTTCATAACCCTAAAGCGTTTGGGCCGCCTGCAAAGACCCAGTGGAAACCCATGGGCGCCCGGTCCGCTGGTCAGCATAACTTCGATATCATTCCTGAGCCCACTACCTGGCACGCGATTCATGTTGATGTTGCCAACGCTGATAGTGTCTGGGGTGTGGCTGCCCCTATGTTCGAGCTCGACTGGGTGGCAGAGCCGGATTACTTTATAGGCACTGGCCCACTGCTGGACAATCAGGGCAACCTCTATTTCAGTTCTAATTTTTATCACGGTGAGCGAGTGGATCTGGTGTCAATTGATGCCAAGACCGGTGAGCGACGCTGG
>CAXPOA010000015.1:0-6146 GCA_964218505.1 Luminiphilus sp.
TATCAGCTGGTCAATGCAGGCATGTCTTTGGCCGAGTTTAAGCAGATTTTCTGGTTCGAATACTTGCATCGCATGCTGGGCCGTTTGATTGGACTGATGTTTTTTATCCCGCTTATGGTGTTTCTATGGACGGGTAAAGTGCGCGCGTCACTCAAACCCCACTTATTCACGCTCCTGTTTTTAGGCGGATGTCAGGGACTCATGGGTTGGTACATGGTCCAAAGTGGCCTGATCGATCGCCCCGATGTATCTCAGTATCGTCTTACAGCCCATTTGGGTCTGGCGATCGCCATCTATGCCTATATTGTCTGGTTGGCCATTGGTTTGTTTTCTCCCGAGAGGCAGCAGCGAGAGGGGGCCGTGACCAGTGTCTTCAGTATTATTGGGCTCGTTTATCTAATGATTCTCAGTGGTGGGTTTGTGGCGGGAACGAATGCGGGACTGTCTTTCCCCACTTGGCCATTGATGGGAGATAGTTTTATCCCGCCGGCGCTCTATAGAGACGGTATTACCTCAGCCTTCGAGCAGGTTACGACAATACATTTTAACCATCGGATGCTGGCTTACGTTACGGGTGTGGTGCTCATCTTTGCCGCTTTGCGTGGTTTGATACGATCCGGGGATACGCGACTTAGATTGGCGAGCATACTAATGCTCACAGCCGTCTGCCTTCAGATTGTTTTGGGTATTTCTACTGTGCTCTCGCATGTTGATATCACGGTTGCCGCGGGCCATCAGAGTGGCGCAGTGGTGCTACTGACTACCGTTCTTTTTTGGGTGCATTGCCACCGAACTTCCTGCGCTGTCTGAGTTATTTATCGAGTGACGTGTTGCCACCAGCGATCTGTTTGGTGGGGCTATAACTCGCCGCCGGCACTGGTGTCGCGGCTCCCTGTGTCAAAAAAATGTCACCTCGTTACTGCGGGAGGTCTCAATCCGCGTTATAAAAGCGTTTGAAAGCGACACATTGAGACAATCAGGCGCTAGTAAAGTGATACTTGGCTCACACTTTTTCGTGTTGTAGTCATGAAAAGTGACCTATTTAACAGATACTTAGCGTTCCAGACAGTCACTATCAAGGGCTGGTTTTTCGGGTCGACAGTGTTCGGCCGTTGCGAGTTGCCTGCGACGTAGTGTTGTTAAGCAACTCACGGTTAGCTGAGGGGGAAGGTTGGAAAACGATGCCATGACAAGTGAGGGAGTTGTTGACTCTGCGAAAAGCAGCGGAGAGGCGCTTGTCACTTGTTTACAGCGAATTGCGCATCACCACCGAGCTCCCGCGACGCTGCAATCGCTAACGGCTGGCCTGCCGACCACGTTGAGTGACTTTACACCTGACCTATTGGTGCGCGCAGCTAAGCGAGCTGGACTCAAGGCGCGCTTACAGTCGCTGGACATCGCCCTGATTCCTGAGTCTGCGTTACCCGTGTTGGTGTTACTGAAGGGTAATCAATGTGCGGTACTGGAATCGCTGGACGATAATGACTCGGTGGGCGTATACCGACCAGAAGCTGGTCCGGAGCCCGTGGTAATGTCCATGAAGGAATTCCAAGCGGAAGCTACCGGGACAGTGCTATTTGCACGACCAAAATTCAGATTGGTGGAATCGCCCTTGGGTGCCATGGGCGTTCACAGTGATCACTGGTTCTGGTCCGCTATGGCGGAGCACAGAACACTGTATCGGGACGTTCTATTTGCCTCATTTTTCGTGAATATGCTGGCACTCTCGGTCCCTATCTTTACGATGAATGTCTATGACCGCGTAGTTCCCAATGCGGCATTCGAAACCCTGTGGGTGCTCACCATGGGCGTTTTGGTTGCACTGCTTGCTGACCTCGGGCTTCGCATAGCCAGAGGTTACTTTCTGGACTATGCCGCGCGTCGGATCGATATCTCCTTATCGGCTAGCATTTTGGAAAAGACGTTAGGTATGCGGCTTGAACATAAGCCCGCTTCCGTGGGCTCGTTTGCGGCGAATCTGAGGTCATTTGAGTTTTTGAGAGACTTTACAACCTCCGCTACGTTAACGGGCCTGATCGACATACCTTTCGCACTGATTTTCGTCGCGGTGATTGCTTGGATTTCACCGATTATGCTGTTGCCGATTGTCGTTGGTATCGCATTCCTATTGATCATCACCCTGCTTGTACGTCCACGATTGGAGAAGCTCACTGAGACCAGCTACGCGGCCGGTGCTCAACGCAACGCGACATTGATTGAGACCTTGTCGGGCCTGGAGACGCTTAAGGCGATGGGCGCTGAGTCAATCATGCAGCGACAGTGGGAGGAGGCGACTCGATTTTTGGCCAGCCAAAATCTGCGTGCCCGCAACCTCAACCTTCGTCTGACCCAGAGTAGCTCGACGGTACAGCGCATCGTTCAGCTATCGGTCATTGTGGTTGGGGTTTATTTGATTGCTGACGGAAAGCTCAGTATGGGCGGCATGATTGCTTGCATGCTTCTGTCAACGAGAGCTGTGGGTCCGTTCGCCAAGTTGGGCTCGCTGCTGACGCAATTTCAAAATGCGCAGGTGGCTATGAAGTCACTAACGGCTCTGTTTGATACGCCGAGTGAGTATCAGGATGAAAAGGCCTTCATTTCTCGAGAAACATTCGAGGGTGCGTTTGAGTTTAAGAATGTCAGCTTCAGGTACCCGAATGCAGGGCTAAACTCTCTGCAACAGGCATCGTTCAAGGTTGCTGCCGGCGAGCATATCGCGGTACTCGGTCGTGTGGGTTCTGGTAAATCAACGATTGCAAAGTTGGCGCTCGGACTGTTTGAAGCAACCGATGGCGAGATTCGGATTGATGGCGTTGATATTAGGCAGCTGGATCCGCGTGAGTATCGAGGGTCAGTAGGGTATGTGCCCCAAGACGTTACGCTGTTCACTGGCACATTAAGAGACAACATAGCGCTTGCTAGGCCGGGGATTACCGATGCGCAGCTCATAAAGGCCACCGAACGAGCGGGGATTGCTGAGTGGGTAAATCGACATCCGCTGGGTTTCGATATGCCAATTTCTGAGCGCGGAGACTCTGTGTCAGGTGGTCAGCGCAAGTGCATTTCGGTCGCCAGGGCATTGGTGACTGAGCCTTCTATTCTTATTATGGATGAGCCGACGGGTGGCACCGACCAGAGTACCGAGCGAGCGATCATCGAGAACTTAAAGGCCTACATGGAAGGGCGGACTTTAATTGTGGTGACTCACCGTAACTCATTGTTGGCTCTAGCGGACCGCATCCTCGTCATTGATGCCGGAAAGGTGGTCGCGGATGGTCAGCGCGATGCTGTTATTTCAGCCCTTCGAGAAGGAAAGATTGGGAGAGCAGATGCCTGATCAAGATGCTATAAAGATGGGCGCTTATCGCAATTGGAGCGAACTCTCCGATGAGGCGATTCTCGAGCAGGAACCGACGACAGCACGACGACTCGTCTACGGCGTACTCATAGCACTCACGTGTCTCCTCGTGTGGAGTGCATTCGCGGGTATAGATACGGTCACCCGAGGGACGGGTAAAGTCATTCCTTCGAGCCAAGTTCAGATTATCGGATCTCAAGATGGCGGCGTGGTTCAGCAAATTCTTGTTTCAGAGGGACAGTTTGTCGAGCGCGGGCAAGTCTTACTGCAACTTGATAGAACACGATCACAAGCCTCGCTGGGCGAGAATCAGGCGGAGCTTCAGGGCCTTGAAATACGTGCATTGCGCTTGGATGCGCTGGTATCTGAGCAAGAATTCCTGCCCGATGCGTCTATGCTCGAGCTGGCGCCTCAGGTGGTGGCCGAGGAGTTGGAGCTTTTTCAAACAAGTCGCGAGGAACTCGACACACAGGTACTAATCGCAGAGCGCCAGAAGCGTCAAAGAGATGAAGAGCTTCTGGAGCTGATAGCCAAACGAGACCAGCTCGTGACGGAGGTATCTTTGGCCCGAAGCGAACTTGAAGTGACGCGCCCTCTGATTGAATCAGGTGCGGCATCTCAAGTTGAAATTCTTCGACTCGAGCGCGAGGTGAATCGTGCAAGTGGTGAATTGAGGCAAGTCAGAGCAGGTATTAGACGTTTGGAAGAGGCGGTGCGAGAGGCATCGAACAAGATTGAAACGGTTCGTCTTGAGTTTTTGAATGCCACGCGCGAAAAGCTTGCAGAGACCTACACGCGGATTTCTGCTCTCTCCCAGGCCGGTGAAGGGCTCAGCGACCGAGTTAATCAAACAGAGGTCACTGCGCCTGTGGCTGGGACGATCAAGCAATTACATTACAATACGGTTGGTGGGATCGTGCTAGCCGGCCGAGATATTGTCGAGCTGGTTCCCGCCGACGATACCTTGCTCCTAGAGGTCCGTCTCAAACCTCGTGATATCGCGTTCATTGCGCCGGGTCAGGAGGCCAATGTGAAGTTCTCCGCTTATGACTTTGTGGTTTATGGGGGTATCAAGGGCACTATCGAACAGATTGGTGCGGATACTCTTATCGACAATAGCGACGAGCCTTATTACGAGGTCACGGTAAGAACTAACGAGGTCGATTTTGGACCACAGCAACCGATCATTCCCGGTATGACGGTTGACGTAGATATTCTCACTGGTCGGAAAACAGTCCTTTCCTACCTAATGAAACCGGTGCTCCGAGCTCAACAGCGCGCATTGTCGGAGCGTTAATGTCTAATACGATCTTAACCCTGTCGGAGGAGCCGGCTGCTCGCTGGGTTGAGGCGCTCGATCCTGTCGTACTGAGATCGTCGATTACTGGTGTGCGAATCACGTCCTCGGTTACTTACTGGCTGGACTTCTCAACACTGGATTTTGATGAAGCCCTGTCGTTTATCGACCGCATCGTCGTGGCAAACGACGCCGTTCCGATTGTGTGTATGGTTCCGTTTCCAAAGGACGAGGATGCATTCGCCCTCCTTGCCCGGGGTGCGCGCGGTTATTGCCATGTTGCGGCGGCACCGGCACAGCTGCGCCTGGTTGCTAACACGGTTAAGAATGGTGGTTTTTGGTTGCCGGCGTCGCTATTGCGCAGAGTCATGGCGAGTGCTGGCGGTTTGGTTTCACAGATTTCGGCGCGAAAGTCAGTGTCTCTGGATGATCTGACAAAGCGCGAGCGTCAAGTCGCTCAAGCGGTTGCTGATGGGCTGAGCAATCGGGAAATTGCAGAGCGTTTGAGCATCTCTGAACGCACTGTCAAAGCTCGGCTGACGTCAGTTTTTCAAAAAGTGGACGTTCGTGATCGAGTTCAATTGGCGTTATTACTGCGCGGAGGTCCCGCTTGAATTCGCGCTTAACTTTTCTGAAAGTCTGCCCTTTGGTCTCTATTGTCGACACAGGCGATATGGGACCTTACAACTGCGAAATTGAAGCATATTGGGGCCATATCGCGTGATTGGCATTGTCACATCGCTGGTGGGTAGCGCAACTCTTGTCTCTGAGGACGGAATCTCGCGTGCCATTCGAGTAGGTGATGACGTTCAGCAGGGCGATGTGGTTATCACAGCATCGGGTGCCTCGATTGAAATTCAGAGCCCGGGCGATACCCCGTTTGTTATTCCAGAAAACACTGAATTTTTACTGAATGACGAGCTGTTTGGTGACGGCGTCGTCAGCTCCGAAGCGGAAGTTACTGATGAAACAGTCGCCGGCCTTTTAGAGGCGCTTGAAGCTGGCACCGATTTACTTGATGCTCTGGAGGCTCCAGCAGCTGGAGCGCCTGGCGGAGCAGGCAATGAGGGTCATGGGTTCGTCCGACTTGGAAGAATTGGGTATGGTCTGGACGAGGAAGAGACCGAAGTAGAGGATGAGGCTGACACCGATGAAGAGTTAGGGGGTAACCCCATAACGAGTGGTTCTGACGTGGGGCCCGAGCCTGAGCCTGAGCCCGAGCCTGAACCTGAGCCTGAACCCGAGCCCGAACCCGAGCCCGAGCCTGAGCCTGAGCCAGAACCTGAGCCCGAACCGGAGCCGGAACCTGAGCCCGAGCCCGACCCGGAGCCAGAACCTGAGCCTGAACCCGAGCCTGAGCCAGAACCTGAGCCCGAGCCCGAACCCGAGCCCGAACCCGAGCCGGAACCAGAGCCTGAGCCAGAACCTGAGCCCGAACCGGAGCCGGAGCCTGAGCCTGAGCCCGAGCCCGAGCCTGAGCCAGAACCGGAG
>CAXPOA010000016.1:0-4822 GCA_964218505.1 Luminiphilus sp.
AGAATCACAGCATCTACGCTGTTGTAGTCACTCGAGGAAAAAAAGAATTGAAGTGAGCGCGCTACTTGCTGCGCAACGGCGTCGCGGAAGGGTTCAAGGACGTCTGTTTCGTAGTCCTCGGGCAGCCCACCCTGCTTTTTAGCTAGGCCGGCCTCAGGCAGGGGCAACCCATAGCGGCGCATAATTTCGTCCGTAAGTTGCTTGCCACCAAACAGCTGCTCACGCGTGTAGATAACACGACCCGCTCGAAGTACCGAGAGCGTTGTCATTGTCGCGCCGATGTCTGCAATGGCAACAATCGCATTATCCGGGATTCCTTTTTGAGCGCGCATCAACTCGTAAGCTCGTTCGAGCGCATAGCCCTCGACATCAACGATCTTTGGAGTGAGCCCCGCAAGTTCTAGAGCTTCCACGTGAGCATCGATGGCTTCCCGGCGGCAGGCCGCCAGCAAGACGTCGACCTGACCAGGGTTGCCGGCTGTCTCCCCCTGCACCTCAAAGTCGATTGCGACTTCATCGAGAGGATAGGGAATGTACTGATCGGCCTCGAGTGTCAGCTGGGTCTCAAGATCATCTTCTCGAAGGCCCGCTGGCATAGGCAAAGTTTTGGTAATCACCGAGGAGCCAGCGACAGCGGTGCAGGCCAGCTTGGTTTTCGTTTTTGCCTGAGCGACGACCGCGCGCAGTACCGCTGCGACTTCGTCCACGTTGGCAATATTTTTCTCCACCACCGCATCCTGCGGGAGCGGCGCCACTGCGTAAGCGTCGACACGATACCGCTCACCACTGCGACTCAGCTCAATAAGCTTTATCGTGGTGGAGCTTATGTCGATGCCTAGCATCTGGGAATGCTTGCGCTTGCTGAGAAAACCTAACACGTGACGCCTCTAATCCATCCTGGTTTGTCGTTTGTTGTGGGCACTGCGATCCTTCGCATCTAGATTCTACCTCTATCCCTAAACGTAACTAATTGACAAGAAGAAGAAAAGGCCATTTTGACGCAGTATTTTCCAGCAAGTCCTGTCACAGTTCGTGCTTGTGTAGACCCTGAGGCCAATTTACGGGCCAATTTGGAGAGTCATCTTACGTGGGCGTTACCCGCAAATTAAGCGTTCTGGCGATAATTGCTGCCTGCGGTGTTGTCTGGGGGCTTGCGGGGCTTTATCTGTTCCTGAGCCCCAGACTCCCGGAACCTGAAGCCCTGCAAAATATTACCTTGCAAACGCCGATGCGGGTTCAAAGCCGCGATGGCTTGCTAATAGCCCAGTTTGGTGAGCAAAAACGGAACCCCCTGCGCTTCTCACAAATACCCGAGCCCTTCATGAATGCTCTGCTGGCCGCAGAGGATGACGGTTTTTTCGACCACGGCGGCATCGAGCTGTTGAGTTTAGCAAGGGCGGTCTCGGAGCTTGTCATGACTGGTCGTAAAGGCAGTGGCGGGTCTACCCTGACTATGCAAGTTGCACGCAATTACTTCCTGACCCTGGACCAAACCTTTCTTCGCAAATTCACCGAGATCCTGCTTGCTATAGAGATAGAACGCGCCCTTAGCAAGGAACAAATACTGGAGCTATATGTGAACCGAGTTTTTCTCGGTCATCGCGCCTATGGCTTTGAGGCCGCTGCACAAACCTACTATGGCAAGTCTTTGTGGGAGCTCTCGCTGGCACAACAAGCCATGCTGGCCGGCATCCCCAAAGCGCCATCGCGAAACAACCCCTTGAGCAACCCAGAGGCAGGAAAAATTAGGCGGGACTGGATACTGGGACGCATGGCGTCATTGGGAATGATCGACGAGAACACTCGAGACGCAGCACGCAGTGAGGCAGTGTCAGCATCCTATTACGGTTTACGGGTTCAAGTAGAGGCCGACTACGTGGCCGAAATGGTGAGGCAAGATTTAGTAGACCGTTATGGCAGTGGTGCCTATAACGATGGGTACATCGTCACCACCACCGTCGAAAGTCACATGCAAACAGCTGCGAGAGACGCTCTGCTGCGTGGCCTCATGACTTATGACCAGCGGCACGGGTGGCGGGGGCCGGAGCGTCAGCTTCCTCCAGGGAAAGACGAATCCCAGGATGAAGTAAAAGAAAGATGGCGCGATGCGCTCGACAACATGCCGGTGATCGCAGATCTTCCGCCAGCCATTGTCATCGGTCTAGATGTTGAGGGAGCAACCCTCCTGACCAAGCAAGGTGACATCAGTCGTCTGGACTGGCGCAGCGACCTAGCCAGGATCAGGCGCTACAGCACGGAAAACAGCACGCGACCAGCTGGATCAGCTCCCGAAGATCTGCTGAGCATCGGCGATCTCCTACGAGTTCGATGGGATGAGGAAAACCGCCAGTGGCGTCTGGCGCAGGTCCCTCGTGCGCAAGCGGCCCTGGTCTCTCTGGACCCAAAGGATGGAGCAATTCGATCGCTGGTCGGCGGTATGGGATTTGAACTCTCAAAATTTAATCGTGCAACACAGGCAAAACGTCAGCCCGGATCTAACTTCAAGGCCTTCCTCTACGCAGCCGCGATTGAACATGGCATCACACCTGCAACACTGATCAACGACGCCCCCATAGTGCTAGACAACTTGAGCAATGACGAGATATGGCGACCAGAAAACGACAGCGGCCGATTCTACGGTCCAACTCGCGTGCGCGATGCCCTGACCTTCTCCCGAAATCTGGTTTCTATCCGGGTATTGCAGCGGCTGGGCATTCCTCGATTTATCAACTATGTGGAACAACTCGGATTTGATACCAGCAGCATGGCGCGTAATTTGACCCTGGCTCTGGGTACTCATGCTTATACACCTCTCGAAATTGCAGCCGGCTACGCCATCGTCGCAAACGGTGGTTTCAAGGTGTCTCCCTACCTGATTGAACGAATAGAAAATACCGAGGGGGAAATTCTCTACGAGGCGAACCCAGCGATTGCCTGCGCGGAGTGCGAGAAGGAACCAGAAGCCACCGACTCCGAAGTAGTAAGAATGGAAGATATTTTAGAAAGTGACCTTGAGCAAAACAGAAATCTCGCTCCACGTGTTATGGATGCCCGTGCCAGCTTTATCGTCTCTTCAATGTTGCAAGACGTTATTCAGCGAGGCACCGGGCGGCGGGCACGCGTACTGGAGCGCCGTGATATTGGCGGCAAAACCGGAACGACTAACGGCCCACGCGACGCCTGGTTTTCTGGATTCAATCCCGACCTGGTAACAACTTCTTGGGTGGGCTTTGACGATTACAGCCTGCTCGGGCGGCGCGAATTCGGTGGCACCGCCGCGCTTCCAATCTGGATCGATTTCATGCGCGAATCACTCCCCAAGAGCGAAACACCACTATCTATGCCCGCAGGAATCGTTCGTTTAAGGATCGACAAGCAGACCGGGGAACGAGTTCGAGGCACTCCCGATGGCAGCATGTTGGAATATTTCTTTGAGGAGTTCCTGCCACCCAGCAAAGGCGATGATCGAGCCCCACTCGATACAGACGATCTCAAAGGGCTCTTCTAGGCAGTAATCGCTCCACCTATGTTGCAGGTAGAGAGACAAACTCCAGTAACCAGGGCTGGATCAACGCCAGTTGCGATCAGCACCAAAACCAACGCCACCCCAGAGCTGCTCTTCGTAGTCTTCTTCCATGACTGTCCTAGCCACACCGGATTCGACCGCGGCACGCGCGACCGCTGGCGCAATCACTGGCATCAATCTGGGATCCATCGGTTTCGGTAAAATATAATCCGGCCCGTACTCCAACTCGACAAGGCTGTAGGCGTCGAGAACCGATTCGGGAACCGGCTCCCTCGCCAACTCCGCCAACGCTTTTACCGTTGCTATTTTCATGGCTTCGTTGATACAGGACGCCTGCACATCAAGCGCTCCACGGAAGATGAAGGGAAAACCGAGGACGTTGTTGACCTGATTGGGGAGGTCGGAGCGGCCCGTTGCCATGACAATGTCACTACGGGTAGCAAAAGCCAGTTCACGCTTAATCTCCGGATTGGGATTGGAGCAGGCGAAAATGATGGGGTTAACCGCCATCGACTTCACCATTTCGGGGGTCACAAGATCGGGCCCTGACAGTCCGATAAAAACATCCGCTCCCGCCATTGCATCTTCAAGCGTCCGTTTGTCGGTATCGAGTGCGAACATCGCTTTTTGCTCGCTCAAACCGCTGCGGCCCGTGTGAATCACGCCCTGCCGATCTAGCATCATGAGGCGGTTTTGATCAGCACCCATCTCCACCAGCAGCTTCATACAGGCCACCGCCGCTGCCCCGGCGCCGAGACAAACAATACTAATATCACCGATCTGTTTGCCCTGAACCTCGAGCGCATTTACCATGCCTGCAGCGGTAACAATCGCAGTCCCGTGCTGATCGTCATGAAAAATTGGGATATCGCACAAGTCCTGAAGTCTTCGTTCAATTTCAAAACACTCAGGCGCCTTGATGTCCTCGAGGTTGATACCCCCATAGGTGCAAGAAATTGCCCGAACGGTACTGATGAATTCCTCTACATCCTGTGTATCCACCAACACGTCGATGGCATTGATATTGGCAAAGCGCTTGAACAGAAGGGCTTTCCCTTCCATAACCGGCTTACTGGCCAGAGCGCCAAGGTTTCCCAAGCCAAGAACTGCACTGCCGTTACTGATGACAGCGAGGCTATTACCTTTTCCTGTATAGCGGTAAGCGAGCTGAGGGTCTTGCGCGATTAAGTTACAGGGCTCGGCCACGCCGGGAGAATAGGCCATGGCTAGATGGCGCATCGTATCGGCAGGCTTTGTCAGCTCAACGCTTATTTTTCCTGGTATTGGTAGTGCGTG
>CAXPOA010000017.1:0-5935 GCA_964218505.1 Luminiphilus sp.
GTACAGTGTGAACGTCGAGTTGAGTGGTCAGGCGTTGGAAAATACCGCTCTCCGTGATGCTCTCCAACTAATGGCTGTTCCCTCTGACGAAGGCCTTCTTATTGAAATATCGGGTGAGTTATAGTGACGCGGTCAGGTTGGTTTGTTCTGGACTAGGACCCGTTATGCGTTTTCTTGCTCACCGAGTGCTTCTCTGTGGCGTTCTGTCAGTCGCAGCACCCTCTGCTGGTTTCGCCAATGAGGTGATGAAAGGTTTTCCACCAACTTCCGATAGTCAGGTCACAAAGGCTAACTACCTGGCGCCACCTTTTAATCGCTGGGCGTTTCGCAACGCGGGCGCGCCATTAAATACCCTCATGGTTCCTCGGGGTGGCCCTATTCACTCCTTTAGGCGAGATGAGAACCGCCTTGAGAGTTATCGGACAGCCGACGGTGAGACTCTCACCTCCCTGTTTTCACGCAACTATGCTGATGGTTTTTTGGTCGTGAAGGGCGACACCTTGCTTCTCGAAGAATATTTCGATGGCGCTTCAGCAACAGACCATCACCTGTGGTTTTCCATGACCAAATCATTGGTAAGTGCGTTGTTTGGCCAGTATGTGGCGGCGGGCAAGGTGAAGCTGAAGGATAGTCCCACCACGATTATCCCTGCTCTCAAGGGAACGGCATTTGAGCGCGTCACCGTGCAGCATGTCCTAGACCATGCCACGGGGTTAGCGTTCAAGGAAAACTATACCGACCCCGACAGTGATTTTGCCCGCTTTTACGGCCCGGCTCTGGGGCTGATGTACAAACCGAACGCTGCCGATGTGTTTCCGGGCCCCGATGTTATTTATGGTGTCTATGATTTTCTCACCCAATTCGTAAAGCCAGACGAGAACGTCACCCCCGGAGAGCAGTTTGCCTATAACTCCGCAAACGCGGACCTGCTCGGCTGGTTGGCAGTGACCATTTCTCAAGAGCCGCTCAACAAACTGATCAGTCAAAGCATCTGGCAACATATCGGCGCAGAGCATGATGCGTTTATCGCCGTCGATCGCGCATACATGCCGGTAGCGACTGGCGGTTTCAACGCAACCCTCAGAGACGCGGCGCGATTTGGCATGATGATCCGCGATCGGGGCAAGTTTGGCGATCAGCAACTCGTTCCTGAAGCCTGGCTTGATGCACACCTGGAAGTGTCCCAGCGGGATCTCGATAATATGAGACACAATGGGATCTACAAGAATATGCCTTGGACCGCCTACCGGAATATGTGGTGGATACTGGATGCTGAGGCGAAGGAATTCTGTGCAGTGGGTGTCCATGGCCAGGTCATTTATATCAACCGCTCGGCGGATGTGGTGATGGTCTGGTATTCAAGTCAGCCCGATGCTTCCGCCGCAGTGTCTCCACATTTTCTGCCCAAACTCAGCGCCGCAAGAGAATTGGCGCATTCACTTAAGACTCAGGGGGATTAGTTATGTCAGTTGCAGGAACGAGTGATTCCCATTGGTCGAGTCGCTTCGCCTTCATCATGGCGTCGGTGGGGTTTGCAGTTGGCTTGGGCAATATCTGGCGGTTTCCCTACGTCACAGGAGAAAACGGCGGGTCGGCATTTGTGCTCATATACCTATTGTGCGCCTTTGCCATCGGTGTGCCCTGTCTCATCGCGGAGTTGATGATCGGACGCAGAGGTCAGTCGAGTCCGCCTGCGTCAATGGCGACCCTCGCGATTGAATCGAACCGTTCCCCCGCATGGCGTGTGGTGGGAGGCATGGGGGTTTTTACAGCATTCTCCATCGCGATTACCTATGCGGTGGTGGTGGGCTGGGTTTTATCCTACCTCTATAAGGCGGTGGCTACGGGCTTTGTTGGCGTAGATCGACTTGGCGCTGAAACGGCTTTCGGCGCGCTGCTGGCGAATAGCAACGCCATGCTGTTTTGGACTCTGGTGGGAAATCTGGTTGTCGGTGGAATAATTTTTGCTGGGGTCAAAGGTGGAATTGAGCGCGCTGTAAACATAATGATGCCCACGATGTTTGCACTTCTTATTGGGCTGGGTGTCTACAACATGTTTAATGGCGGGTTCATCGAAACCCTTGAATGGCTTTTTACGCCTGATTTTTCAAAGGTCGGTCCGGGCACTTTTTTGGCGGCGGTTGGGCAGGCCTTCTTTTCTATCGGGGTGGCAATGGGCGGCATGATGGCGTACGGCGCCTACCTTCCAAAGGACTTCTCTATTACCCAGGGAGCCATCACCGTGGTTATTGCGGATACCCTCGTGGCCTTGCTTGCGGGCTTTGTTGTGTTTCCCGCGGTGTTCCATCACGGGCTTGATATCAGCAGTGGTGTCGGACTTATTTTTCAGACCTTACCGGTTGCCTTTGCGCAGATGCCAGGCGGGCACGTCTTTGCGGTGTTGTTTTTCTTGATGCTATCAGTGGCAGGCGTGACCAGCATGGTTGGTCTGTTGGAATCGGTGACCCTGTGGGTCGATCAACGCTTTGGTCTGCATCGACATGTGGGCATATCCATCATTATCGCGGCGGTAACGTTTTGTAGTGTGGCTAGTGTTTTGTCCTATAACGTCTGGGCGGACATGCGCATCGCAGGGATGAATTTTAATGAGCTAGCCGACGGCTTGCCGACGAAAATCCTGTTGCCAGCCGGAGGATTGCTTATTGCAGTCTTCGCTGGCTGGTTTATGGAGTCACGTTACAGCGAGGAAGAACTTCAAACCGGTGCCACTGCTTATAGAACATGGCAGTTTTTGGTCCGGTTTGTAGCAGCCCCGGCTATTGCCATCATTTTGGTGACTGGATTGCTGTGAGGATATTGGGATGTTAGCGACACTGACGGACTGGTTGTGGTCCTACATACTCATCGTGCTGCTGATTGCGGTAGGAGTTCGTTTTAGTGTCGGCTCCCGCTTCGCGCAATTGCGACTGTTCGGCAATATGTTCCAACAGCTGTGGAATAGCCATTTATCGGGAACTGACCGCGGTATCTCGGGATTTCAGGCGTTGGTGGTTAGCGTTGCTGGCAGGGTAGGCGGCGGCAATATCGCAGGTGTCGCGGTGGCCATTACTCTGGGCGGACCGGGCGCTCTCTTCTGGATGTGGCTGATTGCCTTGATTGGCATGATGACGAGTTTGGTCGAGTGCGCTCTGGCACAACTCTACAAACGGAAACATGAGGGCGATGATTTTCGAGGTGGTCCAGCCTTTTACATGCACCACGGGCTCGGTTGGCGCGCGATGCCGGTGGTCTATTCTGTCCTGTTACTGTTGACGCTGGGTCTCGGGTTCAACGCGGTACAGGCCTTCTCGGTAACAAATTCGGTGGAGTCTGCTTTTGACGTGCCGACGTGGCTGTCCGGCGGCCTGCTTACAGTGGTTATGGGGGCAGTCATATTTGGTGGTATCCGCCGCATTGCAATCTTTTCTGAGGTGGTCGTACCAGTGATGGTTGTTGGCTACTTTCTGTTAGCGGTTACCGTTGTCATCCTGAATTTTTCAGAAGTCCCTGCTGCGATGGCGCTAATTATCAAATCAGCCTTTGGTATTGAGGAGGTGGTTGGTGGCGGGCTTGCGGCCGCTGTTATGCAGGGGGCTCGGCGAGGGCTATTTTCTAATGAAGCCGGGCTCGGGACCGCGCCCAATGTGGCGGCGGTTGCTGATGTAGATCACCCAATTTCCCAGGGCCTGGTGCAGGCGCTGAGTGTCTTTATCGATACGATTATTCTGTGCACTTGCACAGCACTCATTATTTTGTTGTCGCCGATCTACCAACCGGGATCTGATGGAGTCGAAGGTATAGCGATGACGCAGCTTGCTCTGGCATCCCATATTGGCCCCTTTGGCGAGCAGGTGGTCAGTATTGCGCTGGTCATGTTTGCAGTGAGTTCGATTGCCTACAACTGCTACCTGGGAGAAAACAGTATTGCCTATTTTGATAGTGCTCCACGCTATGCAATTCCTGTTTTTAGGGTTTGTGTGCTGGCACTTATTTTTTGGGCATCACAACAGGATTTGGCGACGGTGTTCAGCTTTTCTGATTTCACGATGGGCCTACTGGCTGTCGTTAACCTAGTGGCTCTCTGGTTTTTGTTTCCCGTTGCAAAGAAACTGCTCCAAGATTACGAGGCAAGATTGGCGAACGGAGCCAAGATGGTATTTCAGGCCGCTGATATGCCAGATGAGGAACTGGATTCGATGAGCTGGACTACTGCTGAAGCGGATCGATAATGTGCGGTCACTGTTCACGCTAACGACAATCAAGAGATAGTTGCTATCGGCTATCGGCTATCGGCTATCGGCTATCGGCTATCGGCTTTCAGACAAAGTGACCTCGAAGGTTTTTACTTCCTCGCCTCGTCTGGTGGTAATTGAAATTTGATCCCCCACTTGATACTTCTCGAGAGCGGTTGCGTAATCATCCTGTGTTCGAATGGGGTCGTCCTCGATTGCGGTGATCACGTCGCCTAAAGCGATGTTGCCGCGATAGTCTCTTCTGGCACCAACAAGGCCAGATTCGGCGGCTGGCAGACCGCGGAGTACGCGGACAATAGCCACTCCCTCAATGCCATAACGTCTCGTCCATTGATCGCTCGCCAATTCAACTCCAAGTATCGGCCGCAGGATTTTTCCATAGGCAATCAGCTGAGGGATGACCTCCTTGAGCATATTGACCGGTATAGCAAAACCGATACCTGCGCTGCCGCCACTGGGTGAATAAATGGCGGTGTTGACGCCGATCAACTGCCCGAGTGAATTCAACAAAGGTCCCCCGGAATTACCCGGGTTTATAGCGGCGTCAGTCTGAATCACTCCCTTGATCCTACGGTTGCTTGGGGACTTAATTTCTCGGTCAAGGGCGCTGACTACGCCGACGGTCAGAGTCGTATCCAGCCCGAAGGGGTTGCCGATTGCCAGCACCTTTCTTCCCACTGAAAGCTCAGAGGAATCTCCCAGTGGCAGGACCGATAAGTTTTCCGGTAGCGTTGTTAGTCGCAATACCGCTAAATCTCGCTCGGGCGCGATGCCTACTACTTCAGCGGGGTAGTCCTCGTCATTTAAAGTCACTGTCAATTTGTCCGCCCCGGCAATAACGTGGAAATTGGTGACCACGAGGCCGCCGGTATTCCAAATAAAACCCGATCCAGCCCCCCGGGGTATTTCCATCACGTTCAGTGAGAATCGGTTGCGGCGCAACGCGCTGCTTGTTACGGAGACAACAGCTGGGCTTGCTTTGCGGAAGATTTCGGTAGTGTTCGCTTCGTCGTGAGTTTCAAAACTGAGGTACTCGATAGGGGCTTCGCTAGCAGACCCTGCGGACGCCACACAAGTTGCCGTAAGGGTCGCCAAAAGGAGGCGGGCCAGAAAAAAGACACGCCTTCTATTGTTGGGATGCTTCGACTTGATCATGGAGTAAATGGATTTTCTTGGGTCAGCGCGATGGAAAATCAGGCAGGCCTGGATTGCAGGGCAAGAATCCGATCTTCCAGCGGTGGGTGAGATCTGAACAAGTTGCCAAGTTTGGTCTGTCCTGGGCGAATACCAAATGCGGTAAGTTCACCGGGGAGCTCGCTGGGTTGTCATTGCTCTACGCGCAGTCGCTGGAGAGCGGCGATCATGTCATTGTTACTGCTTAATCGCGCACCAGCTGCATCTGCCCGATACTCTCGCCAACGGGAGAAAGCCATCACAATGATACTCGCGAGAATGCCGAGCACGATCTCAGCAACGATGGTTACCACGAAGTAACCAATGCCATAGCCCCGCTCTGTCTTGAACACCACTCTATCGACGGTATGCCCGATGATCCGGGCAAAGAACATGACGAAGGTATTCACGACCCCCTGAATGAGGGTCAGCGTCACCATGTCGCCGTTGGCAACATGGCCGATTTCGTGGGCGAGCACGGCCTTCACCTCGTTGGGTGAAAAGCGCTG
>CAXPOA010000018.1:0-5021 GCA_964218505.1 Luminiphilus sp.
ACTACTGGGACAGAGATAAGGTCTCTCTAAATTCGGTCATTTTTTACCCCACCGAGAACGTGGTCAGCGAGGAGCGCATGTTCCGTGTGGAACAGCTGCATTACACGCAGGTCGTGCCTCTCGACAAAATTCCAGCCTACCGAAGCATGCCCGATACCCCCTATGTTCAGGCACCCTATTTAGGCACCTATTACTATTTAATAAATACCAAGCGCCCCCCCGTCAATGACGCACGAGTTCGTAAAGCCCTGTCCATGGCTGTAGATCGGGAAACTCTGGTGAGAACGGTATTGCAGGAAACTGCCGTTCCGGCTTATTCGATCACGCCCCCCGATACTCTCGGTTATTTCCCGCCTAAACTCTTTGACTATGATCCCGAGCAGGCGAGAAAACTGCTCGCTGAGGCCGGATACCCTAATGGCGATGGCTGGCCCGGGCTCGAAATCCTTTACAACACACAAGAGGCCCATCGCAAAATTGCCGTTGCCATTCAGCAAATGTGGAAAAAAGAGCTCAATATTGATGTGACTCTCTCCAATCAGGAATGGAAGGTTTATTTGGATTCAGTGACACAGATCGATTTTCAGATAGCTCGACGAGGCTGGATTGGTGACTACGTTGATGCCAACAACTTTTTGGATCTTTTTATTACCGATGGGGGCAACAACAATACATACTACAGCGACCCCATCTACGATGACTTGATTCTCTACCGTGCGCCAAAAGCGGAGACCCGGGAAGCCCGCTATAAATTATTTGCAGAGGCAGAAACGCGCCTTATGGAAGAGATGCCGATCATTCCCATCTATACCTACACCAGCAAGCACCTCATCCATCCCAGCGTGGAAGGCCTCTACTCGAACCTAATGGACTCACTTAATTTGAAATATGTACAACTGGTTCCGGGACGACAGCTACCGGGGAGTACACAGTAATGCTGCGCTTCATGTTGATCCGGATTCTTCAGGCAATTCCCGTCATTTTTGTAGTGATCACCGCCACGTTTTTCTTGGTCCGCTCAGCCCCCGGTGGTCCCTTTGATCAGGAAAAAGTGGTCATCCCAGAGGTGAAGAAAGCACTGGAAGCTCAGTACAAGCTCGATCTACCCCTGCATGAGCAGTATTTTGCTTACCTTGGCGATCTCGCTCAGGGAGACCTCGGCCCCTCCTTCAAATATCCGGGTCGCAGCGTCAATGAGATTCTTTTTTCCGGGTTACCGGTGACTGCAGAACTTGGTTTTTATGCCCTACTCATTGCGCTCTGTATTGGCGTCACCGCCGGCGTGTTTGCCTCTCTGAGGCCAAACACGGCACAGGACTACATTCCAATGAGTCTTGCGATGATCGGTATCTGCATGCCCTCATTCCTGCTTGGGCCTTTGCTCGTCTTGGTTTTTGGCATATATCTCGACTGGCTTCCGATCACCGGTTGGGGTGACATACCTGGCGATAAAATTCTCCCATCCATCACGCTGGGCTCGGCTTATGCCGCCTACATCGCCCGACTATCCCGTGCCGGTATGCTCGAAATTCTGTCACAGGATTACATTCGTACCGCCCGGGCAAAAGGGCTGCCCGAGTGGCAGGTTGTCACCAGGCATGCACTTCGCGGCGGATTGATCCCGGTCATAGCCTTTCTCGGTCCGGCCTTTGCAGGTTTACTTGCAGGCTCTTTTGTCGTCGAGACCATCTTTCAGATTCCAGGACTTGGTCGCTTTTATGTACAAGCTGCTTTTAACCGCGACTACACCATGATCCTTGGCACCACGGTCTTCTTGTCCACGCTCATCGTATTTTTCAATTTAGTGAGCGACATCACTGCCGCCTGGCTAAACCCCCGTTTGAGAGCCCAGTTCAAGGGGGGAAGCTAGTGACTACTGATGTTTCTATAGTGCTGACCGATGCGGAGCAGGGCTCGAGCCTCTGGCATGATGCCTGGATTCGACTCAGTAAAAACAAAATGGCAGTGGGCGGTGGTGCCATCCTCCTTACCTTTATCGTGGTTGCGCTGCTCACGCCTTGGATCGCGCCCTATAGTTATGAGGCGCAAAATCTGGACCTGGGCGCGAGCCCGCCCTCGGCAGCCCATTGGCTGGGCACCGATATATTTGGCAGAGATGTCCTCACCCAAATTATGTATGGGGGCCGGGTCAGCCTCGCGGTTGGCTTCATCGCCACCGGGGTGGCTTTAATCATTGGGGTGACCTGGGGTGCAGTAGCGGGCTATGTTGGGGGACGAGTCGATGCGATCATGATGCGATTGGTCGATATTCTCTACGCCCTCCCCTTCATGATTTTTATCGTCTTGCTGATGGTCGTGTTTGGTCGGAATGTCTTGCTGCTGTTTTTAGCGATCGGCGCAGTCGAATGGCTCACCATGGCAAGAATTATGCGCTCTCAGGTGCAGTCGCTCAGGCAGCAGGAGTTTGTGGAAGCGGCAGTCTCTCTTGGCTTATCTCCGGTTACCATCATCAGACGCCACGTCGTCCCCAACGCTCTCGGGCCGATTATTGTCTACACCACGCTGACGATTCCCTCGGTGATGCTGCTGGAAGCTTTTCTGAGCTTTCTCGGGCTAGGTATTCAGCCTCCGCAAACCTCCTGGGGTCTGCTCATCAGCTACGGTGCCGAAACCATGGAAGAGTACCCATGGCTCCTTATTTTTCCGGGATTAGCCCTGACCATTACCCTGTTCTCACTTAACTTCCTGGGTGACGGTCTGCGCGATGCACTCGATGTCAGGGGATCCAAGGACTAATCATGAGCTTACTTCGAGTTGATAATCTATCGGTCAGTTTCCATACACGAAACGGCAGTCATCAAGCGGTAAAAGACGTCAGCTTTACCGTCGAACCCCGCGAAATTACCGCAATCATTGGGGAATCCGGATCGGGTAAGTCAGTGTCCTGCTACGCCATGCTGGGACTCGTGCCCTCACCACCTGGTCGCATAGACAGCGGAACCGCTCTCTTTGAAGGCGCTGATTTGCTCGCCCTTGGCGAGCGCGAACTGCGGGCCATCCGCGGTCGTGACATTGCGATGATCTTTCAGGATCCCATGACCTGTCTGAATCCCTTCATGACTATCGGCCAACAGCTAATCGAGCCCCTGCAGCTTCACAAAGGGCTGTCAAAGAAAGCGGCAAAGGATCGCGCTATCGAGTTACTCGATGAAGTGGGCATCCGAAGCCCTGCTGATACATTCGATAGCTATCCGCACGAGTTCTCAGGTGGAATGCGCCAGCGAGTGATGATCGCAATGGCGCTTATTAACGAACCCAAACTATTGATTGCAGATGAACCCACGACCGCTCTGGACGTTACGATTCAGGCACAAATACTACGGCTCATTGCCGATTTGCAGAAAAATCGTGATATTGGTGTGCTCTTCATCTCACACGATCTGGCGGTTGTTGCCGATATTGCAGACCAAATCATTGTGATGGAACAAGGGATCATGGTGGAGCAGGGGTCGCCTGACGCTATTTTCAATCATGCCCAACATCCCTACACCCAAAAGTTGCTTGCAGCGATTCCCTCCGGTCAGCGTGAGACCTCTCGTATTGATCCTGATCCGCTTATCAAGGTAAGCGGCCTCAAGACATGGTTCTATCCGAACAACGCCAAAGACCCCGTGAAGGCTGTTGATGATGTCTCCCTCGAGATCAATCGCGGCGAAGTCCTCGGACTCGTCGGAGAAAGTGGCAGCGGCAAATCCACGCTCGGCCGATCTTTGTTGAGGCTCGCGCCAATTACAGGCGGCTCCGTTACCTTTGACGGCACTGACGTCACGGCTCTTGAGGGGACTGCCCTGAAAGAATTTCGGCGGCGCATGCAAATGATTTTTCAGGATCCCTTTGCCTCGCTGAATCCACGTATGACGGTTTACGACACGCTAGCCGAGCCCCTGCTACTTCACAAAATTTGTGACAGAAAAAATCTCGACGCGACAATCGCTACCCTCATGGATGACGTTGGTCTCGCCAGAGCATTTATTCGAAAATACCCCCATGAGTTTTCAGGCGGACAGCGACAGCGAATCGCTATTGGCAGGGCACTCGCGACCAAGCCCGAGTTCATCGTCGCAGACGAGCCGGTATCCGCACTCGATGTCACCATCCAAGCGCAAATACTGGAGCTGCTCGCCTCTCTAGGCAGGGAGCACGGCTTAACCATGCTATTCGTCTCTCACGACATGGCAGTGATTCGGCAAATAGCTGACCGCGTCATGGTGATGTATCAGGGCAAATTGGTCGAGCAAGGAACGGCTCAAGCGGTTTTCGAGAATCCTCAACAAGCCTACACCCAGGCTTTACTTGCCAGCATCCCGGGAGCAGAGACCGCCTCTGCTACCTAACGACCTAGGCAACCTAAAAGTCACAGCAGGAGATAAATCTAGAGGGTAAAGCCCCCATCGATTGTGACAAGCTGGCCTGTGACATAGTCTGAGCCGGTGATAATCGAGAGAATCACATCCGCCACGTCGGCGGGTTCGACCACATGACCCAGAGGCGTCATGTCGGCGAATTGAGTTTTTAATGCCTGATAACGTGCAGCATCACCATCACCCCAGGTGTCAAAAGCCCAGTCCCCATCAATCAGTCCCGGCAATACAGCGTTCACGCGAATATTGTCTTTACCAAACGCCTTGGCAAGAGAGCGAGTGAGGCTATTCATTCCCGCCTTAGAGGCGCAATAGGCTATCGAGCTCCCGCTAGCCGTTTGGCTGGCAATGCTGGACGTCATGACAATCTCACCGCCGCCCGCTTTTTGTAAATGCGGTATCGCAGCGCGAGACATAAAAAACGCCCCCATCAAATTCACCCGCAACGTTCGCTCCCAGATTGCAGACGTGAGGCCTTGTAAGTTTTCGTGGGGGACAAACGTCGTGCAGCCCGCGTTATTAACGAGGATATCCAGCCGCCCAAAGTTGCCAATTGCAGTCTCTGCAATTCGTTCGCAGTCGGCCTCTTCACTGACATCCCCTTGAGCGATCACGGCCTGACCACCGCTCGCCAAAATG
>CAXPOA010000019.1:0-11788 GCA_964218505.1 Luminiphilus sp.
GAGCGGGGTATGCCAGAGGATGCGCACGTCGCGAAGTGGTCCTATCGGGTGTGCCGAAACATCTGGCTCGACGAATTGAGGTCCAGAGAGGTTCGCCAGCGCTACGCGGCAGCAGCGTCAACAACCGACGCCATGCAGTCTGGTGGCACCGGAGACGGCTTCGACCGACTCGAGCTGGAGCGAGTAGATGCGGCAATGGAGAGCCTACCCGAGGAACAGCGGTCTGCGCTGCTACTCGTGGCAGTAGAAGGTCGAAGTTACGCGGAAGTCGCAGAAATTTTGGACATTCCGCTGGGAACAGTCATGAGCCGGGTGGCTCGAGCGAGGCGAAGTCTCGCTGAAAAGTTGGAGTGAGGGGTAACCACCAAAGAGTGAGTCCCTCGTTAGCGCTGTCAGGCGCATGAGGGTTCTTGGGAAGCCCTCACCTATTGAGGAGTGATGGCCATGGCCGACATTCATACATTGGACATCGACGGATTGCGTCGGGATGAGTTGCTGAGCCGTTTTTTGGACGGTGACCTGAGCGCTGGTGAGCAAGCGGACCTTGAAGAGAAGCTGGCCAACGATGCCGGCCTGCGGGCCCGCTTGCAAAGCTTTAAGCGCCAGGACGACCTCATCAAAGCGTCTTTCCGAGCCAAATCAACGACCGTCTCACCCATTCTCGTCGCGCGTCTCCAAAAAGACGATACGCAGCCGGCTCCCTCACGCTGGCAGGGTCAGACAGCGGGCATCGGACTCGCGGCGAGTGTTGTTTTGGCTGTCACAGTGGGCTTGCTGGGGCTTCAGGCCGGACCAGGAAGCGAAAACGGATTCGAGATGGACGCCTCACTGGCTCAAGCCCTTTCGCAGACACCTTCAAGGGCAGAAGGCTGGGATGCGCTCGATGATGACCGGAATTTCCGAGCAGTTCTTACCTTTCCAGCCGCCAGTGGCAACTGGTGCCGTGAATTCATGGTTGCCCGTAATGAAGATCATTGGCGCGGAGTCGCTTGTCGACACGATAACAGCTGGGTGACTCAAGTCATGGCTCGTGAGGTATTCCTCGAAGAGAGTAACGGCTACCGCACGGCGAGCGCCGCCGATGTAGATCAGGTCAGCCGGTTTATTGATGCAGAAGCCACCGATGTCGCTCTGTCGGCGGGCCAAGAGGCGGCTGTCATCGACGCCAACTGGCGATAGTTGGGGCCGTTCCACCTCAGATTCTGAGGACTCCTGGCCTCCAAGCACGGTATAATTCCGCATCTGGCACCTCGTGTGACCGGCAAATATTTTTTGGCGAGACCACACCATGAGTATTCCTGTTACCCCCTTAGCAGGTGGCCTGCTTATAGGGATTTCCTCCTTATTGTTGCTACTCACACTCGGCAGAATCGCTGGGATATCCGGTATTGTCTGGGGCGCCCTCTCAGACCCAGACCGTAGCTGGCGCTGGCAATTTATTAGTGGCCTTGTCGCTGGCGCATTCGCTATACACGCACTGACAGGCAGACCAATTCCCTCTCCCTCCGACGCCCCTCTTTTCATGGCAGTTATCGCAGGCATCCTTGTGGGCATTGGCACCAGAGTGGGAAGCGGCTGCACGAGTGGTCATGGTGTCTGTGGCATCGGGCGTCGCTCGGTTCGTTCGATAGTGGCCACCTGTACCTTCATGGCAACGGGGGTTGTCACCGTCGCCCTGCTACGGGCGGGGGGGCTTATTTCATGAAAGGCATTACCGGCCTCCTGACCGGCCTGCTATTTGGGGCGGGGCTGGCACTATCAGGCATGACTGACACCTCCAAGGTAATTGGATTTCTCGATATCTTTGGTGCCTGGGATCCGGATCTCATGTGGGTGATGGGTGGCGCCCTCGGTGTGACGCTACTAGGTACCCCCCTAGTGCTCTCAAGAGCAAAGCCTGTGCTCGCCGCCTCCTTCTCTCTCCCTCTATCCATCGCGGTAGATCGCCGATTAATCTTGGGAGGAGCACTGTTCGGTGTCGGGTGGGGTCTCTGGGGTTATTGTCCAGGGCCAGCGGTCGCAGCACTGGCCTATGGAGAATTGTCTACGGTGATTTTCCTTGGCGCAATGATCGGAGGCATGTGGCTCGCCGGCCGACTAGGCTTGACCGTGAGCCACCTCAAGAACTGATTCTTCCAGAAGCGCTAACCTAACGTTGCTGCCGCGCTCGGGAGTGCTCCATGAGCGCCCACAGAATATTGCTGGAACTGACCTGCCCCACCAAGCGATCTCCCTGGATGACGGCACTCCGGCGCTGTCGGCTATCGATCATCCGCTGAGCCACCTCCACAATACTTTCCTCCGGTGAGCAGGCATGCATTTCCTCGGTCATTGCCTGAGACACCAAGACGTGCTCAGGATTACCATCATTGTAAATAGCGTTTAGCACCGCACGGATGCAATCGAGTTCGGTGATCTTGCCGCACGGACTGCCCTTGGCATCAATCACCGTGAGCCCCGTCAGCTTGAACTCGACCAAAAGATCGATAGCGTTGACCAGTGGTGCATCCCGACCAATAGTGAGCGGGTTTCTGTGCATGCAGTCACGAATACTGGTGGGCCTGCTCATATTGTCATTCCTTAATTTAAATCCAAGGCGTAAGGCTTTAGCCGGTCAATAGGGATAATGCTGAGGGTTTTAATATTGGTCCGGCGCAACCACAAGGAAGGGGCATAGCCAGCCTCTTCCGCCTCTAACCACCGTCGTGCACATAAACACCATCGATCATCGGCTTTGAGACCGGGAAACTCATATTCAGGTCGTGGCGTGGATAGATCATTGCCCGCTCGCGCGGAAAACTCCAGAAAGGTATCGGTCATCCTCGCGCACACTGTATGGGTACCCATATCCATGGGTCCCGTGTTGCAGTAACCATCCCGATAGAAACCCGTCATAGGATCGTTGCAGCACATCTCAAGGGGTTCTCCCAAGACGTTGAGCTGCTGATTGGATCCACCTTCGCCCATGAAAGCCTCCTACTCCAACCCTTCATTCTTGTATATGCCGATTGTTTTTACACCCCGGGCATCAATGCTTGCCCGATACATTCCCTCGGTATTAAACACCATGGCTACATTTCCCCTGGGGTCGACAGCGACCACGCCTCCCTCACCGCCGGCAGGCACCAATACGTCGTGGATCACCTCGTTAGCGGCTTGCTGCAGGGACACCCCCGTGTATTTCATCCGCGAACAGATGTCACTGGCGACCTGCCAGCGAATAAAGTACTCCCCATGCCCCGTTGCCGACACGGCGCAACTGCCATTGTCCGCGTAGGTGCCAGCACCGATCAGCGGTGCATCACCCACTCTTCCCCAGCGTTTGCCTGTCATTCCCCCTGTCGAGGTACCAGCGGCAAGATTTCCCTCACGATCGAGAACCACCACCCCGACGGTGCCAAACTTGCTATCAACGGGTTTTCCCACGTGAGCCGATTTATAACGCTCCAGAGCGTCACGCCGTCGAGGGGTCGTGAAGTAACTATTGTCTACAAGCTCCAACCCCTGCTCCCCGGCAAAGGTATCAGCACCATCACCGGCGAGTAAGACATGTGGAGAAAACAACATCACCGCGCGGGCTGCCTCGATCGGGTTTTTTATGGATTTAACGCCTGCGACCGCACCCGCCGCCAGATCCTCTCCAGACATGATAGAAGCATCCAATTCATGGTGGCCTTCCCAGGTGAGCACAGCACCCAATCCAGCATTAAATAGGGGAGAATCCTCCAGGACTTTGATAACGGCTACCACCACATCGATTCCCGCCTGTCCTTGCTCAAGCGCCACGTAACCACTGGAGACCGCCTGATCCATAATTGCGCGGTATGCAGCCTCTTGTTCGGGGGACATCATATCGCGGGTGATGGTGCCTGCTCCTCCGTGCACAGCAATCGCTATCGGCGCCTCAGCGGCCGCGGCGACAGACCACCACAACAGTAAACCGGTCAGAACCAATCTCATGATGTTACCCGTTTATGATAAGCGGGTAGGATGACATCCCCCTCGCTTCCGGTAAACTCTGGTGCCTCCTCCGAGGGTGCTCCCAGGTCGGTCCTACGAATCGATGATTTGAGTAGCACACTTGGTGGTAATCGGGTTTAAAAAACAGGTAAGAGCGGCATCATGAACAGCCAGACACCTTCCTCCATGTCCGACCATGTGCGACGATTTCTTGATCGATCGGTTTCCATTCTGGTTCAGCCCTATCTCTATTTCAGCATAGACGATGAAGGCCTCGACTTCTCCGAAGGGTCCCGCTACGTGGCCATCATGGGAATCCTTGCGAGCCTGTTGGGACTCCTTGTGGAGGGCTCTGTCATCACGGGTGGTAGCGGTATAGGCGTGCTCCTGGCACTCGCTATCGCACCTGTCATCGCGGTCATCGCCAGTTTCATCCTTGCAGGACTGATTCATCTCGTGTGCGCCCTGTCGGGCACGACTGCAGATTTTGCCGACAGCTACGGCATTAGCGCGGCAAGTGCAGCCCTCGCGCCCCTATCGGTTTTTCTTAACGTGATCCCCGTTATCGGACCTATGATCGGGCTTATTTGGGGATGGTGGATAGTGTCCGAAGGCGGCCGCGCGGTGCACAGACTGTCAAAGGAACGCGCACGTCTTCTTTTCGGCATGATGTATGGAGCCTTTGCCGTCAGTGGATTCTTCGTCGGCTGATCGCCCTCTCAGGGAGGATTAACACGCCCTGAGCAAAAGGAGCCGGCAAGTAGATTCATCGGAGATGATATACGGGTGCTCTTCTATTCGTTCCACCTTGAGCTCTCCGCCGGCTTCCATATCACTGACAACCTGCGAAAAGTTTGCCTCATGCCAATAGTCACTGCGCACGGTGCAGCTCAAAACCCCTCCGGGCTTGGTGATGCGAACAAGCTCTTTGAGTGCCTGAGGTCGCACGTGTGATCCGGTGAAGGTGCCCACACAGGTCACCGCATCATAGCGATCACTCGCTATCGTTAAGGCCTGGTTCATATCCATTTTTTCCAAGGCCTGGTAAGCGCCTTTTAATCGCGCTTGTTCAAGCATTCCCTCGGAATAGTCGATGCCGTCAATCTGTTTGAAACCTGCCTGTTGCAGCAAAACCCCCACGAGACCCGTTCCGCACCCTGCATCCAACACCGCGCTGCTCTCAGGGTCAACGAATTCAATCAACGTGCCAACGGTCACTGATGGTCCGTGATAACCCCAGGTCTCTGCCACATCCTCCTCGTAGACGAGCGCCCATTTATCGTAAATCTCCATAAGCTCACTCGTAGAGGAGGCATTGAGTACTTTCTCGTGAATATCCGGTCGATCGCTCATGGTGACTCCGTCTCATTTTCAAATTAATTGCAGAAAAAGGCTGCCAGCGTAACGACCATTTTCAGCGTGCGCTCCGCTGCCTCTACCATACCGAAAGACCAAAGCGCCTGTGTGGCTATTGCAAGTCAACGTCCGCTGTCTACATATCTGTAGTACTCAAGCCCTGCATCTGCGCCAAGATTGCACCAACTCGTTGTACCCAAATACATATCGTCTCCTAGCTTCGCAAAATTTCGCACTCCGTTATTGCAGGAATTGCCAAATCCATTCTTGAAAATCGCGGGAGGTGATATTGTGTCCTCAAAAACCAAGAGCCAGCCTTTACTGGCCTCGCTCACATCATATCTGCCGTGCTCCGCACCCTCCACGACTGACTGATACAGGAAATACGCAGGATTGTTTTCAACAACCTGCGTTTGACCAAATGGATTCAAAGGTATGGGCAAACCAAACAAATGCAGTGCTCTGTGGTTCCATGCGGTGTAGTCAGATTGCGAAAACATATCAAAAAGGCCCGCCGCGGCATTCCACGTTCCGAGAAACAATTTTTCATCATGAGCTACGAGGGTAAACGTATAAACCATCCCTTCATGACCAAAGCCATCGCGACCAAAAAGAGGCGCATGCGAAAGTCGATTTTTCTCGAGCAAGAATTGATAGTCGTCGTATGGACCATCCTTGGTAGAAGCTAGTGGACTGAAGACCCAATCTCGTTCGTTGCCGTAAAGCAACTGCACTTTGTCCATCATGGCGATATCAGATGCCAGAATATGTTCTTCGTTTATCCTGAACAGGGATGCTGCACGCCAGCTTTTGGTCATAAATTCTCGGTGTCGCGGTGTATCAGCCCGGTCATAACGTGACAGGTCACAAAGCTTTTCAATCTCATGGATCTCGCAGTACTCCTCCATAAGGTGGTCGTAGGCGGACGAGGTCCCCTGATGATAGGAACCAAAATAAAAGTAACCGCCAAAGAATTCATTGGCTGCAAACTTTGCTCCTCTAGCCGCTACAGGGTCGGGGTCATAATCGGTGTATTGAAAAAAAGACTCGAAAACGGCCGGGGATTGTCGAGAAAAGCCGCTCTCGGGTATTGCATTACTTACCAACATGGAGGCGGGTTGGCCAAGCGGGTGATACCAAGAGCTTGCCACAACATGGGTGCCCGTCTCACGCGAAAACGTCCTGAAGTCACCCACCACACCAAACTCCTCAAAGGAGGCTTCCGACACAATGTCAAAACCGTTATCAAACATACCCCCCTTTAGAGGCGCCTCCATAGTGCCAACCCATCTCAGCATGGCACTTAAACTGGTGCCGTTCTGACTTCCCGACTGGTCGGGTCCGCCGAAAAAATAGATCCCACGACTGCCATCGGAGTGCTCTATTACTTGAAAACGTCTCACCGTATCGAAAAAAAACTCTGCATAGCCCAGGTAGGCTTTCTTTTTATTGTCAAACACAAAAATACGGTTGTATCCGATATTGCCATCCTGATCGAAATCAAAATCTCGAGGAAACTTTAGTATTTCAAGAGCCCGATCTTGAGCATCAAGCCGATCTAACCAGTCGGTCTTTATAGACCTGATGGAAAATTCATTGGACCCTGCAAAAAAAGTGAGATCTCCCAACGTTCCGGCACCTCGATAGGTATAGCCCGGCATCGAAAACATACTCTCCAAATAAGACCGGTCGACAATGCCGGATTGCGCGTCCAGCCAAAAGATTTCTCCATCAGCGATGGTGTCTGGACCCACATGGATAGTTTCGCCTGAATCAACATTGGCGATGTAGATTTGTGCCTGCGGTCGTTGTCCAGCAGGTGGGGTTAATTGGCAACCCTGATGAGGCGTCTCAAAGTTCATCAGACCGAGGGGCATTTTCATCGAAATATAAGGCCAGTAACACCAAACAGATGCCGCCGTTCCATACCAGATCTCATCACCCGAGACCGTCGAACTTAGAGCGTACTGTGCTGATTTAAATATCGTTTTCTCTGGGGAATCTGTCGCATACTTGATCGGGTCGATTTCATTACTTCCAGAAAACAGGCCGGCCCAGGATCCGTCAGCTAACGCACCGAATGCACGTACAAAAGGCGCTGTATCACTTTCGGCTTCGGCTGGGTCCGCAAGTGAAGTCGTGACTACTACCAACAAACTCGTGAGCAATGTGACGGCACAAAAGGCCAAACGGCGGCAGAGCGAAATCTTTCTCAAGTAATGAATTCCTCAACCAATTCATCCGGATGGGTCTCTTCAACAGGCTGACACGCCGAAATCGGCTCTACCTTTACCGGAACCCCATTAACGATCGCATTGTTCGTGAGTTCATCAATGAGTGTCACATCGGTTAGGTCATTCATGCTGACACCAGGATGCTCGTTTGCCACCCCCTGTCGCGTATTTTTGCGACCATGACCCCACAAGTGGGGCATACACACCACGCCGGGCATAATGTCCTCTGATATCTCGACAGGAAGCACAATCGCACCCGTGCGAGATGTAACCCTCACCACACTGTCGGCACTAATCTTCCGTGCTGCAGCATCACAGGGGTGTATCATCAACTCGCAGGGATTTTTTCCCTTTACCAAACGATGACTGTGGTGCATCCATCCCAATGTTCTGTTGGTCAATCGGCTGATGATTTTTAAGTCAAATTCGCTCGTCGATTCAGCCCGCTCCTTCTGACCTTCAAAAAACCACGCTTTCAAGCGTGGTAAATCATCGACGAAAGCGGCGGGTGCAAGCCGGATTTTTTTATCAGGCGTGCGTAATCCCTCGGGTAAGGTGTAATGGAGGTTAGATAGAAAGAGCCCGTGTGGATTTTTCTTCAGCTGCCCAAGTGTTAGACCCGACTTCTTAAAGGGGTTGAGTCCCGGCCCGTAAGGGCCAAACCGCAAACCTAAGCTTAAAAAAAGTTCCGGTGTCACGATCTTCTTTAGAAGCCCGCTCAGCCAGCGCACGAGACCACGCCTGAAACTACTCCTCTGACGAAACTCAAGCAGTCGGGCAGCAAGACCAGTAAGGATCTCAAAATCCGTCCACTTTGAATGCTCCGTGGTAAATAAGGCGGGGGAATACTTACTCCAATTTATGGTGTCGTAGAGGTGATAGAACATATCGTAATGGCTTTTTTCCAGCGGTCCGCAGGGTGGAATGATCACGTCCGCAAATCTGGTGGTTTCGTTCAGGTAAGGATCTACTGCCACATAAAAATCAAGTGCTTGCAACGCCCGCTCGGTATTGTGGCCGTCGGCCATGGATAGAGCCATATTGCCCGCAATTCCCAGCAACCCCCGTAACTGACCCTCACCGGGTGTCAGAATTTCTTCGCCGAGGATCGCAAGCGGAAATTCCCCAGAAAATTCGGGCTTCCCGCTGACTCGTGAATGATAGGTGGCCCAACTCGATTTAGTTAGGTCAAGAGAGTCCAGCGCCGGCACGGGAAACATCATGCCACCCTTTTCATCCATATTTCCCGTGATGATGTTCAGCACATACATCAACCATTGGCTGAGCCCGGCAAACTGCACCATGGAGACACCTGTTCGCCCGTAACAAATTGCGCTGTGAGCACTGGCAAATTCCTCAGCGATTCGCTCGATAGTGGCGCGGCTGATACCCGTCACCTGCTCTATTACATCGAGATTAAACGAGGCGGCTATCTCTTCCATCTCTTGCCAACCCGTGATGTGTCCAGCCATTCGCCCTGGAGTCGCTAATCCACGGTCAAAAATCACGTGAATCAGCCCCATCAAAAAGAGCGAATCTGAATGCGGTTGGATAAAATGATGTTCATCGACATATTTTGCAGATTCGTTGCGCCTTGGGTCGACGAGCACGCATTTTCCACCTCGCTCTCGAATTGCATTCAGTTTTTTCCACGCGTTGGCGCCTGTCGACATCTGCGCACCGTTGGAGATTTTTGGATTGGTTCCCAACATCAAGAAATAATCGGTACGGTTAATATCGGGAACCGTGCACAAAAATTGATGGCCAAGCATATGATGCCAGGCAAAGTTGTGCGGCATCTGATCCACTGTGGAACCCGTGTAAACGTTGCGTGATGCCATTATTTTTTGAACTAGAGGCACAGAGAGAGTACAGCCCCAGTTGTGTGCAGTGCTCCTACCCCAATAAGAGCCAATAGCATTTCGTCCGTGTTCTATCTGAAGGCGCGACAATTCTCGAGCGGCGTAATCGATAGCGTCGCTAAATTCGATTTCGACCCATTCGTCGTCGTGGCTCTTTTGCGCAG
The DNA here is from genome assembly GCA_964218505.1 of Luminiphilus sp. Classification (GTDB taxonomy): domain Bacteria; phylum Pseudomonadota; class Gammaproteobacteria; order Pseudomonadales; family Halieaceae; genus Luminiphilus. The sequence goes on from CAXPOA010000019.1 coordinate 9,577, forward strand.
GATTTTTTCGAACACGCTTTAGAGGTTTTTTCAGGCGATCCTCGCAGTTGTGAATATCCTGAATGCCGGTCGCTTTCGGGCAGATATTACCGCGACTGAGCACATCGTCTTTATCGCCACGAATAGCAATAACATCACGCCCCTCATACTCCACCTCAATACCACACATGGTTTCGCAGAGATGGCATGTTCGAAAATGTTTTTTCCCCACACAGAGCTCCTGCGCGTTTATTGTTATTGACACAGCACGCGCCAGCTCAACCCTACCGCGGACAAAGTGGAGCATCAACTTGTCTTGCTAGTCTGAGTCTTCTTGTTTTTATCCGTGCGACAACGCCTTAAATGGATGTGCCCCAGTTGATGTCACTGGCATGTGGCCTATCGCTCTTGCGATTTCGGATAACGGGTGAAATCACAAAGACGCCTAATCTTGCCTCTCCTTGCAATAGCTGTCAGGGTAAGGGAAAAATAAGCGTGGCAAACCAAGTACGATGAAATACACACTGCTAAAAGGAGGTCTCGTCGTTGATGGGACCGGTGCGAAGCCCCTGATTGCGGATGTAGTAACTGGCGATGGAAAAATAGAAGCCGTCATTGCCGACGGTGAAGCGCTCCCCGCACATTATTCGGACAGCTGCGATATCGAAATCATTGACGCCAGCGGCTGTATCGTCACCCCGGGGTTTGTTGATCCCCACACCCACTATGACGGTCAGGCAACCTGGGATGATCGCTTGGCGCCTTCTGCTGACCATGGCGTTACCACGGTTGTGATGGGTAATTGCGGCGTTGGCTTCGCCCCTGTCAGGCCTGGCGAAGAGGATTTTCTCATTGCGTTGATGGAGGGCGTGGAAGACATTCCCGGGGCGGCTCTGGCAGATGGCATCGAGTGGACCTGGGAGAGCTTCCCCGACTATTTGAATGCCCTTGATAAAAAACCCCGGGCTGTCGATGTGATCGCCCAGCTCCCCCACGGCGCTCTTCGCACCTACGTACTGGGCAAGGCAAACAATCTCAATGGCCCAGCGACGGAAGAGCAGATTGAGCAGATGGCGACACTGGCGAGAGAGGCTATTGCGGCGGGGGCGTTCGCTTTTTCGACGAACCGCATCGCCATGCATACATCTACTGCGGGAGAGTCGGTACCCGGGACCTTCGCCGAGAAGGACGAGATCCTCGCGATCATCAAAGGTATTCAACACGCGGGTGCCAACCTATTGCAGGTTGTTCCCGAAGGGCTAATGGGGGAAAACCCCGCGGCCTTTAGAGACGAGGTGCAGTTGTACAAGGAGCTCAGCCTCGAAACAGGATGCTCAGTCGTGTTTACGCTGTCTCAAAACAACGTTCAAACCACCCTATGGCGAGAGCTTCTGGAAGAGATCACTGCCGCTAATCGTGAGGGTGCCAAACTGTGGGCAACCACAGGGAATCGGCCCGGTGGGATGTTGATGAGCTGGGACACCTTTCATATTTTTCTGGATCGTCCCAGCTATCTGGAAATCGCTCATCTACCACTCTCGGAGCGGGTCGCTGCCCTGCTTGAGCCCGAGCGTCGCAGCAGAATTCTCAGCGAGGAAATACAGTCGCCGCTTTTGCAAAACGGTGCGCAGGTCGTTCGCGATGCGATGAACGCCATTTTTCCCTGCGCCGATCGTCAACTATTTGAACCCAACCCCTCTGAAAGCCTCGCTGCCAGATTAGCCAACGCCGATGACAGCGCTGAAGGAGTTCTCTACGACGCCATGTGCGAAGTGGCATCGGGTACTAGCGGTCAGCCCGGGTTCCTCCATGTTTACATGGGGAACTACGCGGACGGCGACCTCAATGCTGTTCATGAAATGATGATCCATCCCCACGTCGTTGTCGGCGCGGCGGATGGCGGGGCTCATGTCAATGTCATTTGCGATGCGAGCTACACCACGTTCATGCTGCAGCATTGGGTTCGAGACCGTGAGAGGGGGCAAAAACTGCCTCTGGAACGGGCTGTACATATGCTGACTAAAATGCCCGCAGACCTCTACGGATTGAGTGATAGAGGCGTTATTGAGGTCGGCAAAAAAGCAGACATCAATGTGATCTCTCTCGACACGCTCGAACTTAACATGCCTTACGTAGCCAGGGACTTGCCCACCGGTGCACCGCGCTTGCTGCAGGGTGCCGAGGGCTATGTGATGACCATGGTCAATGGAGAGATCACCCATCGAAACGGTCA
>CAXPOA010000020.1:0-47569 GCA_964218505.1 Luminiphilus sp.
AATTCGTAAGGCATCCCGCATGGGTGCTAGTTCAACCGATTCGCAACCTCCCGCAGCCAAAATAGAATACAGCAGTCTCGCCACAAGAAGATCTTGATCAATAATTGCAACCCGTAGGCCTTCAAAGTAGTGTTCATTTTGAACAAGCGGCACTTTATTGGGAGCTTCGGCGCAGGTCTTTACGGGCAAAATTAAGTGATAGCTTGGCTCCTGAGCATTTTCACTTTGTCGATAATGAAAACTCCCTCCCATCCGCTGCAAGAGCGTGGCGACAAGAGGGAAGGGCGTGATGTCATTGTTTATAGCGCCAAGTTCATTTGCCGTGGGAGGAGGACAATGTCCACCAGGGAAATAGTGGCGGGCTATATCGTCAGGGAGTGCGCCATCGAATGCCAACGTAAAGCGAAGGCTATGAAAGTCGTCGGTTTTTTGTTGGCAGGAGGCCGCCAGAGACATGTAGGTGGCCTCAGGGCAGGCAGTCTCGCTTTCAATAAGCGCTAGCAGTGCAAACTGTAATTTTTGCGCGTCAAATTCATAGGTGTCAGCCAGAAGCTGACGGGGATCTATCTCGAATGCCAGCCCTTTTGCTGCGAGCCGGGGTTGGACCCGACGCCTTAAGGCTTCCATGAAGGCGAACACATTTGATGGTGCGGGCGTTACCAGGAGATCGGATTTAGCTATCTCGAGATTCCCACGTAGCGCCAGTAACTGGGCAGATACCTCTCTACTAATATCATTTGCCTGCTCAACCAGCGCTTGACTGCTCACCTTCGTCATTAAGGGTAGCGCCCTGATCGCCTCCAGCGGAATAGTCATTTCCTCTTTTACTTGTGAGATAAGGGCGTTTCTTGCGTTTACCCGCATACCCAGTCTGTGCTGTGCTAATTTCAGTTGAGTACTGTTGCGCTCTCGAGTTTGAAGCGCCACCGCTAGAAATCCCATCAGCATGAGAGGCAGAGGATAGACGCCGATTGCCACTGCAATCATGGGTATCAGCGCCAATGAGCCTGCCGTCAAAACGATGATGGACCAAGTGACACAGTAGAGCAGGTGAATGATAAAAGCTGGCCAGCTACCTACCAGCACCAATAGCAGAACCGATGTCGGGAGGGCGGTGATAAAAGAGATGGCGGGCCAGGCGGGATTACGATATTGAATGACCGCTGCCGAGACCATCATCATAAGGGCAATAACAAGAATTTGATGCCGACGATCGACCCTGAAATTTGAGGTTTCCACAAGGTGAGCCATGGTTATCAAGATCCCCACCAATGTGTTCAGCGTCACTAGAACACCAGCGAGAGTTGGATCAAACATGATGTTGCGATAGCCAACCAAGAGCATCACGAAAATAAAGTACACCCTGAAGCCCAACATCAAGGCTCCGTGGCCTGCTTCGATATCGGCGTCGTTAATCCCCTTGAAGGAGCGAACGAGGTCCCATCCAGTCAGTTCATGCTCACTCTCTGGATTCGAGACTGGCAACTCCAATGAGGGCTCTTCGAAGGCAAATTCATGCCCTGAAGTATCTATGGCGTCTTCTACCGGATTGATTTGAGAAACCACCGCTATACCTGCGCTTTGCCGCTTTGTTTTGGCTTATGTTTGGACGTTACGGGGTTGTTTCGATGTAGTAAAGGGGATTCTCCAGCAAAGCGTGGTGGTAAAACTTAGCGAAAACTCAGGCGAGCTCCTCGTGAGCCTGCTTAAAAGCTGATACCGCTCGGTCTAGGTCTTCCAGCGTATGCCCAGCAGAAATCTGCACCCGTATACGTGCCTTGCCTTGCGGGACAACGGGATAAAAGAAGCCAATCGCAAAAATACCAAGCTCTAGCAGTCTCGTAGACATAGTCTGGGCCAGTACCGCATCACCGAGCATGACCGGCACGATAGGGTGACTCCCCTCAGGAATGGAAAATCCTGCCGCTTGCATCTGGGCACGAAAATAGGCGGTATTTTCGTGGAGTTTGTTCCGCAGCGCGGTCGATGCCTCGAGCATATCGAGTACTTTAAGTGATGCAGCACAAATCGAGGGGGCAAGCGTGTTTGAAAAGAGGTAGGGGCGGGAGCGCTGGCGAAGAATATCGATTATTTCTTGTCTGCCTGAGGTAAATCCACCAGAGCCACCACCTAACGCTTTGCCGAAAGTGCCCGTTATGATGTCCACCCGATCCATGACGTTGTAGTGTTCGTGCACGCCGCGGCCAGTACTCCCCATAAACCCTGTAGCGTGGCAATCATCGTGGTGCACCATCGCGTCATATTTATCTGCCAGGTCGCAAATTTTATCGAGCTGTGCAATGGTGCCATCCATAGAGAACACACCATCTGTGGTGATCAGGATGCGCCGGGCACCCGCGCCTTTGGCGGCCTTTAACTGGTCTTCCAAATCCACCATGTCATTATTTTTGTACCGATACCTTGCCGCCTTGCAAAGGCGGATGCCGTCGATGATCGAGGCGTGGTTCAACTCATCTGAAACGACTGCATCCTCAGGGCCTAAAATGGTTTCGAACAAGCCGGCGTTTGCGTCGAAACACGCGGCATAAAGAATAGTGTCTTCGGTAGACAAAAAATTACTGACTCGCTGCTCGAGGGTCTTATGGATACCCTGAGTACCGCATATGAAGCGAACAGATGCCGCTCCGAACCCCCATTGCTCAAGACTTTGACTGGCCGCCGCCATGACGTCTGGGTGATTAGCCAATCCAAGGTAGTTATTAGCGCACATGTTGACGACGTTTTTGCCGTCTTCAAGACGAATATCATTTTTTTGTTCTGAATCAATAACGCGCTCTGTTTTCCAGAGGCCTGCAGCCTTGATTTCCTCGATGTCGGCCACAAAAGACGCTTTGGCGCTTTGATAACTCATATTAGTCTTTCCAGTTGAGAATCACTTTTCCGGATTGACCTGACCGCATGATGTCAAAGCCTTCCTGAAAATCGGTGTAATGAAAACGGTGAGTGATGATGCGCTCCACTGGCAAGCCACTCTGTACCATCATGACCATTTTGTACCAGGTCTCGTACATCTCACGACCGTAGATACCTTTGATATTTAGACCCTTAAACACGACATCGGTCCAGGCAATACCCGTTTCATCGGGCATTAGGCCGAGCATCGCAATGCTGCCGCCGTTGATCATTTTGCTAAGCACATCCCTGAAAGCAGCGGGGGAGCCAGACATCTCAAGGCAGACGTCAAAGCCCTCTAGAATACCCAAGCTTTCCATAAACTCCCGGGTGATCTGCTGCTTCGCCACGTTGATCGGCTGTACGCGGGGCACGATTCTTTTAGCCAAATCGAGTCGGTACTCGTTGACATCGGTCAAGATGACGTTGCGGGCTCCACAGTGGCCCGCCACCATCGCCGCCATAATACCAATGGGGCCAGCCCCTGTGATGATGACGTCTTCGCCCACCATATTGAAGGAGAGCGCGGTATGAACTGCATTGCCATAGGGATCAAAAATGCTGAGCAGGTCGGTGGGGATATAAATATTCGGCCGGAACACATTGGTAGCAGGAATAGCGATGTATTCCGCGAAGGCGCCATCCCTGTTGACGCCGACTCCAAGAGTGTTAGGGCAAAGGTGTAGGCGTCCTGCCAGGCAGTTCCTGCAGCGACCACAAACCACATGGCCTTCACCAGAGACGATGTCACCGATCTGGAGACCCGTGACATTGCTCCCTAGTTCAACAATTTCTCCGGCAAACTCATGGCCACTTGTCATGGGCACGGGGATGGTCTTTTGGGCCCAATCGTCCCAGTTGTAGATATGGACATCGGTACCACAGATCGCGGTTTTGTGGACCTTGATGAGCACATCATTGCCGCCAACCTCGGGCTCGGGGACATCCTCAAGCCAGAGCCCCTCTTCGGCGTATTTTTTAACCAGTGCTTTCATGCTGCATCACCTCACCTGCCGGATCCATTTCAAGGGCCGGGTGGAGCATCTCCCCCGCTAAAGTTCTGGGCCCGGCTTTTTTGCTGATTGGCCGTGTTTCGGTTTTACGGCAGCAAAGCCCGATTAGCCCACCGCCGAATAAAATAGCGAGCGGACTGATTTTCCTCTGAAGTTGTGGGGGTTTCGGCGCTTTCAAACCTGTTTATCGTGGTTTGCGGCTCTACTATGGCCTTGCCGCGGTTGGCCCGGGGCGCTGGAGCAGAGCGCTAACGAAAGCCCCCGACAGAATGAGGCTCGCGCCGATAAGAGTCGCGGTGGTCGGCATTTCCCCAAAAATAATCCACCCCAATAAGGCGGCAAATACGATTTGTAAATAACTGAGGCTTGTCGTCCTGCTTGCTGAATCGAATTGCATCGCTCGCGTTAGCGATAGCTGGCCAAGCTGGGTAAACACTCCAACGCCGATGAGGGCTAGCCATGCTTCCGGAATGGGCCAGACAAAGTCGTCAAAACCAAGTATTAGCGTGCCCGGAAGGCATACCATGGGAAAGTACAAGACGATTACTGAGGGGTGCTCAGTGGTAACCAGTTTTCGAACCAGTGTGTAAGCGATACCACTGCCGAGTGCACCTCCCAGCCCTGCGGTAATCGCCAACAAAGGAATGCTGGTCGTGTCTGCGCCGTTAAAATAAGGGGATATCATCCATCCAAGACCGATCAGGCTCAATATGATGCAGGCTAGGGTGGCACGGGTAGGGCTCTCTGCCAGAAACCAGAAGGCAAGCAATGCGGTAAAAACCGGATGCAGGTACTGGAGTACGGTGGCCTGTGCGTAGGGTAGATGCAAGATCGCATAGAAAACGCCAGTGAGCGCGACAAATCCTGCCAGTCCGCGAGCAAACAAAAGGCCTCGACGCTGTCCAAGGGGGTGTACCCGGGCTCTTGCGATATCCCCGAGGGATAGCACTATGGATATCAGTGCACGCACAAATATGATTTGTAGAAGGGGAACATGCCAGCTCCCGGCGAGCTTTACCAAACACCCCATCAGGGCGAAGGATGCTGCGCTCAGCAACATGTAACGGGGACCGGTCATTTAATTAGCTGGGGTGTCCCATAAGGTCGGAAAGGATGGTGCCCAGGGACGGAATGATTCGAGCAGCGCTGCCTTCGCTGCTCTCACCCCGATGGGGCGCCGCCGCTGCGCTCTGGCGTCCAGAATGCTTCTGTGGTCGCATTTTGTCGAACCGCATTCGATGGCCCTCATCCAATCCCTTTACTCCATCACCAAAGAGCCCCGCATTTGCGGGGCTCTTGATAATGGTGCCCAGGGACGGAATCGAACCGCCGACACGGGGATTTTCAATCCCCTGCTCTACCGACTGAGCTACCTGGGCGTGGCCTTTCTGTAGTGGGGGGCTTTGCGCTCCCTCGAAGGCCGCGTATTAAACCTGTGCCACTGCTCAAGGTCAAGCTGTGCCAACGGCTAATTAGACGGTCGCGGCTTCTCCCACCCCACTATCCAGAGGTGCCAACTCATCATCTCGGTGATCTGACGCGAGCACGGCGTATATGGCGGGTAGCAAAACCAAGGTAAAGAAGGTGCCAATCAGCATGCCGACAACAAGAATAACGCCGATACTGTTGCGAGCCTCTGCACCAGCACCTGTCACCAGAACTAGGGGGAAATGGCCCAATACGGTGGCGCCCGTCGTCATTAATACCGGGCGCAACCGGCTCATGGATGCCTCCCTGATGGCGGCGAGTTTGTCCAGACCATCACGTTGCGCCTGATTGGCAAACTCCACGATTAAGATCGCATTTTTTGCCACCAACCCAGCCAGCGTAATGAGACCCACCTGAGAGTAAATGTTGATCGTCGTTAAATCCACGAAGGTGATAACAAGGGCTGCAAAGAGAGCGAGGGGTATGGATCCCAAAAGGATAATCAATGGATCCCTGAAGCTGTTGAACTGAACTGCCAGAACAAAAAACACCAGAATCATGGCAATGCCAAGCACTCCCAGCATGGTGTTGCCCTCGCTGCGAATTTCCCGGGACTCCCCCGTGTAGTCGATAACATAGTTCTTCGGCAGCAGTTCAGCGGCGGTTTGCTCGATAAAGGCCAGCCCCTGCTCTTTGGTTGTGCCTGGAACGACACCGCCAAAAATTTTGAACGCATTTTTTTGCTGAAAGCGGGTCAGGGCTCGGGGTGCGGTGATGCGCTCAAGGTCGGCAACGGCGCCAAGTGGTATGAGTTCTCCGTCTGGAGTTACTACAGGCAGATCAAGAATAGCGTCTGGCGAGCTCGCTTCGTTAGGCATGACGCGAGGTATGACCCGATACGCCCTTCCCCGATCGTCGTACCGAGTCACATAGCCTTCGGAATTTAACAGACCAATTTGACTCGAAACGTCGCCAACCGACATGCCAAGATCCGCCAGTTGTTGCTTGTCGAGATTTATTTTGACTTGCGCAAGATCAACTCGAAGGTCGGTATCGGCAAAGAGGAACAAGCCCGACTCTTCTACCGCTTTCACCAGCTTTTTAGCATAGGGAAGCATGGTTGCCGCGTCATCCGCACTGGTGATGACCACTTCAACATCGAATTGACCCGCGGAAGGCAGATCGGAGGCGGCCACCGGAAACACGTTGAGTAAAGCAATTTCCTTTAGCGCCCCGTAGATATCAAACAGCATCTCCTGAACCGAGCGGCTTCGTTTGTCGGGTTCCACAAAACCCTGTCCGCCGTAGGAAGCCGAAGGCGTCATCACATGCCAAATCTCGGTCGCCCCTTCAAATCCGGCGAGGGTGGTTACCACTTCCTTCATGCCTTCATATGTCTCTTCGATCGCCGCTTCGGGAGATGCATCAGCGATGACGGTAATATCAGACTGATCCTCGATAGGGGCCAGTTCTTTCAGAGAAAACAGGTAAAGAGGTACGGTCAGCATGCTAAAGAAGAGTCCGGCGGCAATAAGCTGCCAGCGATAGTTGATCGATTTTTCTACAACTCGCGCGTAGGTGCGGGAAGTTTGATCAAAACGCTTGTTAACCCAGCGGGTTGCTTTGGTTTCGTGTCCTTTATCGGGACAAACCCATGCACTCATGATCGGAGAGAGGGTTATAGCGACAAGGCCCGATATGAGAACGGCGATCGCCAAGGTAAAGGCAAACTCCTTGAATAGAAACCCAGCAAGACCACTCAGCAGTCCGATGGGCGCATAGACCACCGCGAGGGTTATTGTCATGGCGATGATGGGGGAGAGTAGTCGTCTCGACGAGGTGAGCGCCGCCTCCCGTCTACTCATCCCATTTCGGAGATTCTTCGCGACATTCTCAACGACCACAATCGCGTCATCGACCACCAACCCCACTGACAAAACAATCGCTAGCACTGTTAGAAGGTTGAGAGAAAAGCCCATCATCGACATCGCGCCGATAGCGCCCAGAATTGAAATGGGGATTGTCAGAAGAGGTACCAGAGCGGTTCGCATCGATCCCATCAGTGCCACAACGACAAAACCTACCAGCAAGATAGTTTCCGCCAGGGTAATGGCGATTTCTCTCAGGGCGTCACGCATGTAAAGCGTGACGTCGTAACCGATAAAGAAGTTATAAGCTGGATCGAGAGTTTCGTTAATGGCGTCGACCTCGGCATAAAGATCATTTGCCACGTCAATCTCATTGGCGCCGGGCGCGGGATAAATGCCCATGAATACCACATCAAACAGACTGTACCGAGTGAGTTGGTTAACTTCTTCAGAGCCAGATTCCACCAGTGCCACATCACTCAAACGGATATCGACATCGCTTTGTGATTTGATGATGATGCCAGCAAAGTCTTCCGGTGTTTTTGCTTCCGTATTTGCCACAAGATCGATCTGCTGCGACGCATTTTTTGCCCGGCCAAAGGTGCTGCTTACGTTATTTTGTCGAAGCGCTTGTTGAATATCGCTTGCACTTACTCCCAACGCCGCCATCCTTGTGGTGTCGAGCCAGATACGCATGGCAGGTCGTATACCCGAGTTCATGGCGTCCTGAACATTTGGCAGGGATGTCAGGCGGGGCAGGATGTCTCGCTGCATCAAATCAGTGACACTTTGGCGAGTTTCTCCGTCAGGGATGCTTAGCGCCAGGTAAAAGCTCGCATAGGGGCTGTCTGCCCGAACAACGTCGATTGACGGGTCCTCAGCACCATCGGGCAATTCGAAGCGAATCTGACTCAGGCGGGTGTTGAGCTCGGCGAGGGCATCGGTACTGTCTTCGTTTAGCTCTAGCCACACTTTGATCAGGCTACTACCACTAGTAGTGATTGATTCCACATAATCTACACCCGGCACCGATGAGGCGACTCTCTCGATGGGTTCGGCGACGAACCCTCTGACAGTCTCAGCGCTGGCGCCCGGGTATACGGTAGTAATCTCCAGCGAAGCGCTCTCAATCACCGGGAACATAATGACTGGGAGATTTATCGCTGCACGTAAACCCAAGAGTAGAAGTGCAAGGGACAGCACGGCCGACACCACAGGTCGGCGGACAAAAATGTCATTCCAGCGGGGGCGCGCAGTTAACCGGGGCGTCATCCGCGTGACTGCTCTTTGGTGCGCTTGGCAAGACTGCCATCGCTCAATTTGAACGCGCCGTCAGTGGCAATCATCTCCCCAGATACGAGTTCACCATCGGCGAGTACGGTGCCTCCAAGGTCTCCAAGCACCGTAATGTTGCGCCGCTCGGCTCTGAAGGGTACGTAGGCGCCGTCTTCTGCTTTGTTCAGCACAAATACATGGGGTCCTTCTACATCCCAGCGGACAGCGTGCCCGGGAAGCTCAAAAGCCATTCTCGGGCGACTTGTTTGAACCTCGATAAGAACCAATTCACCGTGACGAAGGGAGGCTGCCTCAAGGGACGCCCGAACCTCATAAGCACGAAGACCGGTACTTAACGCATCCGCAACGGCGATGATAGTGGCTTCGCCCAGCGGCTCCTTATCGATGGAAAACAGCTTAACCTTATCCCTTGGGGCTACTCGGGCAACCCCTTGAGGTATCTTGAAATCTACCCAGCGTGTGGCACCCACTCCAGTAAAAGTGGTAAGCGTTTCACCGGACTGCATGAGGTCCCCGACGGATTGGTCATATATCCCCAGCCGACCCTCAAAGGGTGCATAGATTGTTAGCCGAGAGAGTTGAGCGTCGATTGCGGCAATTTGCGCACGGAGACTTTGGTGCCGTGCCACGAGGGTGTCTAGCTGGTCTTGAGAGGCGAGCGAGCGCGCCATCAAAGATTCCACGCGCTCGAGCTGCGTGAGTACAAGATTGAGATCCGCTTCCAATGCCACCCGCTGGGCCTTCAGGTCTTGGTCAAAAAGCTGCAGCAGGAGATCGCCTTTGTTTGCTACTTCGCCCGCCGCTAGTGGGAGTGCGACGATTTTTCCTGTGGCTTCGGCGCTGATGTTGATGAAGTTCGGCGCGCGCACCGTTCCTGTCAGGCGGCGCACAGGTGTCCACTGGGTCTCGACGACTTCTGCAGTCGCCACCACCGCGTAGGGCGGTGGAAACTCCGCCGCCATGGCCATTGCCGCTGAGATCTGAAAGTACTTGATACCTCCAAGTAATGCAGCTACCAGGGCGCAGACGGTGAACGTAACAATCCAGGACAGGCTTCGCATGGCTTCCTTAGGTGTTAGACAGTAAATGTAACCTCGGCGCCCAGACCAAGGTGTGCGTTATGACGCCGTGGCCCGAATTTAATGGGCCGAAGTTAATAGCGCCGCGATTTTCGCATATTCCGGGAACAGTTGGGATCGCCAAAATAAAAGTACTAGTAAGCGGCTTTTTTAGGTTTTGCCTCACTTGCTTGGTGGAACATAGCCTTCTGCACGCTCGTGCTCTTCTCCGGAGAGAAACTTATCCATCTCCCCCTGCAAATATTTTCGCGCATCGGGATCCATGAGGTTGAGGTGCTTTTCATTGATGAGCATGGTTTGTTCAGCTTGCCACTCCGTCCACGCTTTCTTCGACACTGTATCGAACAGATCCTGGCCTTTTGGGCCAGGCAGTGGTGGTCTATCGAGCCCTTCAAGTTCCTGCTGATATTTTCGACAAAAAACGGTTCGCGTCATGCTTTACCTCCTGGCTTTCAATCATTGCTCCGGCGCTAAAACAGGACCGCCGCGCTGGTGTCATAGGGTTACCAAATTAGGCAGGGCTGGCCAGCGACTTGAGCAAGCGCACAATGGGTGCGGGCAGGCCCAGGTCGTCGGGGGCCGCAGGGTCTACCCAGCGGTGAGAGTCTACATCAGCGATACCGAGCATTGGATCGTTTACATGAAGAAGTACTGGCGCCATGATCAGATGAAAGTGGCTGAACGTGTGCTCAATGGACTCCATTGGCTCTTCGTCAATTGGAGCTTTGCCGGTATTTGTCAGCCACCACTCAGCTGGATCAGCCTCATCTGGCAGCTCGATGAAGCTCCAAAGACCACCCCAGACGCCCTGCTCTGGACGACGGGTAAGCCTTACTCGTCCGTCGGATAGCCTGGGGATAATCAGCCGGGTATTGCGAACGGGCAATTTTTTCTTGGGCTTTTTTTCGGGGAGCTGGTCCTGTAATCCTTCAGCAAATGCCAGACAAGATTTGTTTAGCGGACACCGGTTGCAGGCGGGGTTGGCGCGGGTACAAACGGTTGCCCCCAAATCCATGATGCCCTGAGTGTAGTCTGCTACCCGCGTCATCGGGGTTACTTCCTCAGTAATCGCCCACAACCGCTTTAGGGTCTCGCTTCGATCGGGCCATCCCATTACTTTGTGATGCCGGCAGAGTACCCGTTTTACATTGCCATCAAGAATGGGAGCCCGCTGCCCCATGGCAAGGCTGATAATGGCGCCAGCCGTTGATCTGCCAATACCCGGGAGTGCACTCAAGGTGTCAATGGTGGTTGGGAATTGCCCGTCGAGGTCCTCATGGATTACGCGTGCTGTTTTTAAAAGATTCCTAGCCCTTGCGTAATAGCCCAGCCCCGTCCAGAGATGTAGCACGTCGTCGTCCTTCGCCTTGGCGAGCTGATCCACTGTCGGATAGCGCTCGGTGAAGCGCTGGAAGTAGGGAATGACCGTGCTTACCTGTGTTTGTTGAAGCATCACCTCGGAGAGCCAGACTCGATAAGGTGTCCGATTCTGTTGCCAAGGCAGGTGCTTTCTCCCCTCGCGATCAAACCACTCAAGCAGGCGGTGACCGAGGGAATCAGCGTCGATAATCGTTTTTACCTGTTGCTGATTAGTTGGCATGAACCGTCACTGGATCTTGGATACAATAAGGGATTGTAGCGTGTTGAAACCCGCTATTTCGAACCCCAGCATCTATTCCGTGTCAGGAGACAAAGATGAGTGTAACTACCGAGGCACGCCGCGCGAGCGTCAGTCGTGAGACCTTGGAGACCAAGATCAGCGTTGATCTCTGTATTGACGGATCTGGCCAAGCTGAATTCTCCACGGGCGTCCCTTTTTTAGAGCACATGTTGGACCAGATCGCCCGGCACGGCATGATGGATCTAAAGATAGTGGCAGAGGGAGATCTGCACATTGATGGTCACCATACTGTCGAAGACATCGGCATTACCCTTGGCCAGGCGTTTGCCAAAGCGGTGGGCGACAAGAAGGGGTTGGTGCGTTACGGGCACGCGTACGTCCCCCTTGATGAGGCGTTATCAAGAGTGGTGGTTGATTTTTCAGGACGACCCGGCCTCGAGTGGCATGTGGCTTTTACTCGCGCGGTGATTGGCACCTTTGATGTCGATCTGTTCGTCGAGTTTTTTCAAGGCTTCGTCAACCACGCACAGGTGACTTTGCACGTTGATAATCTACGCGGGCACAACGCCCATCATCAGGCAGAAACCGTCTTTAAGGCTTTTGGTCGTGCCCTGCGCATGGCTCTCGCCCAGGATCCGGCGATGGCGGGTGTGACCCCGTCTACCAAAGGGGTGCTGTGAGGAGGTGACTACACGGGTTGCCGTTATCGACTACGGCATGGGCAATCTCCACTCCGTGGCCAGCGCATTGGAGCACGTGGGTGCTGATCGGGTCGATGTTACCCATGACCCATCGACTATTGCTGCGGCAGACCGGGTTGTGTTTCCGGGGGTTGGCGCAATACGGGACTGCATGACTGAGATAAAACGCCTTGGGTGTGACGACATGTTACGGAGCGCCTTGGCAGATCGTCAAAAACCGGTATTGGCAATTTGCGTTGGCATGCAGGCGTTGATGGATTGCTCTGAGGAAAACGGTGGTGTCGAAACTCTTGGCATTTTGCCGGGCAGCGTTCGCTTTTTCGGGCGAGAACACACCGATTCGTCTGGCGCGCGCTTGAAAGTGCCTCACATGGGTTGGAGTCAGGTTGAGCAGGCGGTTGAGCATCCTTTGTGGGCAGGCATAGAGAATGGCTGTCGGTTTTACTTTGTTCATAGTTACTGGGTCAGCCCGGCTGCCGAGGAGGTGATAGCGGGTACCTTTGACTACGGCGTGAAAGGGTGTGCCGCCATGGCGAGGGACAATTTGTTTGCTGTCCAGTTCCACCCTGAAAAAAGTCATGAAGCCGGCCTGCGGTTATTGCGCAATTTTCTGAACTGGGATGGAACATGCTAGTTATTCCTGCGATTGATTTGAAAGATGGCCAGTGTGTGCGTTTGCGACGGGGTCTCATGGAGGACAGTACAGTCTTCTCAGACGACCCGGCGGGTACCGCTCTCGAATGGGCGCGACAGGGCGCGCGACGGCTACACCTCGTTGACTTGAATGGCGCGTTCGAGGGCGAGCCTGTCAATGGCGATGCAATTGAGGCGATCGTGGATGCGTTGCCCGATGTGCCGGTCCAGATAGGGGGCGGCATTCGTGATATGAAGACGATTGAGCGTTACCTGAAGCGCGGTGTGCGCTGGATTATTATCGGCACAGCGGCTGTGAAGGATCCTGAGTTTGTCAGGGCTGCCTGCAAAGAGTACCCGGATCACATCGTTGTGGGTATTGATGCCAAGCGCGGGCGCGTTGCGACCGATGGATGGGCGGAAGTTTCCGAAATGGGGGCTACCACCCTTGCCAGAGAGTTCGAGGCAGCAGGGGTCAGCGCCATTGTTTACACCGATATTGATCGGGATGGCATGATGCAGGGCGTTAATGTAGAGGCAACCCGCGAGATGGCTCAGGCGTCGAGCATCCCTATTATTGCATCGGGCGGCATTACCAACCTTGAGGACATCAGGGCACTGGCGGAGCACAGCTCGGAAGGCATTATCGGCGCTATTACCGGTCGTGCTATTTATGAGGGAACCCTGGATCTCGCAATGGCCCAGAGTGTCGTTGACGAGATGGTGGCTGATCACTAATGCCCCTAGCGAAGCGCATCATTCCATGTCTCGATGTTGATCAAGGAAGGGTCGTAAAGGGGGTTAATTTCGTTGGCATTCGTGACGCCGGTGATCCTGTCGAGATCGCACGACGCTATAACGAAGAGGGCGCCGATGAACTAACGTTTCTCGATATCACCGCGAGTCATGAGGCCCGTGACACTACAGCCCATACGGTTGAGAAAATTGCACGCGAGGTCTTCATTCCCTTGACGGTTGGTGGTGGTGTGCGTGAAACAAGCGATATCAGAACCCTGCTTAACGCCGGCGCAGATAAGGTCAGCATCAATACAGCGGCAATTCACAATCCCGAACTGGTCAGGGAGTCTGCGGAACGATTCGGATCTCAATGTATTGTTGTCGCAATGGATGTAAAGCGAGTCAGCGAGCAAGGGGAGCCGGCGAGATATGAACTTTTTACCCACGGGGGTAGAAAGCCCACCGGTATTGAGGCTGTGGCTTGGGCGCAAAAAATGGCCGCGCTAGGTGCTGGTGAAATCCTCCTGACCAGTATGGACCGCGATGGTACCCGAGATGGTTTCGAGCTTTTGATTACTCGCGCCATTTCAGATGCGGTGGATATTCCCTTGATAGCGTCAGGAGGCGTCGGCAATCTCGAGCATCTTGCGGAGGGAATCTCGCTGGGCGGTGCAGATGCGGTGCTTGCGGCGAGTATTTTTCACTTCGGTGAGTTCACCATCCCCCAGGCAAAAGCTTATCTCAAAGACAAGGGTATCGAAGTCCGCTAGCTAGCGTGTCCGGCATCTTGCCAACTGAGAGGCGGGAACGATTGTTAGTGCGATAGGTAGTTGAGGAAGCAATTCGTCCAGTACCCGAAGGGTTTCTGGAAAGGGATGCCCAATAGCAAGTGCGCGACCTTCACGGCGAGCCAGATCCGTCGCGATCGTCAATTGCTCAGCTATTTTTGCGTCGTCACGCTCATTGTCGAGAAATACCGAGCGTGCAAATGCCGGGACACCCAGTTCGCGCGCGACGTCCATCGCGACGCTGTTTTCCGTAGTTCTAGAGTCGATAAAAAACATATCCCGCTTTGCCAATTCACCCATCAATGTGTTCATTGCGCTTCTGTCAGCAGTCAGGGCACTGCCCATGTGGTTATTGAGACCCGTGGCGGCGGACAACTCCTCAAATGCCTGTGACAGGGTGTGCTCAATTTCATGCTCTGACATATCAAGAAGCAATGTATAGGGGTCGCCTGGAGCCTGTTGGGATGCTGCCATCGGCATATGAATGATGATCTCTTTATCCCGCTCGGCCGCGGCTGCCATGAGAGTTTGCGCGTAAGGCGTGCCCGGGATGACGGCAAGGGTTACGGGTGCCGGCAATCTGATAGCAGCCTCGCCGGCTTCCAAACGATAGCCCAGATCATCGATAACAATACTGAGAAGTCCGTCTTCGTTAGCCGGGCATGAGGCATTGGCCTGACTACTAAAAAATAACAGCAGGCTGAGAGCCCGTGCTGTGACCCATATCACTCTATGGTCGACTCCCCTTGCTCTTCGTTGGCAATTCCTTCGGCCGGTGCCGGTGCTTTAAGTGGCATGCTGCCTGCCAAAAGTGTGTAGCCTCTGAGTAGAGTGAAAGCCTCGTAAAGCTGGTTATCATTTTCTCGCAGACTGGCGAGGCTTTCGCTTTCAGCACCTTCGTCCTGGGGGTTCGCCTCACCGGCACCCGCAAGGCTCCCCTGCAGGTCTGCCTCTGTTACCCGTCGGCCTTCCACGCTGGTAACTTGGGCTCGCTCCACCACGATGTCCGGGACAATGCCCTCTGCCTGTATGGAACGACCATTGGGGGTGTAGTACCTCGCTGTGGTTAGCTTGACGGCACGGCTCTCTGATATAGGTAGCACAGTTTGCACCGATCCTTTGCCGAAACTGCGCGTGCCCATCACAATGCCGCGACGCCGGTCTTGGAGTGCGCCAGCAACGATTTCAGAGGCACTCGCGGAGCCGCCGTTGATGAGTATTACAATCGGCGCGCCCTCTAAAAGATCGCCGCTGGTTGCGCTGTAGCTATCACCGGCATTCGGATGACGGCCTTTGGTAGAGACCACGTCTCCCTCGTCCAGAAAGAGGCCCGCAACCTCGACGCTGGCTTCCAGTACACCACCTGGGTTGTTGCGAAGGTCGATTACCAGACCTTTGAGGGGGCTTTCAGTGGCAAGCTTTTCAATAGCCTCCTGAGCCTCTTGCCCAGTGGATCTCCCAAATTGGGCAATACGGAGGTAACCGTAGCGCGGCGCCAGCAGACGACCCCTGACGCTCGCTATTTTGATCTTGTCTCTAATGATGGTGACTTCAAAAGGTTTTGCCTCACCTGGCCTGCCTATTTCGAGCACGATTGAAGAGCCGACTGGCCCGCGCATCAAGTCAACTGCCTCGTCAGTAGACAAGCCTTTTACCGAGGTATCGTCCAGCTTGAGGATCACGTCCCCCGACTGTAGCCCGGCCTCTGCTGCCGGAGAGCCGTCGATCGGTGCAATGATTTCGATATAGCTTCCACGCCGACCTATTTCGATGCCCAGACCGGAGAACTCGCCGTCAGTTTGGGTTTGCAGATCCGAGTAGGCTTCGCGCGTCATGTAAACCGAATGAGGGTCCAGGCCTTCGAGCATGCCCTTGACCGCGTATTCAAATAAGGTGCTGTCGTCTACCTCTTCGACGTAACCTTCTCGGATCTGATAGAAGACATCAGCAAAGGTTTGCAGTTCTTCAAGGGGCAACTTGCTTTGTGCTTCCGCACTTTCGACAATGGCAGGCTGCTCTTTCTGCTTTTCGACGGATTGACTGAAAACCGACCCGCTGGTGCTGGTCAGAAGCGTTAGCAGCGCGACGCGCAGAAGAATCATAGCGTAAGTCCTTAATCAAAACGGTCATCATGGTAACCGAATAGTGCTGCGCAAGGATGTGCTTTCTAGGGAGTTAGCCAGAGCGATGGGTCGATGGGATTGCCTGCTTCGCGAATTTCAAAATAAAGGGCAGCTTGTTCCAATCCGCCCGTTGTCCCTGCGCGGGCCACAACATCCCCGGGGCTTACCGTGTCGCCTACGGAGCGCAGCAGGCTTCGATTATGGCCATATAGACTCAGAAAGCCATCGCCATGGTCAATGATCACCAGAAGGCCCTGTCCGCGGAGCCAGTCCGCATATACTACCTGCCCATGGTAAATGGCCCTGACGTCGGATCCCTCTGCCGCCGGGATTAACCAACCACGCCAGCGCATATCTGAAGCATTGCGTCGGGCACCATAGCGATTAGTCGGCGCTTCCGAGCTGGGGTAGACCATGGAATCCCTCGCTTCCGAAAAGGGCTTTACTGGCGCCACTAGGTCTAAATCCGAGAGAGCTGACCGAATTTCCTCCAGTAGAGTCGTCAGTGCCATAGCATTGGCTTCAAGTTCTTTCAGCTGCCCGCTGTCTTCATTCAGGCTTTGTAGAATATTTGTCAGTGCTGCTTGACGCTCTGATTGCACCAGCGCTTGATGCGAGCGCTGCTCTTCCAGCCGGGAACGCCGCTCCGATAGCCGCTTCTGCGACTCGCTCAAGGCCTCGCGGTTTTTATCTGCCAGTTTGATCAGTTCGGCGAAACGCTCGAGGGACGCCTCCCGAGACTCAAGCAGGCGTTCAAAGAATACAAGGTTGAGTGCCAGCTGATCTGGGTCCTGATTGCCAAAAAGCAGTCTCAGGCCACCTCCTTGATTCATTAACCAAATGGAGCGCATCTCGTCGGAGAGGTGTTTCTGTTCTTGGTCCAGAGACAGCTGTAAATTTTTGCGCTCCTCGTCGAGCGCCAGTAGCTGGTCAAGCTCGGTTTCGATCGCGTCTTCAATCTCAATCAGGGATTGGTTAAGAGAGGCAAGTTCAAGTTCGGTATCGCGGAGCCGGGTTTGTAGCACGTCGCGCTCTGTGCGTTTGCGCTCCATGCCTTCCTGGATCAACGCTATTTTTTCTTTTAAAGCGTCGATCTCGCGCTGGGTTTGCTGTTCTCTGTCCCCCTGGGCGAGAGCCGTCGACGTCGCTATTGCGCTATAGAGGAATAGCGGTACGAACGCCGAGAAACCCAGAGCGCGAAACCGGATGGCAAGGGACCGATCGCGCATTAAACCTAGTCAGAAAAAGTCATTAAATTGGTGCCCGACATCTCAGCTGGCTGGCTTAACCCCATCATGGCTAATAAGGTCGGTGCCACATCTGACAGCACGCCGCCCTCTGGCTTCAGGGAAACTGCTCTGTTCCCTATGTAGACCAGTGGGACCGGATAGGTAGTGTGCTGGGTATGAACCTGGCCGCTATCGTAGTCGTTCATCTGCTCACAGTTACCGTGATCAGCAGTGACTAATGCCTCTCCACCGAACTCATTGATGGCCTTAACCAGGCGCCCTATACACTCATCAAGCGCCTCGACTGCTGCCACTGCTGCGGTGTACACCCCCGTGTGTCCGACCATGTCACCGTTGGCATAGTTGACCACGATCAGATCATGGGATTTTTCCTCAATGGCCTTGACGATCTCGTCGGTAACCTCAAAGGCGCTCATTTCAGGTTTGAGTTCGTAGGTCGCCACGTCGGGTGATGGCACCATGATTCGGGTTTCGCCCTCGAAGCAGGCTTCCCGTCCTCCGCTGAAGAAGAAAGTGACGTGTGCGTATTTTTCGGTTTCCGCGATTCTCAGTTGTGACAGTCCATGATTTGAAACAACTTCACCCAAGCTGTCGCGAATAATATCCGGTGGAAAGGCTACCGGAAGGTCGAAATCCGCACTGTACTGGGTAGTGCAAACAAATCGTAGTTCAGGCCGCTGACCTCGATCGAAATGGGTGAATTCGGGCTCGGTGAGAGCTCCCGTTAGCTGACGAGCGCGGTCTGCCCGAAAATTCAGGAACAGCACGGCGTCTCCACCCTGAAACGTCACCGGTTTGCCGATAGCGGTTGGGACAACGAATTCATCATTCTCTTCATTCTCATAAGCGAGCCTTAGCGCATCAAGAGCTGTAGGTGCGGACCGTTCGGCTTCGCCGTGGCACAACAAGCGGTATGCTCTTTCAATTCGGTCCCAGCGCTGGTCCCGATCCATCGCCCAATAGCGGCCCTGTACCGTTGCAATTCGGCCAACGCCAAGCTCTTCAAATGTTTTTTCCGCGGCGATCAATGATTCAGCCGCACTCCTCGGTGGCGTGTCCCGCCCGTCGAAGAATGCGTGCAGAAAAATGTCCGATGCCCCCCGCTGCGCTGCCAGCTGCACTGCGGCAAACAGGTGCTTCTCGTGACTATGAACTCCACCCGGAGAGAGCAGCCCCATGAGGTGTACGGCTTTACCCTCGGCCACCGCCGCATCCACCGCCGCGCAATAGGCCTCATTATTGGCGAACTGTCCCTCCACTATGGCTTTATCGATTCGCGTGATCGACTGATAAATGATTCGACCAGAGCCCAGACTCATGTGGCCTACCTCGCTATTCCCCATCTGCCCCTCGGGCAGCCCCACGTCCAGCCCGGACCCGGATATCAGGCCTTTTGGGGCGTTATTCCACAGGAAGTCCCAGTGAGGGGTGTTGGCGTTGGCAATGGCATTGTCTTCACGTTCTGGCCTATAACCAAAGCCATCCAAAATGACTAGAAGAGTAGGT
Source organism: Luminiphilus sp. (assembly GCA_964218505.1). Taxonomy (GTDB): domain Bacteria; phylum Pseudomonadota; class Gammaproteobacteria; order Pseudomonadales; family Halieaceae; genus Luminiphilus. Next base: position 18,958 of record CAXPOA010000020.1, read on the forward strand.
CTCGGTGGTACCTGAGTCATGAGGCGATGAATCCATCCGTTTGCTGGTAAACCACTATTGTAACCGCAGTATTGGAACTTCTTGTGCACTGTTTCAGGGCGCTGGAGCACCGCCAAGCAACCAGCTATACTCCGCCCTCAAAAAATTAACCAGTATGCTGCGCCGTTAGATCCCCTGGCCGGGTCCCGCGCTGCAAACCGCCCGACAGCATCTTTGTTCCGGAACAGCCTAGCGAATGGATTTATTTATTGAGTTTTTTATAGAGCAGTGGGTGCTCTTCCTAGCGCTTATTGCGTCATTTGTGATGCTGTTTGTCCACGAGAGTCGCAAGGCGGGCCCGGCCGCTACCCCGCAGCAGGCCATCACCCTCGTGAACAGCGCCGAGGGGGTGTTTTTGGATATACGCGACGGTAGCGATTACAAAAAGGGGCATATTGCTGACTCGGTACACATTCCTTTGTCACAGCTACCGACACGGCGAGATGAGCTGACCAAATACAAAGACAAACCTATCATTGTGGTGTGCAAGATGGGCCAGTCTGCCGGACCAGCCACCCGGCAGCTCCGGGAAGCCGGGTTTGTGCGAGCGCAAAAAATGACAGGTGGCATGATGGAGTGGACAGCGCTAAAACTGCCGGTTGTGAGTAAGTAATGGTTGAGGTCGTTGTCTATACCACTCGATGGTGTCCCTACTGCATAAGAGCCAAAGGCTTGTTAAACAGTAAAGGCATTTTTTTTAACGAGATTCCGGTGGATGGTGACCGGGCTCTGCGTGAAGACATGGCGAGGAGAGCAGGCAGAACCAGCGTGCCCCAGATTTGGATTGGCGAGCAGCATATAGGTGGTTGCGACGAACTCTACGCTTTGGAGCGGTCTGGCCGTCTGGATTCACTACTTCAATCTGACAGGGTAAATCACGGATAGGGCCAACCCAAAAAACAGTAGTTTCTAGGTATCAATACGTTCATTGATTTTTTCAAAAAGGCAGGAGTAACCTCATGGCTGAAGAACAAGCCGCAGCAAATAATGAAGCAACCCAGCAGCAGTTCACGCTGCAGCGTATTTACACTAAGGACGTCTCTTTTGAGTCTCCCTCGACCCCGGGCATTTTCAAGCAGTCATGGCAGCCGAGTGTGAACGTGGACCTCAACACAAAGAGCTCTCGTGTTGATGATGACGGCAACCACGAGGTTGTGCTCACCCTGACGGTTACTGCCAAAATGGCTGAGGAGACTGCATTTCTTGTGGAGGTGCAGCAGGCCGGAATTTTTTATGTGGTCGGTATTGATGGGGAGCCATTGCGACAGGTGCTCGCTACAGTCGGCCCGAATATTCTCTTCCCTTATGCACGTGAGAGCATCGATGCGCTGGTAGTGAAGGGAGGTTTTCCCCCACTGATGCTGTCTCCAGTGAATTTTGACGCGCTTTATCGCCAGGCTGTCGCACAACAGGCAGCGCAGGACGCCTCAGCTAGCACAGAAGCAGAGTGAGATCAGGCGCCTTTTACCGAGGTGCCAGCGGTCTCTAATTCCTTAATCTTTCGGGTGAGGGTGTTCCGGCCCCACCCGAGCGTCTCCGCAGCTTCGGCGCGACGTCCCCCTGTATGAGCAAGCGCTGCTTCAATCATGATTCGCTCGAACTCCGGCAATGCGTTTCGCAACACATTAGACTCCCCCGCTGCCAGTTTGTTACCAGCCCATTCTGCGAGCACCCCCTGCCACTGTTTGGTCGAGGAGCCGTTGCTTTCCGAGGGTGGCTGAAGTAACTCAGGGGGTAAGTCACTGAGCAGTATTTCTCTCCCCGCTGCCATCACCGTCAGCCAGCGGCAGGTGTTCTCCAGTTGCCTGACATTGCCAGGCCAGGGCAATTGGGATAAAAATCGTTCCGCCTCACTGTCGAGGGTTTTTGCTTCTACTTCGAGTTCCCGTGCGGCCTTGTGCAAGAAGTAGTGCATGAGCTTGGGGATGTCTTCTCGGCGCTGAGATAGCTTGGGCAGGTGAACGCGAATTACGTTCAATCGATGAAACAAGTCCTCTCGAAACCTGCCCTCGGCAACCAGACTCTCCAGATTTTGGTGGGTGGCCGCAATGATCCGGACGTCGACCTTCACGGGTGATGTGCCGCCAACACGAAAAAACTCTCCATCCGCTAACACTCGCAGCAGTCTCGTTTGTGTTTCTGCCGGCATATCGCCGATTTCATCGAGAAAAAGGGTGCCTCCATTCGCCTGCTCAAATCGTCCTTCCCGACGCGAGTTTGCCCCCGTAAAGGCGCCTTTTTCGTGGCCAAACAGTTCTGCTTCCATGAGTTCCTTTGGAATGGCAGCCATGTTGAGCGCGATAAAGGCAGCACTGTTTCGAGGACTATGCCGGTGCAGGGCTCTGGCGACCAACTCTTTACCTGTGCCTGATTCACCATTGATCAGGACCGTTATGTGGCTCTGGGCGAGTCGACCAATCGCCCGGAACACTTCCTGCATCGCGGGTGCGTTGCCGATGATTTCTGTTTGGGGCGGCGGTTGTTGACCGGCAGAGGCCTCTGAGCCGGTTTTTAGAGTGCGTGCTCGAAGCACGGTGGCCACCATTTCATCAACGTCAAAAGGCTTGGGTAGGTACTCAAAAGCGCCTTCCTCATAAGAGGCGACCGCGCTGTCGAGATCCGAGTGGGCGGTCGTAATAATGACCGGTATTTCCGGATGTTCGTGATGCAATTTCGCAAGCAGCTCGAGACCATCGGTACCGGGCATGCGAATATCGCTTATGACCACGTCTGGTACCTGAAGGGTCATCGCATCAAGCATGTCATCGGCGCTTTCAAAACTCTCACAACTCAATCCGGCTTGATTGAGGGCGCGCTCCACTACCCAGCGAATTGAGCGGTCATCATCTACTACCCAAACTGTTTGTTCGTTTGACAACGGTTATCCCTCCATGGGAAGTAAAAGAGTGAAGCACGTATCACCGGGCTCACTGCGGCACTGAATCAGCCCCCCATGACGGTTTGCGATCATCTGCGCTATGGACAAACCCAGGCCGGCGCCTCGCGCACGGGAACTGACCATCGGAAGAAACAATTGGGGAAGCATCTCTTCGGGAATACCTGGGCCGGGATCAATGATGTCAACGGCACAGACAAGTTTGTGTCGCTGGCCTCCAAGGGTGTATTGACGTTTGGCCCGGGTGCAGAAGGTAATTTTTCCCTCGCCTTGCAGGGCCTGAACCGCATTGCGAGAAATATTCAGCACGACCTGTGTAAGTTGATCGGGATCGGCATTGAATTCGGGGAGAGAGGGATCGTAGTCCCTGACAACGGAAATAGCCCCGGCAGATTCCACCTCGATGAGCTGTTTTACCCGTTCCAGCACCTCGTGAATGTTCACCAAGCGAGGATGCAGCCGTTCTCTCGGGCCCAGTAGTCGATCCACCAGTGCTCGCAGGCGATCAACCTCCTCCATGATGACATCGGTGTACTCGCGCAATGCCGGTGCCTCGAGTTCTCGAGAGAGCAATTGAGCTGCCCCGCGAATGCCCCCAAGCGGATTTTTTACCTCGTGAGCGAGGCCTCTGATGATTTGCCGCAGTGAGGCCTGCGCCTGCCACATATGCTCATCTTCTGAGATGGCGTTCAGTCTATCGACCGGATTGAACTCCAGCAGCAAATGGGGGATCTGCGCAATATTGATCGGACTGACAGTAAAGTCGAGGCAGCATCGCTGTCCGCTGCGCAGCATGACATCTAACTCGCGTTTAACCACGGGATAATTCTTCTCGAGGGCCTGGACCAACAGCGAGTCGAGTGTGTCATCCAGATCAATGACTTGCGCCAGATCGCTGCCGCCGAGTCTGGCAGCAGACATTTCCAGCAGCGTCTCGGCGGCGGTGTTTAAAACAAGGATGTTTCTACGGTTATCGAGAAGCACAACGCAGCTTGCCAGTTGGTCAAGCAACACACGTGATATGTCACTCATGACGCCGGGGGCTTCTTCCAGAGAATGGTTGGCCAAAGCGTTCACCGTATCGACGGCCTGAGAACAAATACTGTGCTGCTGGCGGAGCGGTGAACAACCTGTTCATTGCCTTTTAGTCGCTCAACCACGAGTTTGTGTTCACCACGAAATACGTTGTTTAGTTGCCACACAGGCTGTCTTTGAGCCTCTCCCACCGTTATCCCGTCGACAATCAGTCTTACTCTTTCATTGGCGCTCAATGGTGGGGACAGCGCTGCGCTGACGCTGAAGTTTCCCGGGCCCATGGGAATAGTGTCGCCATCACCGGGACTTGTAATCACCGTTTGGTAATCGACTGCAGAATTCTTTCCGTGTATTGATGGTGTGCCGGGCTTTTTGTCGATTGTGAGAGGGACTGACGAGTTAATCGGTTCTATTTCAACGGACTCTGCCTTGCTGCCGTTAGTTGGGGGCTGGTCTGTATAGACAGTCTGACCATTTTCGTCGACGTACTTATAGATCGGCGTCTGAGCAATAACAGGGCCTGATAGTAGAACCAGCAACACAAGTGGGCTCAGCAATGCGAGATATGAGCAGTTATCTGTCACGATGCCACCTCCCTATTAAACGGCTGGTCTTTATCCAGCAACCGCATTACTGAGACGAAATAGAGCTCCCTCACTTATAAGAAAAAAGCCCGCGCAAGCGGGCTCTCTCGATATCACTCTCGCCTTATACCGAGTAGTACATATCAAACTCCACCGGAGCGGTTGTCATGTTCAGACGCTCAATGTCCTCTTGCTTGAGTTCGATGTAGGCGTCGATCATGTCATCGGTGAACACGCCGCCACGGGTCAGGAACTCTCGATCTGCATCGAGGGCTTCGAGTGCCATTTCTAGGCTGGAGGCAACTGTCGGAATCGCCTTACCTTCTTCCGGCGGCAAGTCATACAAGTCTTTGTCTGCCGCATCTCCGGGATGGATCTTGTTCTGGATTCCGTCGAGACCCGCCATCAGCATGGCTGCGAAGGCCAGATAAGGATTTGCAGTCGGATCCGGGAAGCGAACTTCAATGCGCTTGCCCTTTGGAGAGGGTTCGTAAGGGATACGAATTGAAGCGGAACGGTTGCGCGCGGAATAAGCCAGCATCACTGGCGCCTCAAACCCGGGCACCAAACGCTTGTAACTATTCGTTGAACCATTGGTGAAGGCGTTCAGTGCCCGCGCATGCTTGATAATGCCGCCTATGTAAAATAATGCTGTTTCAGATAGACCTGCATAACCATCACCTGCGAAGGTGTTGGAGCCGTCTTTTGAGATAGACTGGTGGACGTGCATCCCCGAGCCGTTATCACCTACCAGCGGCTTGGGCATGAACGTTGCGGTTTTGCCGTAGGCGTGGGCTACGTTGTGGACGCAGTACTTAAGGATCTGCACCTCGTCCGCCTTCTTAACCAGCGTGTTGAAGCGAACCCCGATTTCACACTGACCAGCGGTGCCCACCTCATGGTGATGAACCTCAATAGGCAGTCCCATCTGCTCCATCGCAGAACACATGGCTGCACGGATGTCATGGAGAGAGTCGACGGGTGGAACGGGGAAGTAGCCGCCCTTTACCCGGGGACGGTGGCCAGTATTGCCATCGTCGTAGTGACTGGAGGAAGACCAGGCCGCTTCTTCTGAGTTGATGGTGTAGCCGGCGCCGCTGATATCGGCATGCCACTTGACGTCGTCAAACACGAAGAATTCAGGTTCAGGTCCAAAAAATGCAGTATCGCCGAGGCCTGTCGAGGCAAGGTAGGCCTCTGCCCGCTTTGCGACGCTCCGAGGATCTCTCTCATATCCCTGCATGGTGTCGGGCTCAATGACATCGCACCGAAGGATAACCGTCGCGTCGTCGGTGAAGGGGTCAAGAACCGAACTTTCGTCATCGGGCATGAGGATCATGTCTGACTCGTTAATGCCTTTCCAGCCGGCGATGGATGAGCCATCAAACATCTTGCCTTCGTCGAAGAAATCTTCGTCGACTTCGGTGGCAGGGATTGATACGTGTTGTTCCTTACCTTTGGTATCCGTAAATCGGAGGTCTACCCAACGGATATCGTTGTCTTTGATCAGGTTGAGCGTGCGCTCAGACATGTTGTTCTCCTCGTGAGGTGGTTATTGGTAGGGATGTCCCCTCCCGGTGCATTGATGGCGTGCGTGCGCACCATGCCAGCTTTTGGGTCCTCAGGATAGTGCAAAGCCCGTGCCAACGCCCCAAAATGAGTCAATAATTTTTTAAGTAACTGATTTATTGAGGAAATTAAATATGAAAAAACGAGTAATGAGCCCGCTTGGGGTGTTCATGGCGCGGCTTATCGCACTATATAAGTGCGTATATGCACCAAAATAAAGCGGATGAGCGGCGTGCCTTGGGTTCGCCAAGACGGGAGCTTGGCACACCACACGAGCGATCACCGTTGGGCACTTTTCCAATTTCCGTAAAAACTGAAGGTATCCGGATTGCGTATCACGGGTCTCTGATACACTCCGCGCGCCTCGCGGCAGCCCCTATCACCTCATAGACGAGAGACCCTGATTGTGATCAGCCAACTACGTAACATCGCGATTATTGCCCACGTGGATCATGGCAAAACCACGCTCGTCGATTGCTTGCTGCAGCAGTCCGGGACCCTCGACCGCAAAAACGCCGGGACTGAGCGCATCATGGACTCCAACGACCAGGAGAAAGAGCGCGGCATCACCATTCTTGCCAAGAACACGGCAATTCGTTGGAACGAATACCGTATCAACATTGTGGACACCCCCGGACACGCGGATTTCGGTGGCGAAGTCGAGCGGGTGTTATCGATGGTCGATTCGGTCTTGTTATTGGTTGATGCCGTAGATGGGCCCATGCCTCAAACCCGTTTCGTGACTTCCAAGGCCTTTGAGAGGGGCCTGAAGCCTATCGTGGTTATCAACAAGGTGGATCGTCCGGGCGCGCGGCCAGACTGGGTGGTGGATCAGGTTTTCGATTTGTTTGACACCCTCGGCGCCACTGAAGAGCAGCTCGACTTTCCTGTGATTTATGCCTCTGCGTTAAACGGCATCGCCGGTGAAGATCACGAGGCGATGAGCTCGGATATGACGCCCTTGTTCAAAGCAATAGTGGAAAAAGTCGCCGCTCCGGAAGTCGATACTCACGGGCCTTTGCAAATGCAAATTTCGGCGCTGGATTACAACAGCTATGTCGGCGTTATCGGTGTCGGTCGTATAACCCGCGGCGTGGTGAAACCCAATACCCAGGTGACCGTCGTGGATCGCGATGGATCAACCCGTAACGGCAAGGTACTGCAGGTCATGGGTTACCACGGCCTGGAGCGCACCGACGTGACTGAGGCCAGCGCGGGAGATATCGTTTGCGTTACGGGGATTGAGGCCTTGAATATCTCCGACACACTCTGCGATCCAAGTGCTGCAGAACCCCTGCCACCTCTCACTATCGACGAGCCCACGGTAAGTATGACCTTTCAGGTGAATGACTCACCTTTTGCGGGTCGTGAGGGCAAGTTTGTTACGTCTCGCAATATCCGAGAGCGTTTGGACAGGGAGCTCATTCACAACGTGGCGCTTCGGGTGGAGCAGGGCGAGTCGCCAGATAAATTTATTGTATCGGGTAGAGGTGAGCTTCACTTGTCGGTTTTGATAGAGAGCATGCGCCGCGAGGGATATGAGCTTGGGGTGTCTCGACCAGAAGTAATTCAAAAGACAATCGATGGTGTGCTAAGTGAGCCCTACGAGCATTTGGTTATTGACTGTGAAGAGTCCCATCAGGGTGGGGTTATGGAGGAGTTGGGGCTCCGACGCGCAGAGCTCAAAAATCTTGTCCTCGACGGTAATGGACGGGTTCGCCTGGAGTTTGTGGTGCCCGCTCGGGGATTAATTGGATTTCGCTCTCAGTTTATGACCCTGACGTCTGGATCCGGCATCATGACGCATATTTTCGATCACTACGGCCCGGTGACAAAGTCCGAGCTGGGTGGTCGGGTGAACGGCGTACTGGTGTCCATGGTTAACGGCAAGACCCTCGCTTACGCACTGTATAGTCTGCAGGATCGTGGCAGATTGTTCACCGATCCCAATATCGACGTTTACGAAGGGCAAATTGTCGGGCTTCACAGTCGTGGCAATGACTTAACCGTCAATCCCACGAAAGCCAAGCAGCTAACCAACGTGCGCGCATCGGGCACCGATGAAGCCCTGATCCTTACCCCTCCTGTCAAACACTCGCTTGAGCAGGCATTGGAGTTTATCGAGGACGATGAGTTGGTGGAGGTAACCCCCACCAGCATCCGTATCCGCAAAAAGCTGCTTCTGGAGCATGAGCGAAAGCGCGCTTCTCGCAACGCCGCATAAAAAAGATGCGATCTGCAGTAGATCAGGGCCCCGGCAACAGCATTTCAATGTGGGGGATGTCGTCCTCGAGGTAGGGCTCACTGACCGTGGCGAAATCCAAGGACTCATAGAAATTCTGGAGATACGCCTGCCCGCTTATACGGATGGGCATCGGAAATAAGTCCTGACATAGGGCTATGCCTCGCAGCATAAGCTCACGACCTAGTTGCTGGCCTCGAAGCTCAGGGTCCACGACAACGCGACCGATTGAGGGCTCATCGTAACTGATCGCAGGTGGAACAATTCGTAGGGTGGCTACCAATGCCTCTCCTAGAAAGCCCTCCAAATGCCAGCATTTTGGATCCTTTTGATCTGGGTCAAGATAGGGACAATCCTGCTCGACGATAAATACTCTGGCCCGCAGCTGCAGAACTGCATGCCATTCTGCCGTTTCAAACGAGTCAAAGTGCCTGAAACGCCAGGTCGTCGGGGCGTCGCTTGTAGCCATATAGGCATCCCTGATGGAAATAGTAATAGTCGTGACAACTGATCGTGGCTGTAACAGCCTCGGTCGGGTTAGGATACCCGAGGGCGGCGGCTTAATGGAACCAACCAATGCTTGCGACGGCGCAAACTGGCACAGATTTTACAAGTCTAAACGACGCGGCAAAGCAGGCGGTTCGCCGAGTATTCGATGGTCTTGAGGCAGCTTCCACGGTAATCGAGATTCCAGCATCCCCAGCGGCTGCTTTCCGCCAACTTCCTGAGCATACCGTGGGAATAGTGGAACAGGGATTGCTCTCGGTCCTCGCCAACAACACCATTGTCAGCGTACTTGATCCCGGTGATTTGCTGCTGCCTGATGCAGAGTGCCTGAGCCCTGGATGTGACCCCTTGCGCTATGGTTCCGATCAAGGTGCCCGGGTGAGGCTATGGTCCCAAGCAGATCTGAACACGGCGCTCCAGCGTGATGAGGCTCGACAAACAGATTGGTTATCCGCAGTGGTGCTAACCCAGTCACTAACCTTGCGGCTTGCAGCCCTTCATCTCAGGGAGATGGTTGGAGGTAGTCAGGAGTCCGAGAGATTCTTTCCCGATCAGGTGATCATCCAACAGGGAGATCCGGCTAACCATGTGTATTACATGCTCGAGGGAGAAGCAGATGTGCTGGTGAATGACCACGGCATAGCACGAGTGAGAGCTGGGGAAATGTTCGGCACGATGGCCGCGCTTACGCAGAGCCATCGTAATGCGACGGTAAAAGCGAGAACCAATTGTTCGGTGCTTCAGGTGCCTACGGAGCAGTTTTTCGAACTTATCCGCTCGCATCCAGCTGCAATAGAGAAGTTATTGGTGGACATGGCGAGGTCAATCACCCAGTTGAATGAGGAAGTTGTCACACTTCGACACCGCCTGCAAAGTAGTTAGCTAACAAGAGCAAAAGTATGTCAGAGAAGATTCCCGGGACGACGGGTGTTGAAACCCTCTCTTTGCGTGAGTATGCCGAGAAAGCCTATCTCGACTACTCCATGTACGTCATTCTTGATCGTGCCTTGCCGCACATTGGCGATGGCTTGAAACCAGTTCAGCGGCGCATCGTGTACGCGATGAGCGAGCTCGGCTTGAAGGCGTCTGCGAAGTATAAAAAGTCAGCACGAACGGTGGGAGACGTCATAGGTAAATTTCATCCTCATGGCGATAGCGCTGCCTATGAGGCGATGGTGTTGATGGCTCAGGACTTCAGCTATCGCTATCCCCTCATCGATGGTCAGGGCAACTGGGGCTCCCCGGATGATCCCAAGTCATTTGCTGCTATGCGTTATACCGAATCGCGTCTGACTCGCTATGCTGAGGTACTGCTCGGAGAGCTGGGTCAGGGCACCACCGATTGGCAGCCAAACTTTGATGGGACCCTTGAAGAACCTGTTGTTCTGCCGGCTCAGGTTCCCAATCTTCTTTTAAACGGCACCACCGGTATCGCTGTGGGAATGGCGACGGATATTCCCCCGCATAACCTGCGGGAAGTGGTCAATGCCGCGATTCATCTGCTAGATAGTCCAAAAGCTACTGTGGATGATCTGTGCAAATATGTTCTGGGACCGGACTTTCCTACAGATGCGGAGATCATCACGCCGTCGGCAGAGATCAGGGAGATGTACACCACTGGTCGAGGCGCCTTGAAGATGCGTGCTGCGTGGCGCGCCGAAGACGGTGCCGTGGTTATCCACGCGCTGCCTTATCAGGTGTCGGGTTCAAAGGTGCTCGAGCAAATCGCTGCACAAATGCAGGCCCGGAAACTTCCCATGGTAAGCGACCTTCGGGATGAATCGGATCACGAGCATCCGACTCGCTTTGTCATTGTTCCTCGCTCCAATCGAATCGATCTCGACGGTCTGATGAGCCATTTGTTTGCAACAACCGATCTCGAGCGGAGCTATCGCGTCAATCTCAACGTAATAGGAATCGATGGCAAGCCGGGGGTGAAATCCCTCGATGGAATTCTCCGGGAGTGGCTGAAGTTTCGGCGTGAGACTGTTCGCCGGCGGCTGGAACATCGTTTGGAAAAAGTGCTCAAACGTATCCATGTACTCGAGGGTTATCTCGTTGCGTTTCTCAACATTGATGAAGTCATCAAGATAATCCGCGAAGAGGATGAGCCAAAAGCGGCGTTGATGAAGCGCTTCAAGATTACGGATGTGCAGGCAGAAGCGATTCTGGATTTAAAGCTTCGCAATCTAGCCAAGCTCGAGGAAATGAAAATCCGTGGGGAGCAGGACGAACTCAACGAAGAGCGGAAAGCACTTGAGAAAACCCTTGGCAGCGACTCTCGCCTTAAGACGCTAATAAAGAAAGAGCTTAAGGGGATTGCCGATAGCCATGGCGATGATCGGCGGTCGCCGCTTACGGAGCGTCCGGAGGCCAGAGCGTTCAGCGAGTTAGAGCTCACCACGGCCGACCCACTAACCATTGTGCTTTCTGAAAAGGGTTGGATTCGTGCTGCCAAGGGGCATGATATCGATCCCGCATCACTCAGCTACAAGTCAGGCGACGGCTTCAAGCTGTCTGCCCGCGGTCGAAGTAATCTGCCGACCGTGGTGTTTGATTCAACCGGGCGGTCCTACAGCCTCCAGAGCCATCAGTTACCTTCCGCCCGAGGACAGGGTGAGCCGCTGACAGGGCGAATAAATCCGCCCTCTGGCGCCACCTTCGAGGCACTGCTTACGGGTGCAGAAACCGACCGATTTTTACTGGCCAGCGATGCGGGCTACGGATTCGTGGCTCGGTTTGCGGATCTCCAGGCGAAAAACAAGGCCGGGAAGGCCGTCTTGTCTCTGCCCAAGGGCGCACAGGTGTTACAGCCGGCCTCGATTGGGGAGGCCAGCGAGTTGCTGGTCGCGGCGGTTACCAACGAAGGCAGAATGCTGGTATTCCCACTGGCCGATTTGCCCGAGCTGGCGAGGGGTAAGGGCAATAAGATCATTGGTATCCCCTCAGCGAGGGCGGCGAGCCGGGAGGAGTTTATGGTGGGGCTTGCGGTTGTATCTGCGGATGACACCCTTCGTATTACTGCCGGGAAGCAACATAAAAACTTCAAGCTCTCTGAGCTTGTCAACTATCGCGGCGAGCGGGGTAGGCGGGGTAACAAGCTGCCAAAGGGCTACCAAAAAGTAACCTCTATTTCGGTTCTGCCTAAAGAGTAGAAACTCGGAGGGGCGTTAGTTTCCTGTGCCGATTGCATCCTCTGGCACCAGCGCCTTGAGCAGGATTTGGAGTTGCCGCTCAAGGAGATCCCGCTGCCCGTCCGCGAGGTCGCCGAGGCGAAAGCCATCATCCCCCGCGGGTTCCACTGCCATTCTTGTCACAAGATCGAGATCTTGCGCGACGAAGTTGGCTACGTGGATGCCGTCGTGGGTTTGTCGCGCGAGCACCTCCAGTTCATCTACTGCCGCCTGGGTGTAAAGGCCAGGGTAGATATCTCGCTCGTCACCTCTTCCTAATTCGCTACCCCCCAAGGAAAGACCCAGTCCGACAGAGAGGCGAAGCGAGGTCTCGAGTTCCGGTGCTGCCTGTTGAATCAGCCAGGCGCAGCTGGCTCCTCGCAAAGCAGGCGAGCCCGCCTTGTGCTGACCCTTGAACCAGATTGCCAGTCCAAACTGTCGAACTACCTGCAACTCTCCGCTATAAAATCCCGAAGCCCCGAAAATCATTCGGTGTACTGTCGCCACGTAGCGCTGCAAACGACGCTCATCCACTGTCTCCAAATAACCGGGCAGACTTCGGAGATGAATAAATAGAATGGCGGTGTCTACATAGTGATCCTCGCCATCACCATCGAGTATTCTCGGTTGCAGCAGTTCCAGCGGTAGAGCCGCAACCCGCTCCTGGAGCGCCTTTACCTCGTTTTGACTGACCTCACTCTCTCCTGTTACCGCTGCAAGTTCTGCACTGACCAACTGAAGGTTTTTTGCCAGGCGCTGCGCCATTGCACGAGTGGTTAGATAAACGCCGACGCTTAACAGCAGCGCCAGGCCTGACATGGACAACAAAAATTGTTGTTGGGCCGACCGTTGGATGTGTGTGTCTATCGTGACTTCTGCGGTCCCCGCGGTGTCTCCCGCGAGCACGATGGGAGATGTAAAGTGCAGGCCGTCTTGGGGCCTGATCCCCGCTGTGGCAAGCTCCAGTCCCTCGACATCCAGAGCCCGCCCAGCGGAAATCTGGCTGTGTTGGGTTATTCGGTTGAGCTCTCCAGCAACTCCCAGCATGTCACCGGTAGCCAACTCGTTGCTCAGTCGATCAGCAAGATGTTCAGCCATGGACTGACCAAACTGACCCTGCAGGTTCTGCTGGGTGTATCGATTGGATTGGGCAGCGAGTACAACCAGTGTCAGTGTCGCAATCAAACAGCAGCCGCTGGCAGCGAGCGCCAGTTGCTGGCTGAGCGGCAATCGGGTTATCGATGATAAAAGATCGCGCACCGCTTCTCTCAATAAGGAAATAGTGGGGCGAGTATAAACCGGTCTATTACGCTATGCTTGCACCCCCTGTGACGGAGGACCAGATGATTACCCCAAGGTATGCGCTAACCGCGATTGCCACGAGTACCGAAGAACACGTTTTCCAGCCTCTCGAGGCTTTATTGTCCTCCATGAATATGGTGCCTGTTGCTACTCGCGAACTACCGGTGCCACGATCTCTATCCTCTTGCCGTCGAGCCCGCATCCATCACTTCGGCGCTGCGGCGGGCGGTGAAGATCGCTCTGTAGAGGGCGCCGTGAAGGATATTGGGGTTTTTCAGGCGCAGCTTCGCAGATTCTCCGAGGAGAGTGGACTCGATGTTTTTTGGCAGAGCATCGAATCGAGGCAGGGTCCATACAAGCTCGCCATTTTTGACATGGACTCCACCCTGATCCGCTGTGAAGTCATTGATGAGCTTGCTTCGGAGGCAGGTGTGGGAAAAGCAGTCGCTGCTATTACCGAGCAAGCAATGCGCGGAGAGTTCGACTTTCAGGAGAGCTTCAGGCGCCGACTTGGGATGCTCGAGGGATTACCCGAGGAGGTGCTTGGAAGGGTAGTAAGCCGTTTGCCAATTACTGAGGGGTTGCCCGAGCTTATTACTACCTTGCGCGCGCGAGGAGTTCGAACCGCCATCGTCTCGGGCGGATTTTCCTTCTTTGCCCGTTATCTGCAAAAAACTTATGGTTTTGATCGGATCAAGGCTAACGAGCTTGAGATTGTTGATGGCAAGGTGACCGGCCGTGTCGCAGGCGACATTGTTGATGGCGAAGCGAAACGGGCATGGCTCAAATTCCTGGCGTCGGAGTTTGATTTGACGACAGATCAGATCATCGCGGTGGGGGATGGGGCCAATGATATCCCGATGCTTACTGAGGCAGGAATTGGGGTGGCTTTTCAAGCAAAGCCGATCGTAAGGGAGTCAGTGCCATTTGCCATTAACTCTTCGGGCCTCGACAGCGTCCTCTACCTGCTCGGTTCTGCGAGCGAGCACGAGTTTGATTGACACTGACCTTCCCGGTTGACTGGGGTATGATCACCGCGCTTTCCTAGAGGAATACGATATGGCCAATTTTTCTACCAATGAATTCAAGCCCGGTCTCAAAGTAATGCTTGACGGTGAGCCCTGCTCAATTCTTGAAAATGAATATGTAAAGCCCGGCAAAGGTCAGGCTTTCAATCGTGTAAAGCTGAGAAATCTTAAATCTGGTAGGGTGTGGGAGCGCACATTTAAGTCGGGTGATTCGTTAGAGGGCGCTGATGTCATGGATGTTGAGTTGGAGTATTCCTACACCGATGGAGAGTTCTTCCATTTCATGGATTCGGTCAGTTTCGAGCAGCACGCCGCGTCCGCCGATGCGGTAGGGGAGACGCAGAAATGGTTGAAAGAGCAGGAGAAATACGAAGTTACCCTGTATAACGGCACCCCTATCACGGTTACGCCACCAAATTTTATCGAGCTTGAGATAACGGAAACCGATCCCGGACTCAAAGGAGATACCGCTCAAGGGGGTTCAAAACCGGCGACACTGAGCACCGGCGCGGTGGTGCGTGTACCGCTATTTATTTCTCAGGGCGAAGTTATTCGCGTCGATACTCGCTCGGGTGAGTACGTTAGCCGGGCAAGCAAAAGTTAATCCGTGACTGACTGGCGACCGAGCGCGGAGCGAAAAGCGCTCGAAGCCCGCGCGAAACTTCTTGGGTTGGTGCGCAGTTTTTTTCAAGCTCGCGGCGTATTAGAAGTAGAAACCCCACTACTGTGTTCCGCGGGAGTAACTGACCCGGCTATCGAGCCCTTCATTGTGCCGGCTGCAGGCGGTCAGCGGTATCTGCAGACATCCCCCGAGTATCCCATGAAGCGTTTGCTCGCCGCAGGCTCCGGAGATATCTACCAGATATGTAAAGCGTTCCGGGCCGGCGAGCTGGGTCGTCGACATAATCCGGAATACACCATTCTTGAGTGGTATCGCCTCCAGACCAATCACTATGAACTGATAAGAGAAGTTGCGGAGCTGCTAGCCGCAGTGCTGGATCGACAAGGGTGGCAAATGTGGCCCTGGCAAGCGCTGTTTCAGCAGGTTTTGAATATTGATGGCCTTGGCGCCACCCGTGAGGACCTAAAAGTAGTGGCTGCCAGCCGACTTGACCGCGTGCCAGACAACCTGGATCACGACGGACTTCTGGATCTTCTTTTCACTCATTGTATAGAACCGGTCATTGCTGGCTGGGGTGTGGTTTTTGTTGTTGATTATCCGGCGTCTCAGGGCGCTCTGGCACGTGTCATGGTTGATCAGCCTTTCCCCGTGGCCGCGCGTTTTGAGTGTTATGTGGATGGGGCCGAGCTCGCAAACGGCTATTGGGAGTGCGTTGACCCGGAGGAGCTGGAAAGGCGCTTTGAGGCAGACAATGAGCGACGAAAGGCGAGAGGCATTGAAACTCGCCCAGTGGACCCAACGCTGCTGGCAGCGATGAGGAATGGGCTGCCCGAATGCGCGGGCGTGGCACTTGGTTTGGACCGCTTGCTGGCGCTGCAACTTGGCCAAGCATCTGTTGGCAGCGTGATCAGTTTCGACTGGGAGCGGTGTTAGGAGGTCGAGCAGTTGGCAGGCATTTTGATAATCGCTGGTTCGTAACCATCGATAAAGGCCTTCGGCGGACGCTTAGGGCGTCCGGAAGAAATCTCAATGCACACAAAGTTCAATCTTGCTCGCAGGACGCTATCCCCGGAAGCCAGATTAATGATTTGAATACGGCGCTCCATGGTGAGCCGTTTATCCCAAGAAGTAATCCAGGTTCCAACTGCGAGCTCATCGCCACAATAGGTTGCAACGAGGTAATCGTACTCGGCCCTTATTAGGGCCATTGCACGATCAAGGTTTTGGTATTCCCGCGCACCGAGACCAAGGGCTGTGGTGTGCGCCCAGGCTGCTTCCATGCACCAATTGACGTAAACCGTATTGCGAGTGTGAGATAGCTCGTCAATGTCTGATTGGGCGACCTGAGTCCTCCATATAAAAGGATACGGGTGATCCCATGGAGCACTCGTGGCATCTATCATTCGCTGGCTGACACCTGTTTTTGTGCTATCAACAGGTAGGCTAGGGTAATGGCGATCAGAGGTCCTACGTAGTTAAACACCGCATAAGGAAGATAATCGAGAGTGGCCACCCCAAGGGTGGCGCTCATGTAAGCGCCGCAAGTATTCCAGGGCACCAATACCGAGGTGAGCGTTGCGGAATCTTCAAGGGAGCGCGACAGGTTGAGACGATTCAGCTGCCGTTCATCATAGGCCACGGTAAAAAGTCTCCCTGGAAGGGCAATGGCCAAGAACTGGTCGGCGGCGAGAATATTTGTGACGACCCCACCAGTGATGGTTGCCAGTACCAGATCCCCAGTGGTTTTTACTCGCTTGAGGGCGACATCCAGAATTTCCTTGAGGATACCGGTGCGCTCAAGCACCCCTCCAAGAGACAGAGCGGCGATGATCAACCAAACCGTGTTGAGCATGCTTGCCATCCCTCCTTTGCTCAGCAGGTTGTTTAGGGATTCGTCCGGACTGCTGCTCTTGTAGCCATCGAATAACGCGGTCCAGAGGCCTCTAATCATGGGTGAGGAGCCATCAGCAGATAAGCTGAGTCCGTAGCGCACTACCGCCTCTGACTGGAAGATCACCGCGAAAAATAATCCGATGAGGGTTGAGAGGAGAATGGCAGGGTAAGCGGGAATTCGCAGTGCAACCAACACGAGCATGCCGACCAGGGGAAGCAGGCTGTACCAGCTCACGTCGAAGGCTACTGCAAGAGCCTGCCGCAATTTTTCGATTTCCTCGGGGGGACGAGCAGCTTCTTCCGCGTTAAACACAAAGAAGATCAGGGCAATGATAAACGCCGGCACGGTGGTCCAAAGCATATGACGTATGTGGGCAAACAGATCGACACCTGTGCATGCCGCCGCCAGATTGGTGGTGTCCGACAACGGTGATAGCTTGTCCCCGAAATAGGCGCCGGAAATTATGGCGCCTGCTGTGAAGGCGGGTGAGAGGCCAAAGCTGTCAGCAATGCCGATTAATCCGATACCGAGCGTGCCTGCGACGGTCCAGGAGCTGCCAATGCTGATTGAGGCAAGCGCACAAATGATGGCGCTTGCAGCATAGAAAAATGATGGGTCCAGCAAAGCAACGCCATGGTAAATCATGGCTGGCACGGTTCCGCTCAGGATCCAGCTACCAATAAGCGACCCGACCGCCAGTAAGATGAGGATAGGTCCCATACCGACCTTGATGCCCGATACCAATGCGTCCTGTATATCTTCCCATTTCAGTCCGCGATGAAGACCAACAAGGGCGGCCGCCGCCGTGGCTACCACCAAGGCAATCTGATTGGGTCCGTAGGAAGCGTCCGAGCCGAACAGTTGAACCGCAGCAGAGAGGAGGCCCACCAATAATATGATGGGCGCAAGTGAAAGCAGCATGTTTGCGCCTGCGTTAGGCCGGTCGGTAACCGGGCTTGGTCATCGTTATTTGAAAGGTACCGATGATACGCTCGCGGAATCCACCCTCACAGTAGCTAAGGTAGAAGCGCCACATTCTGATAAAACGATCGTCGAAGCCCATAGTCTTGACCTGTTCCAGTTGGTCCAAGAATCTATGGTGCCACGCTTCGAGAGTTTTGGCGTAGTCTAAGGTGATATCCCGCAGATCGCTCAGCTGCAGATCCGTATGGCGGGCAAGGTTTTCGCCTATGATGTGAAGGGATGGTAGGCACCCTCCAGGGAAGATATAGCGTTTGATGAAGTCTACGGAGTCGCGCGCCTGTTCGTAGCGCTGGTCAGTCATGGTTATTGCTTGAATGAGCGCCTTTCCCGTGGGCTTCAGCAGCTTGCTTACACAACGAAAGTAGCTCTCATAGAACTCGTGGCCCACTGCCTCGATCATTTCTATGGATACCAGTTTGTCGAACTTTCCACTGAGATTTCGATAATCCTCACACAGGACGGTGATTCGGTCAGAGAGTCCCCGGCGGGCAATTTCATCGCAGGTATGCTGGTACTGTTCTCGAGAAATGGTGGTGGTCGTTACGCGGCAGCCGTAATGCTCTGCTGCATGCATTGCCATGCCGCCCCAACCGGTTCCGATTTCGATCAGGTGATCGTCTGGGTTGAGCTCTAGAGATTGGCAAATCACGTCAAGTTTGTGGACTGCCGCGGTGTTGAGGTCCCCCGACGATTCGGGGAAAACTGCGGATGAGTACATCATGGTTGGATCCAGGAACAGCTGAAAAAAGTCGTTCCCCAGATCATAGTGTGCAGAGATATTCTTCTTCGAACCGTTTAAGGTATTACGGTTACCAAGGTGGGCGAGCTTGAGGGCATTGCGGGTTAGCCAGTTCTGCTTGCCACGCATGGCCTCCATGGTTTGCATATTGGCACAAAAAAGCCGTGTTACCTCTGTCAGGTTGCGACTACTCCAGTCTCCGTCGATGTACGCCTCTCCGGAACCGATGGTGCCGCCGGTAAGCACTCGCCAATAGAGGCGAGAGTTGTGCACGGTGACCTCTGCATGGGGTGCGCTTGGGTCGGTGTCTTGCCCAAGCTTGATCACCGCACCGTTGTCATGAATGGTGAGTGTTCCCACTTTTATGTTGCGGAGTATCCTAAGTAGTAGATCCCGAGCGACATTGGGATGGGTGATCCTGCCGAACAGAGGAAGCCGGGGGATCTCACGAACGCTGGTATTGTCCATTGTTACTTACCTGAACCGAGTTAGCCGTCATGAGGTTACGGCATCACCCCCCCTTTGGATGAGGGTACAGCGGAATACCCTTCAACCACAATCGCAACGCTTCCCAGTAAATAGCAGCGGTTACTTTGGCCGTCATTAGTGGAAAGCCAAGAATGGCGAGGGCGAGGTTGCGAGGCGCAAAGGGTTCCGCCTCAAGCGTGAGGGTGGCGTCAAATACCCGCTGGCCACTCTGGTAGTTGCTAAGTTTGATCGAGAGGGTCTCGCCGGGTGCGGTGCTTGACCAGTGGTAGGTCATATCCATCGGATTGAATGGAGACACATGCATCGCTTTTGAGAATTTGGTGGATAGCCGGCCGGAAGAATCCTCAACGGGAAGTACGTAGCTATGGCGTTCATGCCATGGAGTATTGGTTACCTCCGCCACTATGTGAGTTAACTGGCCGTCGTTCTCGTCAAAACAGAAATAACAGGCAATGGGATTTGACTGCAGGCCAAAATAGCGCCAGTTGGCCAGTAACAGCACCTGACCTCTTTGGGTATCTCCGGTCTCCTCATAGATTCGCCGCCGAACCTCCTCAAGCAGGGGTCTCTCTGGATCACCCAGAAAGTCCTTCCTGAGAAATCGCGCGCAGGCCCATCGTCTCGCCGACCAAAAGGGGACGTCATCCACCAGCCCTGGAAGTTCATTTACATCCACCAGAGGCATGAACACCCGATAGCGAAACGCATGTTTTTTCGGCCTGTGGCGACAGTGCCACAACGTGCCTCGATATAACCGGGATGGCAGCGTCATTTTAGGCCGCCACAGCCCGGGTGGCGGATAATGCATCTGCCACCCGCAGTCCGCTGGTTAAGCCATCCTCGTGGAAGCCGTTGTGCCAGTAGGCTCCGCAGAACCAGGTGCGATTGCCACCATTGATCTCACCCCAACGGGACTGAGCCGCAACGCCTGCGACGGTGAATTGGGGATGCGCATAATTGAAACGACCTAAAATACGCGCCGGATTGATTGATTCTGTGTCGTTCAGTGTGACGCAAAAAGTTTCCGGCGCGTTGATACCCTGCAGGATGTTCATGTTGTAGGTCACCACCGCTCTGTTGTTACCGGGCTGCAGGCGGTAGTTCCAGCTCGACCAGGTTTGTCTGTTGCGGGGCAACAGTCGGTCATCGGTATGCAACACAACGTCGTTGTCTCGATAGGGAATGGCCCCCAGAATCTCTGTTTCTAAATGGCTGGGATCTGCTAGGAGGGCCAGTGCCTGGTCCGAATGGGTTGCGATGACCACCTGATCAAAGTGATCAGCAGTGCCATCGCTGAAGCGGAGATTGACTCCACCCGATGGCGGTCGCTCCACGGATCTAACACCTTTGCCTGTGTAAATTCGATCCTCAAAGCCGAAGATCAAGGGTTGCAGGTACTCCCGACTGCCCCCTTCGATCACTCGCCACTGTGGTCTGTCCTTGACTTGTAGCAGGCCGTGGTTTCTGAAGAAGCGAATAAAAAATTCCACGGGAAACTCGCTCGCGTCGGTAAAGTCGGCCGACCAGATGGCGGAGGTCATCGCGAGCAGATAATGACGGCAGAAGGTTTCGCTGTAACGATTGCGTTTGAGGTAGCTGCCGAGGGTTTCACCATCATTAAGCAAGCCGGCGTCGAGATCTGCTACCGATTCGCGATTAAAACGAAGGATTTCCCGGACCATGTTAAGAAATCGCGGGGACACCAGGTTGCGCCGCTGGGCAAAGAGGGTGTTCAGGTTTTTACCGGCATATTCCAGCCCGGATGCATCGTCCCGGACCGAGAACCCCATTGTTGTTGCCTTGGTGGCAACCCCAAGATCCTCAAGCAGTTCAATGAAATTAGGGTAGGTGTGGTCGTTGTAGACAATGAAACCTGTGTCGATGGCGTAGCGCCGAGCTCCAAGTTTGACATCATAAGTGGCAGTATGCCCGCCGATACGATCGGCGGCTTCGAAAACGAAGACATCGTGCCGTTGGGCAACGAGACGGTGGGCGCAGCCCAGCCCGGATATGCCCGACCCGATTATTGCTACCTTCACACGTGAGTGCCTCGAGCTGGATGGGTGGTTTGATTGTCGTGGGTACGTCGGCTGGCTTGAGCCGGATCAGAGGCCCCGAAAGCCGCTTGGGGGCAAGCAAAATGATTTTTGTGCATTATTGCCAGCCGGTGTATCCTGATCTCCCTGACAGAGCTTTGAACCCCCCCATGGTAGAAGAAAAAAGCGAAAACGAGGTCGGAGCTCAGCGTGCAACCGGTTGGTCTGCACCGACAGGGCGACGGACTGACGAATGGAGCGAATGCCTCGTTCATATCGGTAAAAGTCACGATCGAGCGGCATTTACTCGCTTTTTTCGTCATTTTGCACCACTTATCAAGGCGTTTGCCTTAGCGGGCTCCTCCTTATCCGCCAGTCATGCTGACGAACTGGTCCAAGAGGTCATGCTGAAGGTTTGGCAGAAGGCGGAGGGCTTCAATCCGGAGAAAGCCGCTGCAAGTACTTGGATTTACACCATCGCACGCAATTGTCGAACCGACATGTTCAGGCGGCTTCAGAAATTTGATACCCAGCTTGCTGCCGAGGACTTGAGCATTGAGGTCGAGGGAGAAGAACCATTTGCGGTGCTCCATAACCGGCGGGGCTCCGATAAAGTGCGGGATTTGATGGGCCAGCTGCCCCCGGATCAGGCGCAAATCCTCGCGAAAGTCTATATGGAGGGGAAATCCCATTCCGAGGCCGCCGCAGAGCTCGACCTGCCTTTGGGCACGGTGAAGTCCAGAGTTCGACTGGCGATACAAAAGCTGCAGGTGCAAATGGACAGACAGTAGAGTGAATAGTAGTAAACCGAATAAAAGAAGAGCGCGTAGGAGAGTTCATCAGTAACAGAAGTGGTCGGCGAATTCAGGGGAAGCCGCTGACCCAGAGAACGAAACCATTATGGCTATGGCAAATCATCATCCAAGTAACGACTTTTTAATGGAGCATGCAGCGGGAACACTTCCGGTGGCACAAGCAGCATGTATCTCCGCTCATCTTAACTATTGCGACCGATGCCGCCGCGTACACGACCAAATGCAAAATATTGGTGGTGTCATGCTGGAGCGGTTGGCACCGGTGCCTGTCTCGGAAACGGTCCTTGATGTAGTGCTTGGCAGGCTGAATGAACCAGAGCCGTTGCATCACCCTCAGGCGAAAGCAGTAGTCGACCTCCCTGCACTTCTCAGCAGGATAATCAACGGTGACTTTAGTCAGTTAGTTTGGAAGCGCATCACCAAGAGTCTGAGCATCAGCTATCTGTCCACTGGCGACAGTGACTACGAGTTTGCGCTGTATCGCATTGCCGCGGGCGGCCGTATTCCCGAGCATCAACACGCAGGCACAGAAATGACACTGGTGCTCGAGGGAGGGTTCTCGGATAGCAAGGGCCATTATCACCCGGGCGACTTTATTTACCGCGTCGCTGACGAGAAGCACGCGCCTGTTGCTCTCGACGGCGAGGATTGTATTTGTTTGGCGGTGCTGGATGCTCCGCTGCGGTTTACTGGTTGGAATTACCGCTGGTTGAATCCGTTTTTGCAACTTCGAGCTAGCTAGAAGCTGCACTCGCAAGGAATAGCTTGAAGATCAGGACGGGACCTAATCTCTCCTGATCTTGTTCACGGCCAGCACCTAAGGGTCTTTACTAACACAACTAATATCAGGCCAAATCACTATGCGACTAGCGATACCCCGTGAGACACACCCGGGTGAAGACCGTGCGTCCGTCACCCCTGAGACAGTAAAAAAACTCGTTAAACTCGGCGCCGACGTTGTCATTGAGTCCGGTGCAGGCAAAGGCGCTGGTCACACAGATGACGCCTTCAAAGAGGCCGGCGCGACCATCGAAGTTGATCGAGATGCTTTGTTGGGTAGCGGTGACATGGTCCTCCGGCTCCGAAAACCAGAGCTCGACGAAGTCGCCAAGCTGAAGGCGGGATGCATCCATGTCTCATACCTCGACCCCTTTAATGAACATGACTTGATCCGTGAGTTTGCGGCGCGTCAGGTCACCGCTATCAGCATGGAGATGATTCCCCGGTCTACCCGATCACAAAAAATGGACGCTTTGAGCTCCCAGGCGAACCTCGCCGGATACATCGCAGTGATGCTCGCTGCAACTCGCCTACCGCGAATTTTTCCCATGATGATGACGCCCGCCGGGACATTGAAACCCGCTAAGGTTTTCATTATCGGTGCCGGTGTTGCGGGCCTACAGGCCATTGCCACAGCCAAGCGGCTTGGAGCGCGGGTGACGGCTTTCGATACCCGGCCTGTGGTGGCCGAGCAGGTGCAGTCACTGGGCGGCAAGTTTCTGGAAATCGATCTTGGGGACACCGGTCAAACCAAAGATGGTTACGCGCAAGAGCTCACCCCTGAGCAGGTAGAGATGCAGCGACAGGCCCAAAAAGAAGTGATTGCAGAATCCGATGTATTAATAACGACCGCACAGGTATTTGGTCGAAAGCCGCCTTTATTGGTTACTCGAGATATGGTTGAGGGCATGGCCCCAGGCTCGGTGATCGTCGACATGGCAGCGGAGACTGGCGGCAACGTGGAAGGCTCAGTCCCCAACGAAGTCGTTGATGTAAATGGCGTGACGATAATCGGTACAGGCAGCCTGGCCAACCTCGTTGCCCGGGATGCAACACAGATGTACGCCAGCAATATGTTTAATTTGGTCGAGGACACCTGGGACGCGGAAGCTAAGCAGTTTGTTCTCGATATGGAAAATGACATTCTTCCCGGCTGTGTGATCACCCACGGCGGTGCGGTTGTTCACCCGACCATCAAAAATATTCTCGAAGGAGCCGGCTGATTATGAATGGTGCAGAATATCTCCTGTTTATCCTCATGTTGTCGGTTTTTCTCGGCTTTGAGTTGATCAATAAAGTCCCTGCGACACTTCACACCCCGTTGATGTCTGGCGCTAATGCCATTTCTGGCATTACCGTTGTGGGCGCTGTGGCACTTGCTGGAAACGGCCAAGGTGATCTCGCTCAGTGGTTGGGGGCGGGCGCCGTTGCCCTTGCAACGGTGAATGTGATTGGTGGGTATCTGGTTACCGATCGCATGCTCGGCTTCTTTAAAAAGCGGGAGGACTAATCATGGATACAAGCTTTATTACAGGTCTGGGTTATGTCGTTGCCTCTGGCTTATTTATTTTTGGCCTGAAAATGCTGGGCTCTCCGGCGACCGCTCGTCGGGGCAACATGGTTTCTGCGGCGGGTATGCTAGTTGCCATTGTTGTTGCATTAATGGACCAGGGAATCGTTGATTACACCTGGATTATTGGCGGCATGATTGCGGGCGGCCTCGTTGGTGCGGTGGCTGCCAGAGCCGTGGCGATGACCTCGATGCCCGAGATGGTCGCGTTGTTCAACGGACTTGGTGGCTCGGCATCACTGCTGGTTGGCTGGGCTGCGCTCACCCCTGACGCAGCGACCTTTACTTTGGTGACCATCGTCTTATCTATCCTTATTGGTGGCGTTACCCTGACCGGCTCCTTGATCGCTTACGGCAAGTTGAGTGAGATCATGGGCAGCGGACAAATCGTTTTCCGCGGTCAGCAGATCGTTAACTCCCTAGTCATCATCGGCATTTTCTCGGGTGCCGTCATGTTTACCATGGAGCCGACCAACCCAAACTGGCTTTACATGGTGATTGGCCTTTCTCTGGTATTTGGCGTGATGGCGGTCATCCCGATTGGCGGCGCAGACATGCCAGTGGTTATCTCTCTGTTGAACTCTTACTCGGGTCTTGCGGCCTGTGCTGCGGGTTTTGCGATTGATAACAACGTGCTTATCGTGGCGGGCTCTCTGGTAGGGGCCTCGGGCATCATCCTTACCCAAATCATGTGTAAGGCGATGAATCGCTCTTTGACGAATGTTCTGTTCTCCGGTTTTGCGAGTGTCTCCAACGAGGTCACCGAAATTGAAGGGGAGATCAAACCTATCAATGCCGAGGACGCCTACTATATCCTGGAAGCAGCCAGTAGCGTGGCGATCATCCCGGGTTACGGTATGGCTGTCGCACAGGCTCAGCATGTAGTAAAAGAGCTTTCAAATCTGCTCGAAGCCAATGGTGCCGAAGTGGTCTTTGGCATTCACCCCGTGGCGGGTCGTATGCCAGGCCATATGAACGTGCTGCTCGCGGAAGCGGATGTTCCCTATGATCAGCTCCTGGAGATGGATGAAATTAATCCGCGTATGGACAACGTGGATGTGGCGATTGTTATCGGCGCTAACGACGTGGTGAACCCGGCTGCGCGCGAGGTTGAATCGTCACCCATTTACGGCATGCCGGTAATTAATGTTGCCGATGCAAGGACCGTCTTTGTCCTCAAGCGGTCGATGGCATCGGGCTTCGCGGGGATCGAAAACCCGCTGTTCTACAAGGAGAACACCCGCATGCTGTTTGGCGACGCCAAAGAGAGTCTTGGGAAGCTGGTTACCGAACTTAGTAGCTAATGCGCATTAGAATGTGTAAGAAGCCCGCTTTGCGGGCTTTTTTTGGCCACTTTTTTACCCCCTCGGGGGTGTACTGCTAAGAGTGGTTACTGACTAGACTGGAAAACACGAGCGTTCTCTTGGGTTGGATGACCACTGGAGGGGTTAATGCCCATAAGAATCATAGGTGGTGGCATCATTGGCTTAAGTGTCGCCTATCACCTCAGCACACGCTGCGGCGACAGGATAGTCGTTTACGAGACTGACAAGGCGTACGAACGTGCCAGTTTCGCAAGAAGCTGCGGGGGGGTCCGGGCGCAATTCAGCACGCCGGCTAATGTCGCGATGAGCCGCTACAGCATCGACTTCATAAAGAACCAAACAGATGTACAAATGACGACTAACGGATATTTGCTTCTGTTTGATGAGTCCCGGCGATCGGATCATGACGAGAGCTTGAGCCTGCAGCGCTCTCTTGGCGCAGCCACCGAATCCCTCTCTCCGGAGGAGTTATCCACGCTTTTCCCTGTCCTCAATGTTGATGGTGTTTACAGGGGCTGTCTCACACGAGACGGTTCTGAGGGATGGATCGACCCCGTCGCTCTGCACGGCTGGTACAAGCGTGCCTGCATGGCCAGTGGTGTTGAGTTTATTTACGCCGACTATCGCGACGAACGTAAAGAGCAGTTTGAAAAAACCATCATATGCGCGGGGTGTTGGAGTCGGGAGGTGGCAAAAACCTTTGGTGTTGACTTACCTATTAAAGGTGAGAAACACACGGTATTTCAGGTACAAACCTCTGCACCTCAGATAAAAGCCTTACCCCTGATTGCAGACTTGGAATCAACGATATATCTCCGGCCAGAGGGTGACGGATACATCGTTGGTTTCGCTGGAAATAACGAGGGAGAGAGCGACAATCTTGAGCCCCTGTGGACCTGTTGGGATCATGTATGGGAATTACTCTATCAACGATTTCCTACCCTATTTGATGAGGCCAAAATGATGGGCGCGTGGGCCGGTTACTACGACACGAGCACTCTGGATCAAAATGCTGTTATTGACGGCGATGGAGACCTCTTTTACGCGACAGGATTTACCGGCAGGGGACTCATGCACTCGCCAGCTGTTGGCTTATTGGTAAGCGATCTGGTGCTTGAGAAATCCCCATCGTTTGATCGCGATATCTACCGTCTGGGGCGACATGCCAATAAGGAAAAATATGTCATCTAACAATCGCGGCGCATCCAGCTTTTCCAAGACTCTTGAATCGTTCTAGGGCAGGGTGATCGTGCACTCCACAAATAAGTCAGCGTTACTATTTATTCTGTTTCTGATTCTTGGGTCGGGCTTGGCAATCGGCGGCGTTGGTTTGTGGAAACCGGCACTCTACACCGCATTTCCAATTGTCACTATTTTTATGCGGTGCTGGCTGGCCTTACTACTAGGTCTCACTGCGTATCTGCTTATCCGGCTGTCACGTTCTAATATGGAAACAGCTTCGAGGCGGAAAGACCGTCAAGATACTAATTGGCAAATGCGGGAGGAGCGAATCAGTCGGGGGTTGGAAATTCGACAACGAGCCTACAGCCGTGAAACGATGCTTAGAGACCAGAAAGAGGCGGAGCGGCGAGCGAGACAGGAAGCCGCCGAGCGGAGAGGTGTCTCAGTCGAATTCAAGCCAAAACGGGAGTCAAGCAAATAGTCGCCGGTCGCTACGTGTTTTCAAACTGGAGAGCAGCTAGTCGCGCATAAAGATCACAGCTCGCCAAGAGCTCTTTATGGGTGCCAATGGCAATCACTTTTCCGCGGTCTACAACCGCAATCTGATCTGCATTGACCACCGTTGAAAGTCGGTGAGCGATGATAATCGTGGTCCGCTCACGCATAATCTCCGACAATGCCTGCTGGACATGATGCTCACTCTCGGTGTCCAAAGCGCTGGTGGCTTCATCAAGCAGAAGAATCTCGGGGTCTTTCAATACTGCTCGAGCAATCGCAAGTCGCTGACGTTGCCCGCCTGAGAGTTGCACACCTTGAGCGCCGAGAGAGCTCTCATAGGCGTCAGGTAGCGCATCGATAAATTCATGAGCGTGCGCAATTTTTGCCGCCTGTTTGATTTCTTCTATCGACGCATCCGGTTTGCCATAGGCAATGTTGTATCGAACGCTGCCAGTGAAGAGAACCGGACTTTGGGGCACCAGTGCCGCCTTCTCCCGCCAGGTGGCTAAAGGCATGTCGCGGATGTCGACATCTCCATAATAAATCCCGCCGTTCTGCGGATCGTGAAAGCGCTGCAACAGTTCAAATATGGTTGACTTGCCTGCGCCCGATGGTCCGACCAAAGCAAGCGTGACGCCGGGCTCAATGGTCAGGTTTAAAGCATCGAGCGCAGGGGTTTGTGGTCGACTGGGATAGGAAAAATTAAGTCCTTTGATATTAATAGCTTGCTGCTTACCGGGCGCGATGATTCCAGTGTCCGGAACGCCACTGGTTTCTTCAAGAAGCTCAACCAGACGCTCCGCGGCGCCAGCAGCGCGCTGAAGATCTCCCCAGACCTCAGATAATGTGGCAAATGCAGCGCCCAGCATGACCGCGTAGAAGACAAATGCACCCAGCTCTCCGCCAGACATCTCACCGGAGATAACGTCCTGGCCGCCGCTCCAAATCATCGCCACCATTGCGCCCATCAGCAGCAGGATGGCGAAGCCCGTCAACTGGGCGCGTTGTCTGACCCGGGCTTTTGCGATTGTAAATGCGCTATCAACCTCCTTATCAAAGGCGATCTGCTCCATATCCCGTCGGGTATAGCTCTGGACGATTTTTATTGATTGCAAGATTTCACCTGCTCTACTGCCGACCTCGGCAATAGACTGCTGGCTGCGGTTGCTGAGTGCGCGGACGCGTCTACCGAAAATCAGGATTGGCAGCAGGGTGAGAGGAACACCAACCATGATGATCAGACTCAACTTTAAATTGGTGATCATCATCATGGTAAGTGCACCGATCAGAGACAAAGCATTGC
>CAXPOA010000021.1:0-37200 GCA_964218505.1 Luminiphilus sp.
TACGGTTATGGCGCCTAATACCGAGTACGCCAAGGCGCGAAATGCGCTCACCGATGCCTATCCCGATATTGATTTCGAGGTGGATGAAATTCAATTCGTCCCGAAAGGCGAGACGCCAATTGCCGGCGAGGAGCTGGCACAGTTTGAGAAGCTCCTCGACCTTCTTAACGCCTGTGAAGACGTTCAAAATGTTTATCACGATGCCAAGTTTGAGGCGTCTTAGCGCCTGATCCCGGCCGGGTTTTGTCGGCTACGCAAAAAGCTTCTTGGAGGCTATCTCACAGCCTTGTGCGAGAGACGCCAATTTGGCGAAGGCCACGTCCGGATCGATACTGGTGCTGCCAACATGCACCGAGAAGCCGCAGTCTACTCCTGCCATCAATCGCTCCGGGTCAATGACCTGCGCCCACTGAGTCAACCGTTGAGCAACCAGATCTGGGTGTTCAATGTAGTTTGACTGGGGTTCGATCAGGCCCGGACAGAGTTTCTTATGGGTAGGCACCCCCAGCTCCTTAAGCACGGCCCATTCGTGGGCATGCCGGGAATTCGCGCCTTCGACCAATACTGTTTGTGGCTTGGCGGTCCAGACGATATCGATAATGTCCTTAATGGGAACATCATGATGATGAGGGCCCGGGTAATTCCCCCAGCAGAGGTGCATTCGGAGCTGCTCTTCGGGAATGTTTCTGACCGCGTGATTCAATGCCTCGATATTGATGCTGATTGTTTTCTGGAACTCGGCCAGATCTTGAGCCGCGTAGGCTGAATGACGTCCCATGGCCAAATCGGGGCAATCCAGTTGAACAATGGCGCCTGCATTGGCAATCGCTTCGTATTCATGACGCATGGCTTCGGCAATTGCAAAAACGTACTCCTCGTGACTGTCGTAGAAGTCATTGCCGAAAAAGAGTGAAATTACGCCGGGGGAGGCGGCGCTTGAAAATATCTCCTCATGGCCTCTGGCTTTAGCTGCGGCGACCAGTGCAGTCATATCGTCGATGGCAGCCTGTCCATTAACGACAGTAATTGCTTCCGTACAGCTAGGGGCTTTTCTTTTTCGTCGCCCAGGGTTGCCAGCGACCATTTCGGCACTGCGCGGGAAGTCCTGTAGGTCATCAAAAAAATAGTTTTGAACCGATTCGCCGCGAAACCCTGACAAGCGATCCTGCACGTACGTCGCGTACGAAGGTTTGGACATCTCACCATCATTAATGACGGTGACACCGGCATCGATCTGTTTCTGCACAATTTCATCGATGGCCTTGGCAACGGCATCGTCGAGGGCTGAGGGATCGACTGGAATCTCATCCGCTAAAGCAAACATCAGTTTGACCAGATTGTCTGGTCTTGGAAGGCTGCCGGTATGCGTGCAGGGAATAATGCGCTGTGCCATTTGCGGTCTCCGTCGTATCTTAGTTTAGTGTCGCCAGTGATGGCGCTCTGATTTTGTTGTGACTGCATCTGCAGTCTCGGTTGGTATTAAGTGTCCGCTTGCACCCTCGAAGAAAAAAGGTTTGCGATTGCGTGTGCCGGTCGTAATTTCGTTCATCGTGGCGGCTTCATAGAGCCGACCATTAAGCATGGTATGAGACACGTATTCGGACTGCCTAATATTATCTAGGACACTTCCATCAAGAATAGCCATATCAGCGAGCTTGCCAACCTCGATCGAACCCAGATCTTGCTCCATACCGAGATGTTTAGCGGCATCCACTGTTGCGCCTCTGAGAGCCTCCCAGGGACTAAACCCGCCTTGCACCATAATCCACATTTCCCAATGGGCAGCGAGGCCTTCCCGCTGTCCATGAGCGCCAATCATGACAGGCACGCCACGATCCCGAAGCGCTTTTGCAGTGCTTGCGACATTGATGTGATTGTAGTGATGGTCGGGAGCGGTCGTTCTTCGCATGCTTCTGGGCTCGACAAACTGGCGGGGGGTGTAACGCATCAAGCGTTCGTTGCGCCACACCTCGGTTCGGTCATAGAAATAGTTTTCTCCGGAAATTCCACCATAGGCAACACCGAAGGTTGGGACGTAACCAGTCTCCGTTGCTTGCCATAGTTGTTTCACGTCTTCATAGATATGAGCGATCGGGATAGAGTGTTCAATGCTTGTATGTCCATCGACCAGTTGATTGAGGTTGTGTTGGAATTTCATGCCACCTTCGGGCATCACCATAATTTCATGGCGGTCGGCAGCTTCGATAATCTGCTGGCGGGCGCTCCGCGCAAGCTGGTTATAACTCTTTACTGATATGGCACCCGCTGCCTTCAAGCGCTGAATGTGGAATTCAGCCTCTTCGAGGTCATGGACCTCTGAGGTGGCATTTGGCGAATTCGCTCCATAAAGAATAGTCCCGGTTGAGTAGGTGCGAGGCCCCAATACCTGACCGGTGCGCTGCATTTCTGCATGGGCAAAAATCTCACTGGTGTCGTTGCTCGGGTCGTGAATTGTGGTGACGCCAAAGGCAAGGTTTGAAAATTGCATCCAGTTTTGTTGAGGAATGATCTCCTCGTTCGCCATGCCCCCGTGGGCGTGAGCGTCTATAAATCCAGGCACAATTGTTTTTCCTGACACATCAAACACGCTTGCGCCCTTGGGGATTACAATATCAGCACTTTTACCAACCGCTTCAATTCGGTTGCCAACGACAACAACGGTCCCATTTTCAATCACTTCATTGCGCGTCTCCGCATCTCGCATGGTGACGATTGTTGCGCCAACCAGTGCGACAGTGGAGGCAGGCATCTCGGTTTCTACTTCGAAACTCAAATCAAATGCAGCGATTTGGGCCGGGCTCTCTTCTTCTGCCTCCTCTTTATCCTGCGACGGAGGGAGCAAAAATATATCGCTCAGATCGCGACGCATCAGTGAGGGGCCGTTGGACCAGAGAAGGGCGCTGCTGTCGTGACTCCAGTGCAAGAATTCTCCGGCTTTCATTGACACCGCCTTAGTAGGGATTGCGGTGCCCTGTCGCCCGATGCTGAGAGGGCTGCCGGTGTCGGTGAATGGCATGACATGAACAGTGAAATGCTCAGTGAAAGCAAGCCACTTGCCGTCGGGCGACACTTCGTAGCCAGTAACGTTTTTGCCCGTCGCATGCGTGATTTCGTCATGGCCCTGCAGGTTGACGCTGCGCAACTCAAGACCAGCTTCTCCTCGAGTGGAGAAGAAAATCCGATCGCCTTTGGTATTGAAATGGGCTCCGGACCCACGGCTGGAAACTTTGACCGGTGCCGACCCATCAAGGGCAAGACGGTAAATACCGGGTTCGGTGGACCAGACGGGGCTTAGCAGATAACCCCCAGTGATTTTTCGATAGACGATCTGGCTCCCGTCGGGCGAGAAACGAGGTTCCACATAGTGTCCGGGTTTGGAGGTCAGGGTTTCCGGTTTCCCACCGCGGCTATTAACCTTTTTGATGGCCCCGAGGGTTTCATCATTCCATGTGGCGTACACCACCGATCGACCATCTGCCGAGAGGGACGGCCAATATTCGAATTCGTTTTTTTGTTGTGTCAGTCGCTTTGGGCTAGCCGCTGGCTCGCCGCCGAGGTCTTTGCGATACAGATGTCCCAGGGCTTGAAAAATTGACGCTTTGCCGTCGGGGGTTTGTTGCGCCCAGCGCAACATCTTTGCCGTGAACGTAGCTGGCGCCACGTCGACAGGAAAACGGACGGTATCGCGCAGTTTTAGCGTCGTTTGTACACGGACCGGGATAACCGAGTCCTCTCCTGTCGACACATTAACGCGGTGAAATTGACCGGCGCTCCAGAAGACGAGTTCTTTGCCATTGGGTAACCAGTCAAAAGCTGTAGTGTTGCCGTGGCTACCCGCGGTTTCCTGATTGTCCCGTTCAAGGGTGGCATAGACTATCCGTTCAGATCCTGATTCAAGATCCTTAAGGAAAATTGCGCTTTTGAAGTCGGAGAGCCGTTTTACAAAAGCGAGAAAACGGCCATCTGGCGAGGGAACGGGCCGCACTGCACCGCCTGAACCGCCCGTTATGGTTACCGTATCGCCCGTTTTTAGATTTAGTCGCTTGACAGCAAACAGTTCCCCCGTTGAATCTTTGTTGTACTGCCACACCCACCCGGGCGTTACATCCTGACTGTAGTAAATGCTATTGCCATCAGGTGTGAAGGCTGGCTCAGCTATGGATTTTTGAGCTTTCTCCCCGTCTGGGTGCTTTACCAGGGGTACGCCGCCTCCGCCCATTGCGCTGTAAAGCCAGATTTCCCCGGCAGGAATACTGTGTCGGGACACCGTACCCTTGCGCCCTGCAAGCCATTGACCATCAGGCGACCAGGCGGGATTGTGTATGTTGTGTTGTCGCTCGCTCGATACCTGCGTCAGAGCGCCGCCCTCTCGATCCATAATCCAGAGGTTGTCGTTGCCATCGCGATCCGAGATGAAGGCGATTGAGGCGCCATCAGGGCTGAATGTGGGTTGAAAGTTCCACTCGATCCCCTGGGTGAGGGGAGTGGCGTTGCCGCCCTCGATAGGGACCGTGTAGATATCTCCCAGCATGTCGAAGACCAATTCTTTCCCGTCTGGACTTACATCTAAAAAGGACCAGGTCGTGGTTGTCGTATCAATGGAGATTTCTCGCCAATTACCGGGGGGTGCCATCACATCCCAATCGCTGTCGTCCTCAGCAGCAAGCGAGGAAGTACCCGCACCAACGAGTCCCGAAGCAACCAAAAGCACCCGAAGTCGATAGCCGAAATCTGACAGGGGTATCTGAGTGCAAACCGTTTTTTTGGAGCGTGCCAAGCAAAAAAAAATGGGCAGCATGGGGGGAATCCGATGTCTGGTGGGGGGAGGGGGAAACTACTACAACCGCTGATTACTGGGAAGCGCTGTTAACCAATAGACCTCGACAGACGTCGGTGTGTGCTGAAAAACCGTGCAAACCCGCCGGCGTGACGCCTCGAAGAGATGACAATATCCGATGAAATGCGCACACTATGCCCCGTAATCACGAATGGGGGATCAGCCATGACGACACAGTGGGATGTGTTAATCAGCGGCGCCAAGGTTTTCGACGGGACGGGTAGTCTGCCTACGATTCAGGATGTGGCCGTGAAAGACGGACGGGTTATCGCGAGAGGTGAAAATCTCCCCAAAGAGATAGCCGCTGAGGTGATCAACGCTGAGGGTCGTTGGCT
The DNA here is from genome assembly GCA_964218505.1 of Luminiphilus sp. Classification (GTDB taxonomy): domain Bacteria; phylum Pseudomonadota; class Gammaproteobacteria; order Pseudomonadales; family Halieaceae; genus Luminiphilus. The sequence continues at coordinate 5,173 of CAXPOA010000021.1, forward strand.
GATACCCGGGATGCTCGATATTCACACGCACCTTGATCTTGAGGTTGATCTCGAGCCCGGGCTTCCCGAGGTGGTGCGACATGGGACGACCACCGTGCTAGTGGGTAATTGTAGTTTGGGAACCTGCTTCGGACATCAGGAATCCGATGGACAGGAGCCTATCGTCGATTGTTTTACGCGCGTAGAAAATATACCGAAGTCAGTATTACGAAAGTGCGCGGACACTCTCACCTGGGATAATACGGGGGACTATCTTGATCACTTCAAGCAGATTCCTCTCGGGCCCAACGTCGCTGCATTTGTGCCTCACTCCATGCTACGAATTGAAGCGATGGGTCTGGAGAACAGCATCAGCCGTGCGCCTACCAACGCTGAACTTCAGAAAATGGAATCTCTTCTGGAAGACGCCATGGGGCAGGGCTATGTGGGCATGAGCACCGATGGCCTGCCTTTTCACTACTTATCGAACGATCCAAATACCGAAAAACGCATACCAACTCAATTTGCGAGCTTTGGGGAGTTGAAGCGCTTGCTTTCCGTTGTTCGGCGTCACAATCGGGTATGGCAGACCACGCCGATTATTGAAAATCGACTGAAGGCTTTTTTATATTTCACCCTCACCAGCGGCCGACTTTTTGGAAAGACACTGAAAACCTCGGCGCTATCTGCAATGGAAATGACCGCGGCGCCAAAGCTAAGTCGCACATTGCTCAAGTTTGCCAAACTCATGAACTCCTGGCTTTTCAAGGGCGACATGCATTTTCAGGCGTTGGGAACCAATTTCCGGGTGTGGTCGGACGGCATTGTGAGTCCGCTGTTCGAGGAAATGAGTTCGACCTCACAACTTATCGCCAAGGAATATGACGATGTTGAGGGTCGTATGGGATTGCTGAACGATCCCGCATGGGAAGCAGAATTCAGGCGGGAGTGGATGCACGGCCGCACCGGCGGAGATTTCGCCAGTTGGAAAACCCGCATGGGGATACCAGACAATTTAGTCATTCGTGATCCCTCCCTCTTGATCTTTGACGGCGCGCCAGTGAGCGAGTGGGATGGCGAGAGCTTCGAGACAGTCACCGCCCGACTGAATCGGTATAAATCAGGGGATTTGGCATCGGCTCGGTCTGACCAAGAGAGAGAGGTGTTTGATTCTTTTCCCGAGACCTACACCGACGAGCCCGGATTTATCCTGCATTTGCTGCGACAGTACGACCGCCATTTCCGTTTTTATGCGGACGTTGGTAATCAGGGCAATCGAGCGACCTTGGAGTTATTACTCGGGGAGAACACGCTGCCCGGCTTTAACGACTCCGGCGCTCACATCACTAACATGGCATTTTTTGACGCAAACCTGATGTCCTTGAAGTTGGCCAAGCAGCAAGACGAGGCAACGGTTGCCCAAATGGTCCACCGGCTTACCCGGAAGCCCGCAGAGGTGTTCGGGCTGGATGTTGGCAGCCTGGAAATAGGGGCTCGGGCAGATTTGGTGTTGCTCAACCCCGATTTACTGGATGCCTGGGAACCCGACAAGACTCGGGAATTGGTGCATCGGGAGGTGTTTGATCACGCGCAAATGGTCAATCGTCCGGAAGGGATTGTGGAGCAGGTGTGGATAGCGGGGACCAGTGCCTGGGAGGCGGGCGGTGCGGCGCCAGCCCTAGGTACCAAACCCCTCGGTCAGGCTCTACGGGCGGCTTAGGGACAACACCCCAGACGCCGCGGCCTGCTACACATCTGATACGCGACGCACCCTGTCTCCGACGTTGGACTTACTCCCGGTCCCAAGGGCTCAATCGCTAACTGATACCCAGTTGTCGCTGCCCGACAGCATATCTGCAACCCATTGATATACGGCAACACCACCGACTTCACGGGTGAATTGAGCCTGTAGGAAAGTGTGGCTATTGCCATCGGCGATTAGGCTGCGAAAACGGCCAGGTTCCCCCTCCTCAAGTGCGGCCATTTCCGCGACAAGTTCTGCCTCAAAGGCCTCCCCGCCGATGCCGACAAAAATGTCAGCAATAACCACGTCGCGCTTTGTGCTCAAAAAGCCCATGCGCAGGTTCGGATCCTCACTCAACTGGTACAGGTGATAACCCGTGAGGTGGCCGCCCTCGGTAACGCAATCGTCACAACTGTCGGGAAAAAACTGAGTCGCATTCCACTCTTCGCTCAGAAAGTCGACGAAGCCCGGCTTGGATACACCAACACCCGAATCGTTGATCAGTTCGATAGCCACATCCGGATACAGCTTTCGGACGAGGGGCAGCGCGTAATCAGTTCCAAAGCCACCGGCGCTATTTCCCGTCAACACAATTCTTGATGGGCTTGGATAGGTCGATGCGACCACATCAAGTCCTCCCGACAGATTCCTCAGGCCCCGGTGATGTCGGTCGATAATGCCATCGTCATCATCGTCGATATCGATGTCACCGGAGAAAACTGAGCCATCACAGTAGGGAAAATACGCGACATTAAAGTCGGTGGCGGGGTTATTTTCACCTGCAGGGTCCAGTATTCCCCGGGCTGGAATGCCAGGCGATGCCTCTTGGGTTGCCTGGCAGAAATCGCTCCAACACGCACCACCCCCCTCGAGGAAAATCATGAGGGTGTCGCCACCACCGTCCCGGGTAGCCATGGTGTACTCCCCTCCGGTCAAGCAAAGCGGGCCATCGCCAGCACCAAAGGTGTGCTGAACAATGCCGTCGGCTGGCTCGGCACTCATTGGCGTGAATTCTCCGAGGTAGCGATCAACTCCCTGCTCGTAAAGTTCTGCGAAGGGAACGGGCTCGGGCTCCGCTTCGGGAGCAGGTGAAGGCGTTATCGGCGGCGGCTGATAGTCTGAATCCGAGCAGGCAGTAAGCCCCACAATGAGCGGTAGAATTAATGCGAGAGCGTGCGATTTCATGAGTGTGCCTTATTGTTAGCGCGCTGAATGATTAGTGCGTAGGAGCTCCCAGCTTCTGGTCGCTAACTAATTCCAACCGTGAAAGCGCTGAATTCTTTTGGGGGTCGTGACGTCATGCCTGATCGCCAAGACGCCTAAGTGTACCCGTATCCAGCGTTGGCACAATGGCGTCAGGCTCCGGATTACAATTGGCGCGGGCGGCTGCCGACAAATATCAGCGCCGATTCGGGGGGCTTGTCGTTTTCTTGTCCCGGTTTAGCGGCCGTCCTCGAGCGAGCTGTAGAGATTTTTTTTGTACCTGTGTTTACGCTTCATCATGAAGCATCAGCCTCCCTTAAACCCCGCCGAGAAAAACAGATGATCAGTACGAGTGACCGAAGCCGGATTGTTGAAATGGCGTGGGAGGATCGTACCCCTTTCGAGGCGATACGTCGGGATTATGGATTGACGGAGCCTCAGGTGATTACGCTCATGCGGACCGAACTCAAGCCACGATCTTTTCGATTATGGCGGGCGCGAGTGTCGGGCCGGAAGACCAAGCACCAGATGACACGTGGCTTTGCTGTGGGGCGATTTCGCTGCCCAACACAGAAAAACCGTGGATAGCGGGGGGCGTCCAGAGCTCCATAAAGCGCGTAAATACCCTGAGCCAAAGAGATCGTTAGTGATTTGAACCGAGCAGGGGCACGGGGTCCCCGAGGACGTTTAATTTATGCAAGGCCATCCAGTTTCCTACTCAAGAAGCACCATTATCGAACTGATGATTCCTGCCTATACCAATTTTGGGGGGAAGGTACACGGGGGTACTCTCATGTCGATGATGGACAAGTTGGCGTATGTTTGTGCGAGCAAGCATGCCGGCAATTACTGCGTAACGGTGAGTGTCGATGCAGTTGAGTTTTTGCAGCCGGTAGAGGTGGGGGAGGTAGTGTCGTTATTTGGCTCCGTTAATTATGTGGGTACAAAATCCCTCGTTGTCGGCATAAAGGTAGTGGCAGAAAACATCCACACAGGTGCTCATCGACACACCAATACCTGTTACTTCACCATGGTGGCTAAAGATGCCAGCGGAACTACCGCAACAATACCGCCACTGATTTTAGAAACCGAAGAGGACGTAAGGCGCTATTGCGCGGCGCTGCAGCGAAAGCGATTGAGAGACCATGCCCGAAATTATATGAACGACTACAAAAGGAATTTTGTCATCGACGAGGACGTGCAAAAGTTTTTGGAAAAACAGCGCTGTGAGGTTGTTCTCGACTAGTATTGTTGATCTTGAAAGTTGCTCTAGCCTTTGACTTTTTCTTGCGTTGTTTTGTTGAGTAACATTGAAACTAGCATCTCAGCGTGTCGTTCCACCATCGGCTCATCGCAAGGGTCCACTCCAAAAAGATCCTGGCACTCGGCCGCAAATGAAAAAATTGTCGATGTGCTACTGATCATGATGTAGTACCAATGCACAAACGCATCTCGAGACAATCCCTCGGTTTCATATACCAACTTCTCCATCTGAACAGTTGATGGGCGAATATGCTTCTCGATCAGGTATTCCAGTCGCCAGCTTTGACGGGTGGCTTCCTGACTCATTAGCCTGCTTAGCTCAGGATGTCTCGCGTGAAAATAGACGTAGAAACGAACGATAAAGGCAAGCGCATCCTTTCCTGACACCTCTCGCATAATCGAAAGACGCTGTTCGAACTCGAGCCGCATTTCCCCAAAGATGGCATCTGTGGCCGCCTTCCAAAGGGTGTCTTTGTCTTCGAAATGGTAGCTAAGGACATTGCGTTTTACGCCTGCAAGAGTTTCGAGGTCTTTCACGGATACCGCATCAAACCCTCTCTCAGGAAAGAGCTGCTTTCCTGCAGCAATCAGGCGGCTCCGTGTTGCCTCGGCCCGTTCCTGAGGTTTTCGACGGCGTTTTACTGAGGGTTCCTGTGTCACTTGTGTTGTAGGCATTGTTTTCTCGAGGGACGGTAACGCGGCTTCCACCAATATAAAGCCAAAAAAGCCTTCACGCGTTTACTTTATGTTGACCTGTATCAATTGACGGCTTAAATTCTCCTAAAAGGAAGAATAATATCAAAAAACCTGCACATAAGTAAGTATAAGAGAGAGCTTTATGAGACCAAAAATGTTGAGTTACGCAGTGGTGGGGGCGGTGCTTGTGATGCCCGCGGCCTCATATTCTCAAGGGGTCCTAGAAGAGGTTGTGGTGACGGCAACCAAACGGGAGGCCAGCCTAGCGGATACGGCAATCGCTATCACGGCGATTTCGAGCGAGCAGAGAATCGCCTTGGGCATCTACACGGCACAAGATGTTGCAAACATCACGCCCAGCATGTCCTTTCAGCAGAACGCAGGTGGGGGTGAGGGCAACCGCATTTATCTGCGCGGTATCGGGCGTGAGACTAATACGACAGGTACAGAGCCCGGTATTGGCGTTTATGACAACGGGTTCTATGCCAATGAGTCTGCGGCTCTAGCGGCACCGATAGATTTAACGGAGCGCATCGAGATTCTTCGCGGTCCTCAGGGAACTCTGTTTGGGCGAAACACTACAGGTGGTGCGGTCAACGTTGTCACCAAAAAGCCGGGTGCGGAATTAGAGCATATTATTCGAGGGCGCCTGGGAAACTACGATCGAAAAACACTGGCGATCACCAGCAGTGGGCCTATTAACGATACCTTCGGGTATTTGGTTCACTACAGTCAAGAAGACGCCGATAGTTTTACGGAAAATGTGTCGGGGCCTGATCCGATCGGGACCGATATCGATCGGTTCGAAGCGCAACTAAGTGTAAATGTCACCGATGCAATCAATTGGAATCTACGTTATTTCAGCGTGTCTTTCGATAACGAGACCTTCGAGCGGGCTAAGCTCGATGGCTATCGCAATGAGGAAGGCGCTCCCTCGAAGCTTGGTGAAATAGTTATTAATCCAGAACTGTTCTCGCCCTTGGCGACTGCACCAGATCAAATTGATCCGTTTAAGCGTAGTGCCGATATTCAGGGATTCGTAAAGGTTGATGATCAGGAGACTGTGCAATCGACGCTAACCATCGATCTCGATAGCATCACAATCAAACTGTTGAATGGGTATCAGGACTACAGCTGGGATAGTGCGAAGGATTTTGACGGTACCGCTAGCCCTGCGTCCTTCATCGAGTCAATTGGTCAAAAGGAATCGATGACGCAGCACGAATTGCAGCTCTTCTCCACTCACAATGGTCCGCTGCAATGGTTGGTTGGTATGTTTTACCTCGAGAACGAACTGGACCAGCCCTATGCTCTCACAGACGCCAATAATCCGTTTCTCATAGACAACCTCTCGGGGGCATCAAACCCCGACGGTGTATTCTATTCCCAGCGAGGTATCTTGGAGGCCGAATCGACGGCGGTTTATGGGCAGATAGATTGGGAGCTCACCGATCGACTAAGTCTAGCGATGGGATTGCGCTACAGCGAGGACGATAAAAAGGGTCAAGAGTTTCAAACGATTTTTTATGACTCCGTACTCGATTTTTGTGGGGAGGCCCGTCTTCCGGAGCTCATCGCCAGTGGTGATCCCTACTTCACGCCACCGGGTTGTTTTCGCCTGGGTGTTCTCGTATCAGACTTGGAAGAAGATCACGAGGAAAGCTGGAGCTCTACTGATTTTCGGCTGAATGCCTCCTATGATGTTTCCGATGCAGGACTTGTCTACGCGACCTTCTCCTCTGGCTATAAGCCGGGTGGTTTCAGGCTGGGTGGCATGCAGGATGACCCTGAAACCCCTGAAAATGAATCGACGGTTGCCAACGAAGAGGTTCGGGCTTACGAGCTTGGCTATAAAGGGGTTCTTAGCGACAGCTTTTCAATCAGCACGGCACTGTTCTTTTACGATTACGAAGATATGCAAGTAGAGCTTGATATCCTAGACCCCAATAGCGGTATCGTGACGAGTCGACTGGCTAATGCGCCTGAGGTCGATATATTTGGTGTTGAGTTTGAGGGTGCGTGGGCAGTTACGGATAAGTTGTCCTTGCTAGGCAACTACTCGTATTTGAGCTCGGAGTACAAGGCTGACTTCTTTGTGTCGGATAATAAAAATAACGAAGTGCGTAATGTTCGTGGTAACGAGCTCAATAGAACACCCAACCGAAAATGGAATATCTCGGCTATTTATCGGCAGCCGATTGCCGCTGGGGATTTAACCGTAAGTGGCAACTACAGCTGGATAGACGAGCAGTACGTCACCGTATTTAATGACGCTATTGAAACAATAGATAACTATGGCCAGCTCAATGCGCGAGTGTCATGGCGCCCAGCAAATGGACTCTTCGAGATTGCGCTGTATGGGCAGAATTTAACTGATGAGCTCAGTTACGCAAATGCATATTCGGTGAGCGCGCTCGCGGATGGGGTACGTCGTACCGGAACCCCGATCAACCCGCGGACTTATGGATTGGAAGCTGCGATTTTCTTCTAGAAAAGCTGACACTCGGTAAAAGTTATTCATTAGGTAGTCAGCGATGTTTTCATTAGATCCAAGCGCAACGTATCTGATGCCCGCGCATTTTGGTCCAAGATATACCGGCGAAAAATCGAGTGGCTGGTATCACGATGTAACCGTATTGGCAGTGCCCTTTAGAACAGAGCGAGCGAGCATAGAGGCGCTGTTGCCGACAGGTTTTGAAGTCGCTAACGACGCGGTGGTAACGGTCTATTACGCCAGCAATAAAAATATCGATTGGCTTGCGGGACACGGTTACAACATGATCGGCGTTAACGCGCGGGCGGTATTTCTTGGCGCTGATTCTCCGTTGGAGGGGAACTACTCCCTGGTCATTTGGGAAAATCTGGCAGACCCCATTCTGGTCGGCCGCGAGGTCCAGGGTATCCCGAAACTCTATGCGGACATCCCTGAGCATGAAATCAAAGAGGGCGTTTGGCGATGCAGTGCCAGCCACTTTGGCAACAAAATAGTTGATCTTTGTGCCCGTGAGTTTGTCGAGGTGCCGACGGAGCAGGTAGCGGCTGCTAGGACGGCTCAAGAGGGTAAAGAACACCCGCTGACCTGGCGCTACATTCCTGCCGTGGGCGGTTATGGCGCCCCCTCGGTCAGTGAGGCAGTGACCTTTCCCTCGGAGAATATCTACTCGAGCGTCATGGTTGGTGAGGGTACGGTGAGGTGGAATAACCTTAGGTGGGAGGATAATCCCACGCAGTTTCATATTGTAAATACTCTCGAGCAGCTACCGGTATTGGAGTATCTGCCCGCCATAGTGACCCGAGGCAGCACTAACCTTGTGTTACCCGAGAATTGGACGCGATCGCTATCTACTGTGGATCCCCGTTAGCCGATGAGTGAGACCTCTCAGGAAGTACGACGGGCCTGTTTTATAGGTGCGGGCACGATGGGATGCTTCAACGCCTTAATGGCGGGGTCTTCCGGGGTCACCTGCACTGTATACGACGAATCTTCGGTTGCACTCAACACCTTTGAGGATCGTCTCCGGGCAACTGGTGATTATCTGTGCCATCAAGGGTTCTTCTCTGCCTCTGATGTAAGCAGCGCGTTATCTATGATTAAGGTGATCCCTACTTTTGAGGGAGCAGTGGCTGGTGCCGATTTGATCAGTGAGTCAGTGCCTGAACAGCTGGAACTAAAAAAAAATGTTCTAGGGTTTCTCGACGATGTATGCGAACCACACTCTATTATCACGACCAACACATCTGCGTTGCTGCCCTCAGAGCTAGAGATTGTGTTTGTTCATGGCAATCGGTTTGCGGCGCTTCATTCACACCTTGGTAGCCGGGTGTTCGATATCGTAGGTGCGACTAGGACAGACCCGGCTGTGATGTTGACGCTCGAGAAATATGTCAGGGCCTTAGGTGGATTTCCCCTTCGGTTGAAGAGAGAGCGGCGGGGGTATGTGATAAATGCCATTCTCGGACCCCTACTACGAATGTCTCTGCTCTTGGTTGCAAAGGGTAGAGCCTCTGTCCAGCAAGTGGATCGGGCGTGGATGGAGAGCCAAAAAGCTCCGGTAGGGCCTTTTGGTTTGATGGACGTATTTGGCATAAATGTCATCTATGACAGTTGGACACGGCCCCGTCCGGGAGATGAAGAGCATCAGGCCGACATCCTTTTTTTCTTAACGCCTTACATTGATACTCATAGCCTTGGAGTGAAGACGGGGCAAGGGTTCTATAGCTATCCAAATCCCGAGTATGCCGATCAAAAAAATAGCATGGACGATGCTCCGCATCACAGCATTAAGGAATTCCTGCTAGCGGCTTACCTGTCAGGTGCTGTGACCCTGTCTGAAAGTGGGATAGCGGAATCGGCGATGATTGATGAGGCCTGGCGACTAAGCTTTTCCGTTAGTCAGGGTCCTCTCGCGCAAGCACAAGAAGTTGGCGGCAATGAATTAAAAAGGTTATCGGACAATGCCCATGCCGAGGGCCTTTTGTCGTAGGAAAAGCTCAGTACGCTGGAGAACCTAAACGCCAGCGCACTGAGTGTGGAAGACCTGTAACGTCGGGTCCTTTATACGGTGACCGCGTTGCCTCGGAAGATCTTCGACAGGTACCGACTCTCCTTGGGCGATGGTGCAGGTACAGCGCACTGCATGACTGCTGCTACCAGCCGTTCCATCTCTTCAGACAGCTCTTGGTCGTTTGATGGCTCCTCGGTGTGAGCGCGTCGGGTGAGCTGTACCTGATTGACCGCGGGGACGGTTGGCAACCGTTCACCCTCGACGCCTAGTGTCACTGTGAAGGCGTGTAGGGAGTTCTTGACGAACAGCGCCAGCGCGAATTCCTCTCGGGTGGACGCCAATGAGGTGTCCGGTGTTATGAGAACGATCTGACAGTTCGGTACGAGAGCTGCGATTCGAGCGCTGCGGAAATGATGAGTCAGCTGATCGTTTACCAGCTGTCGGAACTGATCATCCGAGAGAACTCGATCCCAACTGTTGCCGGGTTCTCCTGCAAGGGCATTGAGTGGCAGGCGCTCGAACGGACTGCTGACCACCACGTCAAATCCACCGCGGTTACGCAAGAGATCATCCAGCGCAGCTTCGATGTCATCTCCGATACAGCGAACCTCAACCTTGGTTGCTGAATCTGTATCGATAGAATGGCGAAGCGCTTTTGCGGTGTCCTCTGTCTTGGTCAGCACCCAAAGTTGGTCAACCCCGTTTTTGGTGAAGCCGTTGGCAATTTCGGTGAGTTCCGGTTTCATGCCGTCTCCGATCAGAACGACGCGTTTACCGTTCAACTTCGCCAAGTCCTTTTCGCTAGGGGATAGCAACAGTTCACCTTCCGTTACCGAGCGATCGAACTTCAAACCACCCGAGGGGTGGAAAGTCTCTCCGCTGACGATTTCGTCCGCGAGGTGGAAGACGGTGGACAAGCCGACCTGTTCATCTGTGGGCATCTTATGCAGATGGAGCCTGTTAAGAATGCCGGACTCAATCTGGGATGCCGATTTCTTGCTTGCTTCTTTGTCAAAGAAGGGTGATGGAGCATCCACGAATGAACCGAGGAATTCATCCTTGTCTTCTTCAGTGAAAATGCCCGCAAGGACCAATCGCTCAACCAGCTTTACAGCCATACCCATGTGCATCAAGCACTGGTTGGCACTGCCGCTGCCTCCTGACTCCTTAACCTGGTCATAAAGCCGCGAAAGTGCTCGCGGTAAGTCTTTGGTGGGCAGTACGGCAAGGGCATTGCCAGAGAGCTTTTTCACGTCATCCAGCGAGTAGCCGTCAGCAACGGCAGCAATAATGGCTGCGTGAACCTGGTTCAATCGCTTGTTTTCGAGCACGAGGCGACCACGACGATCGAACAACCCGGGGGCATCGCCGAGACCGCGGAGACGCGCGCCATCGACCGGGCCCGGTGCCAAGGCATTAATTTGAATCTCTGGGCCGAGGTGACGTGACAGGATTTCAGCTAGCACGCGTTGTCCCGCTTTGGACACCGCGTAGTCCGCCCGGTTGGGATAGGCAACGGCGACGTACTTTTCGCCCCCGAAGTAACTAGAAACGTTGAGGATCGAGCCTTTCCCACGATCCTTCATAAGCGGACCGAACTTACGGATCAAGCTGTAGTTCGAGATCAGGTTGGCTTCCATGGTGCGGTTCCAATCCTTCAAGGTCATGTCCACAACCATTTCTTCGGCACCGGAAATGCCCGCGTTATTGATCAGGAAGTCCACCTGACCAAAGAGATCTACTGCATGTTGATGAAGGGTATCCAACGCCTCTGGATCCCCTACGTCGATATCCGCGAGGATGTGGATGCGGGACTCTGGGTTTGGATAGCCAATACCCCTCAGCTCGTCCGCGATTTCCTGTCGCGCTTCGATCAGTTTGGCTTCACTCCGGGCACTTAGCAGCACCCGAGCGCCGGCGATGGCGAGGTATCGACCAAGCTGAAGTCCAATTCCCAAGCTGCCGCCGGTGATGACTGCCGTCTTTCCTTTATGCAGGCCGGGTAGGACGCGCATGATGGAGGTGGGCATGGCGCCTTTTCCGGTAGCACGCTTGATGTCCTTGGGAATCCACAGGTTGATCGGATCCATTTGGCGGACGCGGTTGGTGAGTGTGGCTGCCCAGTCGGCGGCAAAGGGGAGGGCGTCTCGATCTTCCGTATCGTATCGGACCAGCTGGTTGGGCTGCACGGCCCATGACAGTTCGCCTGCCGTTTTCAGTGTGTCGTCCTCGTGACGCCAGCCGCGAATCAAGGCCTCGTTTGACGCGCGAATGACATCGTTAAGCAGGTTGCCGTGACCATCGCTCGAGTTGGTGACGTAGGTGATTGCCGGCGGTTCACACTTGCCAAACCAGCGGCTAAGGTTGGTCGCCAGCGTAGAGGCAAAAGCAACCGGCGCCACCACTTCATCCCTTACGAAGTTCTCTACGTCCTCATCGGTAGCGTTTGAAATGGAGTAGCCGTAGTGACCATTTTGCTTCTGCGGTAATACGATAACCCCATCGAGACGACCAAAGTGGTCGTCGATAAACTGCATGGTCCGGTCCATGGATTCGCGACGCAGCGGATCCAAGTGCGACAGTTGGACATTATCCATATCCTTGGCTTGGATAATGCTGCGCGCATGACCAACTGCTTCGAGGTTGCGGAAAGCAAGCAGCACCTGGGCTCCGCTCTCGGTATGTCGCTGGGCAAAGGTTACGGCTTCGTTGTAATCAGACCCGCCTAGGATCAAGACAATACTGCCAGTCAAATCTTCAAGGCGTTTGTCAGGCCAAGACACAAGTTGGGAGCGACTTTGCGCTGGCACCTGCATGCCGTTGGTGACTTCAACGTGGTGGCCCGAGAGCGCCGCCGATTCGTTAGAGGCAAGCCAGGTAATTGCCGATGCCACGTCGTCGGGTGTGGGGTACCGGTAGGCTAAGCCATCCTCGCCATCACGCGTAGTGATCATCAGGTCTTTGAATTCTTTGCCAGTACTGCCAGGTTCCAGCCCTTGGAGCTCATCCATGCGAGCAAACACGGTATCGATGCGCTCTGATTCGATTGGGCCCGGGAAAATTGTATTCACGCGAATACCCCGGTCCTCACCCAGCTCAAGTGCGAGACCCTTGGATAAAGCGTTCAGGCCAGACTTGGGCACCACGTAGGGTATGCGCCCGTAGTAATGGGTTCGCGAGAAAATGGTAGAGACGTTGATAATGGATGCACCTACTGACATATGCGGTGCAGCGGCTCGGGCCATATGCCACGGGGCCCCCAACAGGTTCATCGCAGAGTCAAACATGGTTTGATCTGAATCGCTGGCCCTTTTCTCTGCTTCGGTGAAAGGAATATCCCGGAGGGTGAACTTCGGTCCTGCCGCCCCCGCATTGTTAACAAGCACATCGATGGTGCCAAAGCTTTCGACGGTTTTGGCAACGATCTCTCGGCACACCTGAGGATCCGCACAGTCACCTGCCATGGTGACCATGCTGTCCCGATCGAAGCCCTCGTTACAGAGGGTGTCAACGAAGTCGTCGAGCTTCTCAATGTCTCGCCCGGTCAGCATTACCCGGGCGCCCTCACGCAATAGTTGTCGCGTAATAAAGCGGCCAATGGAGCCCGCCGCACCTGTCAGCACGATTGACTTGGTATCGAGTCTGCGTCCCGAGCGGGACTGGCTGATCATGTCATCGGTAAATTTAACGATCTCATTCATCGGAGGGCTCCTGCTGAACCGGTATCAACTTGTGTTAGTTCTTCACCACGCTGCTGGGCGTCACGAATGGCCCAGGCGCGATAGAGTTCTTCTTTCGATTTGAGGCCTGCACGGGGCAGGGCATGGATGGCAACGTAATTGGCCCCTTGATGCCTGTTCTCCCACATAGCCTGGTGAGCTTCGGGGAGGTCCTCCATGGGAACGGGTGTTGGAGGCAGCACTGCGAGGAATCCCGAGGCAATCTGTTCCTGCATCTCGGCAAATTCCCGTGAGGTGTTGAGGTGGGTGCCGCGGATTTCAGCGGTGGGCATAATGATGCGCCGCTGGCGCGTCCACACTTGGGGTGCGTAAAAGCTGAAACGACATCCTTCCAAATCCTCGGAATACACCACCCGTCCGGTGTTCGGCTTTACGAGCGCTGATGCCAGCGCCAGTCCGTCGCGGCCTCGCCGCTCAAAGACCACATCGGGGAGGCCGCGCTTGTCCAGCGTATTTCTCAGTGCTGGAGCAATGGCTGAGCCAATTGGCTTGAGGGTCTTGTCCGAGAATTCTCGCACCGCCTCGCGGAATGCCTCGGATTGGGTGAAGGGATCCGGCATCGTCGGGAAGGGTCCGGGAGCGACAAAATCGTCCCCCAGTCGCTTCGCGATCTCCTCGATGCTGACGACGCCTCGTACTCTGGGCCCAAAGCCCAAGGAGCTTACAAACTCCCGTTGGGCGATGGTGTCGACCAGCACCGCAACCTGACAGCCTTTCTGACAGGCAACTTCTATCGCTTCGATCGCGACGTTGTCGACAATGCCATCGTCTGCACCAGGTCCGTAGATAATCAAAACGGTTTTTCCAGCGCGCAAGCCCGCTCGCTGGAACATTTTTGCGGGGGACGACGCGCCCGATTTGCCCATGAAGGTAAAGCGGTAGCCGGAAGACGCGCCGTAGAATGCCAGCACGCTGTTTTCCCCAAGCATCTGGAAGGTACGCGGGAAGGCATTCTCGCCCGCGTGGCTCACCGCATAATCTATGTTGCCGCCAACAGTCTCTTCCGCGGCCTTCACAAAGGGCAGGCCCTCGTCATGCCAGGCCTGCCAGGCCGACGGATCGTCCGGGACCGCTGTGAAGATATGCTGCCAGCGCGGGTCCTTCCGGTTGATGGCTTGGCCCCCTGCGGCCTCGACGCGGGACGCGCGGTCATCGCTGGAAACCATTCCCAGGCAACTGAGTCCGCTGGCAGTGGCGCTGCGCAAGCAGTCATAGCCTGTGCCGGTAGATGCTCCCTCAACGAATAGACGCTTGCCGGGTTCAATATCCAGCGTGGTGAACAGCGCTCGCTGAATGGTGCCCATCGTGAGGCCGTAGGACCCGGCCTCTTCAAAAGTGAGAGAACCAAGCTTCGGATGGAGCTGCGGCCCTTGGACCGTAAGGAATTGACCGTGGCTGCCGTCGTTGCGCTCATACCCCTGAATCCGGAAATCCGCAGCCATGGGATCCAATCCTTGATCAGGCGACAGCAATTCGCTTTGCCCCGAGTAGATGGTTACCACATCCCCAACGGCCAGGCGTCCCTCTGACACCAGATCGGCGCCCAGCTGCACGACAAGGCCAACACCACCGGAGCCGGTTACCTGCACGTCGGTTTCGCGGGCGTCAAAAGGTGACACGGGGATACCGGTTACAGCCCAGATGTCGTTGAAGTTCACCTCAGAAGCGAGCACGTACACCAAGGCCTCTGCAGCACCTGGCGCGGGGGTCGGGAATACAAGACACCTCTCGGCTACTGCTGGATCCCCATGTTCTGGGGCACCATTTGCCTGAGATCGGGCAACGCCCCAACCGTATTGATAGGTGGGGATGCGGGTTACCCCGGGATAAAAGCTGGTGCCCATCGGGAGCAACTCGCCAGATTCCAGCAGGGAAGCTTCGAGAGCCTCGTCTGGGTAGGCAGGAACCTCACGAGGCTGACAGGGCAGTGGTGCGCTGCGCTTCTCGAGGAAAGCCAGAATCCCCGTCGGGCCGGAGGCGGGGTCGCAGACCGCATCTGCAAAGAGTCGGGCTTCAGCATCCAGCCCCGCGGAGACACCTTGGTCGATACCTGTTTGTGTTGCTTCAAGAATGCGCTCTGCCACGTGGGTTCTGCCGCCTGCTCCCAGTTGGGCAAGCGCCACCGACACCTGCGGATGTTCTTCTAAAGGCGAGTCCAGTGTTAAGGGTTGGTCGCGATCCGCAAGCAGAGTGGCATGCTCTGCCAGCACTGGAGCTAACGGACTATCGTTTTTGTTAGCGGCACTGAAGTGCGCTCGCAGTCGGGTCATGGCTCGATCGACAGCGGACTCGGCACTGCTTGGGACCACTTCATCGACAAGGCCAAGGGCCGAGGCCTCGGACGCATCTATTGGGCGGCCGCGAAGCATGATGCCAAGGGCCTCCGCTGCGCCATCAAATCCCCGGCGGTGGTGGAGCTTTCGGGTCAATCGCTGTGTGCCGCCATAACCGGGTAGCAAGTTGAGGTTAACCTCGGGTTGGCCGAAGGTCGCATGGTCTGCTGCGATCACATAGGCACAGGACAAGAGAAGTTCATTACCACCACCCAGTGCAGGTCCGTTAATCGCGGCGACGACTGGGATAGACAGGCTCTCTATGGCCGAGAAGGCGGCCTGCGCGGCGTGGGGTGGGGTGAGCGCAGATTCACGGTCGCCCACTTCCCCTATTTTCAGCAATTCCTTAACGTCGGCTCCCGCGACAAACGTGTTCTTATTTCCCGTAATAACAAGTGCGTCAATGTGTTCTTGGTGCTTGATCTGATGAATTACCGTATGAAGCTCGTCAAGCGCTCGCTCGTTCAAAGCATTCACCGGCGGATTGTTAATAAATAACAGGGCGACGGTGTGGCTCTCTGTCAGCCGGTGAACCTCAAGACGGATGTAGCGCCAGGTTTGGACGATTTGTCGGGCTTGCGCGAGGGCGCCGTGATCGCGCCATTGGGCCACCGCGTCGCGGATGACATCCACGACTTCGGGGTTTTTCAGCGTTGATAAATCGCCCAGCGGCGCATCGAGTAGCAACGAGCGAAGTGTTCTGCGCATGTACTTGCCCGAGCGGGTTTCGGGAAAGGCAGGTACAACGAGAAAATCTGAAGGGACCGCTGTTGCACCTTTCTCACTGCGCACTAGCCCCTGCAATCTCGCAAAATCGTCGTCAGTAAGCTTGCGGCCTGGTGCGGCAACGAGAAACGCGACTGGTGTTTCGCCTTTTTCATCATGAGGTGCGCCGACCACGACAACATTACCGAGCGGTGAATCTTCGCGCAGGGTTTTATCGCGGAGAATGGCACCTTCGATTTCCTCTGTGCCAATCCGATGACCTGAGACATTTATCACGTCATCTGAACGCCCATGGAGCGTAAAGCCCCCGTCCGCGTGCTGGCGGGCGTAATCCCCTTGGGTGTAGCTGTAGCCGGAGTCCCAGCGATCAAAGTAGACGGCTTTAAAGCGTTCGAGATCCCCACACCACTGATTTGACCCAAAATTTTCTTTATCGCCCCAAAGGGTATGAGCGAGGTAAGGGTAAGGTGCTGTGATGACAAGCTCCCCTTTTTCTCCGATCTCTGCAGAACGCCAGGTTGTAACTTGGCCCTCATCTCCTGCTGACTCAGCGACGCGTACCTCGGCCTGAATCCAGGGAAGGGCCCAGGTTTTGGCGTCGGGTTGGAGATCTTTGTAGCCACCCGCAGGGCACGAGAAAACAATGCCGCCATGCTCGGTTGCCCAGTAGGAGTTGATGTAGTGACCGCAGATGTGGTCCATCGCAAACTGCTGTACCGCTGGAGACACCGGCTCGGCGCAGAACGTGCCTGCGCGCAACGATGACATGTCGTAGGCGGACATATCACGCGTACTAGCCGGGTCGGTCATAACAGCCTTGAGAAAGGTGGAGCCTGCTTTGAACAAGGTGACGCCATGTCGCTCGATAGTTGATGCAAATCGACCCGCGTGAGGAAACAGGGGTGAGCCCTCGCACACCACCGTGGTCATTCCCATGGAGAGAGGCGCGGCAATGAGATAGGACTGCCCGGTTATCCAGCCGGGGTCGCCGACCACATAGAGTGTGTCATCAGGGGTGGCGTCAAACACCGCGTGCATCGAGTGGGTAACCCCGGCGAGCCAAGCGCCGTGTGTATGAACCACGCCCTTGGGTTTGCCAGTAGATCCCGAGGTGTAGATGATGAACAGTGGCCAGTTAGCTTCCACCGGTACAACGGGTTGAAGGCCATTAATGACCGACCAGTACTGTTGGTTTGCGAGACCGTCGAGGGACTCAAAATTGGCAACGCCCAAATCTTGGAGGCAGTCGCTGGCGGCCTGCGCCACCAAGTCATCGGAGTAGACATCGCGGTCGTATTCGATCACTTCCTGACCGGTATAGCGTGCCACTACGACCTTGTTGACGGTATGACCTACCCCCGCGAGGGCAATCGCGACCTGAGTTCGCAGTTTCGCGCTGACTTCAGGATTGAGGCCTATACAGGCTGAGAGGGCAGCGCCCAACTCACGCATGATGTCGGCACGCTCAAGGGTTATTTCGCCCGCAACTGCCTCCGTAACGGTCGCAATAATCTGATCCCGTTCCTGAATGTCTGGATAGTTGCCCAATGTGTCTTCAAGGGCTTTGAGACCGGCTTCCCGTGGGACGTAGTTATCGAGCGCAGGATCAGTGTATTGGCTCTTGAAGGGAACGGCCTCCGCGTTTCGGAAGCCACCATCTGCGGTGATAACAAGCTTGGCACCTGCATCGTGGAGGCGATCAGACAGAGTCTTTGCTGAAAAGCCGCCAAAGACAGGGGTATAAAGAATGCCGAGTCGCTGAGCAGCAAGAATATAAAAAATCTGCTCGGGAATATTGGGCATGTTTAGCGCAATACGATCCCCGGTACGCAATCCAAGGTTGTTTAGCACGCGCGCGCGCAGCGTCACCTCCAGAAGCAGTTGGCGATAGGTAAAGTGTTGTTCCGTAACCGGGCCGCCCCTGCCGCCGTTTTTGGAGGGATCCCAGCGATCGCCCTCGAAAATCAGTGCCTGGTTATGACCTTGCCCTTGAAGGACGTGTCGGTCGAGGAGATTGAAGCAGGCGTTTGTGTTGGCGCCTACGAACCACCGTAAGTAGGGACTCTGACTCTCATCCAAAACCTGATTCCACAGGTCTTTGTCGTCGGCCTTGACTGAGCTGACAGGCTCACCTGAATAGGCGGCGTAGCCGGCCCATTGCTGGCTGGCGAGATCAAAGCTGATCCATTGATCGGCTGACTGGTCAAACCAGTGAAGATTTCTCCTGGCAACATCACCGTAAAAATTCTCAGGCGTCTCGTTGATCAAACGGCGGAGGGAATCCTCCCCCGCCTGTGAGCACAGTTGCTCCCAAGCTATCCCAACAGTCATAGTGTTTTGCTCCAGCCAAGGCGGTGTGTGGCGCCTTTTTTTGCAGTCTGCGACATCGCCGTCGGATCGCCTGCCATCATTTATAGTGTGAACTTCCGTTTGCTCTGGCTTCGCCGGAGAGATCTCTCGGGTGCTGTGAAAACAGCGGTCAGACCAGATTGTTCAGGTTACGAACAGCCTAACCAGTTGGATTAAAAAAACTGGCACTATTACGGGTGCGAAAGCGGGTTTGAGAAGGACTACAAGCTACAGCCCTGCACGATCCCATTATTTTTAATGCCGATAGCAGCATTTTATTAGCTTTTAGCGACATATTCGTTAAAAACCCTGCTAACAGGGGTACAAAATACGCCAATTTCCGAAAACGGGGCAGTTGTCGCACGGCTCCCAAGGCTTCACATGATGATCGGCGGTCAAAACCTCTGTGCTCTGGTTATCACAAAGCAAAGAATCGGGTACCTTGGTCACAACCCTGGACCGAGGAGTACGTGACTGTGCCGAGAGTATTAGTGCTGTTGATAACTACCTGTTTTTGTCTGACAGGCTTTGCCGATGAAGAGTGCAGCAGTTCGGTCTGGGGACCTGAGGATCAGATTGGTGCGGCAAATAGAATTACTCCTGAGCGTACTCGGGCAGCGGCAGCTTTGGTGCAAAAGGGAGAGCGACATCCGTTGGGGATAGTGATCGACCCTGCCATGCCTGCATACCCGCCGCGATACACCCAGTTACAAGTCGTACAGCCAAATCAGCACTTCATCACTGACACCAGCTCTCTGTTCGGCTGGAATGCCTCTTATAACGATGATGTGTTGCAAATGTGGTTGGGTACCGGACCGCAGTTGGATGGTCTTGGACACATGGGTGAAGATGGTGTGTTCTACAACTGCAACCGGGGTGCAGACTTCTCGGCTATTACCGGACTGACTCGGCTGGACATCAGTCAGGTGCCCCCGCTTGTCGCAAGAGGCGTTCTCGTTGATGTGGCGAAATACATGGGTGTCGACGCTCTTGAGGCGGGCCAACCTATCACTGCTGATGATCTGAAGCAGGCGATGTCAGCGCAGCAGATTGAGCCGCGCGAAGGGGACGTCATTTTATTGCATACGGGTTACACAGATGCGCAACTCCATTCGAATCCGGAGCTCTGGGCAACATCAATTCCTGGCATAACCAATGACGCCGCGAGTTTCTTAGCAACCCTAAAACCTGTGGCAGTAGGGGCCGATACCTGGGCGGTTGGCGCGATACCCGCTATTGAGGGCGACAAGCTATTTTACGATCACATCGTGTTATTGAAAGAAAATGGGATCTACATATTGGAAACCATGGATACAGGTCGCCTCGCGGCTGAGTCGGTAACCGAGTTTATGTTTGTGCTTGGTCAGGCGCGCTTGAAGGGGGCGGTTCAAATGATCATCAACCCAGTAGCCATTTGGTGAGTTGCGTCGCTTGCTAACGCGCGGTCTGCATAAGTGCCGTGGGAGTGGTTTCCCGTGGAGTGGGCCTACAAGCCCATGTGAACCCGATGCTGTTTGCGATAGCGAGAGGGTGACACACCCCACCAGGATCGAAAGGCTGCACCAAAGGCATTGGCGTGCTCATACCCCAGCTTCTCGGCCACCTGCTCTACCGACAACTCACTATTGAGTAAAAGCTTTTTCGATCTGCTTTGGCGCAACTCGGTGCGAACCTGTTGATAGCTGATGCCCTGCTCTTTGAGTCTTCGCTGAAGCGTGCGCACCGACATGAAGAGCGCTGAGGCAACTGTTTCAATGGGCGCCCCGTTGTGATGCAAATGGCTGAGAATGGTGTTGCTTAGCCGTGCGATAAACGGGCTTACACGAATTTCCGCGTCGGTGGGTGTCGAGGACTGAAAGGCGCCGACGGCAGGCAGCAGCCCCGTGACCTGTTGCACCGAGCGGGTGAAAAAATCCATCGGGTAAACCAGAGCCGCAGCTTGCGAACCATAAACAATGTTGCATCTGAGTTCTCTCTTTAATGCATCGTCGCTCGGTTTTGGCTGCCTTGTCAGGAATGCTTGCATTGGCGGTGAAGGCTCAATGGTAATTTGATCAAGGTTACGGCTGGTAGCGATTAGCATGCCATCCGTAACCGACTCTGCAGCCGGGTGCTGGGGCAACGATAATTCCCAAATCAGTTCGCACCGGTCATCCCTGGTGCGCATATGTAAATTTCCAATATCCCCAACTAGCGATTCGGTAGGCGGTAGTACACCCAGCCAGTCAGCAACGGTTTTTACACTTTTCGCAAGCTGCGTGTGAAGCGGACTGAGTTCTGCGGCTACGATTCTGCCGAGCAATATGGAGAAGTTAGGCCACTTGCCAAGCGCTTCCAGTTCGTGAAGGGCGTTCATGGCCGTGATGAGTGGCACGGTGGAGTCGAGTAGTACGGGCATGTCCAGCTCGAGCTGCATTCGCCGGCGCAATGCTTCCGTAGGTACACCATTTTGCTGAGCGTAATTGAGTACCCTGACCAATGGCGCTGCTGAGACATACCCTGCGGGTATCATTGCCTCTCCCCCAAAATAGAACTACGTTGTTTTTCTTCGTCGGCCACAAGCATAACAAAGAAGCTGCGCCATTTAGTGATGTAAATGTGACACAAACCAGGGAGGTCTGCTAGATAGGGGCGCAGGGAAGCTAATGTGCATAGCCTCGGATGCCAGTCGGTGTCCCAACCTACCGCCCATGGAGAGAGTAAATGATTAAGTTATTAGGCAAAGGCCCCCGCATGTTCTCTGTCGCGTTGTTTTGTTTTTTAGCCAGCGCGGTATCGGCTGAGATATGGACGGATTACACGCCCAGTGAGCAAGTGACAGAGCTTACCGTTGTGGATGTCAAGACAAACTACCTCGATGATTATCTGGTGAATCTGAAAACCACCTGGGTAAAGGCTATGGAAGTCCAAAAGGAGATGGGCAACGTGGTTGACTACGGTGTCTGGGTAGCCAACGGAGCTGACTCACCC
The DNA here is from genome assembly GCA_964218505.1 of Luminiphilus sp. GTDB lineage: Bacteria > Pseudomonadota > Gammaproteobacteria > Pseudomonadales > Halieaceae > Luminiphilus. The sequence continues at coordinate 26,681 of CAXPOA010000021.1, forward strand.
AATGTGTGGCTAACCGTAACTTACAAAGACATGGCTGCTCTGCAGGGAAGTGCCGAGGAGTACGCGGCATTTATGGCAAGGCTTGCCGAGGCTGGTATGGATGAAGAGGCTAACGACAACACCTCAAAAGGTTACGAGGAGTACCGACAAATCGTTGACTTCGCGGTTTTGCGAGAGATCACTTACCCCTAATGGAGTAAAACAGCGCATGTTGAGACTTGTGCCGGTACTTTGCCGGCCCTTGGCTCTTGTGGCTCGCGTTTCGTAAGCGCAAACTCAGCCCCCGTTTAGGTTCGCAAGCGAACCGACCTGGGTCGGGGGTTATAGGATGGAAATCAAACGTGTAGCAGGCGCCCTGGGCGCAGAAGTTTCCGGCGTCGATTTGACGCGTGAACTATCTCAAGACAGCGCAACCGAAATTCGGCAGTTGCTGAACCAGCATGAGGTGCTTTTCTTTCGTGACCAGCCGGTTGAGGCATCGCGGCATCGTGATGTGGCGAGTATTTTTGGGCCGCTTCAGACCCACCCTGCCTATGGCACGGTAGATGGTTTCCCCGAGGTGATGATTCTGGAGAGCACCGCCGAGAACCCTTCCAAGATCGAAGTCTGGCATTCTGATATGACCTTCCGTCAGCACCCTCCCTCGGTCACGATGTTGCGGGGGGTGGTGATTCCGGAGACCGGCGGCGATACCCTGTTTGCCAGCATGACTGCTGCATTTGATTCTCTGTCACCGGGTATGAAGCGCTATCTCGAGGGGTTGGTAGCGGTCCATGATTTTGCTCATGGGTTCAAGGAGAGTCTGGCGGAGCCGGGAGGCCGGGAGCGCCTTGAGGGTGCGTTGAAAAAGAATCCACCGGTCAAGCATCCGGTAATACAGACCCATCCTGAGACCGGAAAGAAGGTGGTATTTGTGAACGCACTTTTTACCACGCATATAGAAGGTATTCCGCCGCTGGAATCTGCGGAGGTGCTTCGCTTTCTATACCAGCATGCAGTGTTGCCCGAGCACACCTGCAGATTTGTCTGGCAGCCTGATAGCGTCGTGCTTTGGGACAACCGGAGCACCCAACATAAACCCGTTAATGACTTTCTACCGGCAAGCCGACGACTGTACCGGGTGGTTAGTGAGGGTGATCGACCCTACTAGGCGGGTAGATTAGCCGGTTGATTTAAGCCGATTAATATAGTCGTTGATATCTCGCTTGACCTCGGGCGCGTAGAGGTAGAGTGCAATAAGGTTGGGAATCGCGATCACAAAAATCATGGCGTCGGAAAAGTCGAGCACAGCCGATAGCTGAACCATGCAACCGATCACGATGGCGCTACAGAAGCAGGTCTGGAAAATTAATTCTCGGGCGCGCCCCTCACCAACCAGATAGGTCCAGGCCTTGAGTCCGTAATAGGACCATGCAAGCAAGGTGGAAAAGGCAAATAGGAGTGCGGCAACTGCGATAACAAACGGAGCGGCGCTGAAGTGAATCTCAAAGGCTGCCGACGTGAGTTCTATGCCGGCAAGCCCCCCATCCATCAGGTTGTTGGGAATGGCACTGGTCAAAATGACGAGTGAACTCAGACTGAGAATGATGATGGTATCAATGAAGGGTTCAAGCAGTGCGGTGATGCCCTCCGACGCGGGCTCCTCGGTCTGAACCGCAGAGTGGGCGATCGACGCTGAGCCGAGACCTGCCTCGTTAGAGAAGAGGGCGCGCTGGAATCCGATGACAGCCGCACCTAGTGCGCCGCCCGCTGCCGCATCTGGGTTGAATGCACCAGATACCACCGATAAAAGGGCTGCCGGGATGTGCTCGGCACTCAGAATAACAACAACCAGTGCGGCGCCGATGTAGAGCAATGCCATAAAGGGAACGAGCACACTGGTAACTCTCGCGATCGAGCGTATTCCGCCAATAACCACCAAGGCCACGATTGCGGCGAGAATTAAACCAAACAGCCACCCTTTGGCTGCGAGCCAGCTGGTCTCGCCGCCGGTAATGACCAAGACCTGCATATAGGCCTGATTGGCTTGAAACATATTGCCAATACCAAAACACCCGATGACCATGGCGATGGCATAGAAGACACCCATTGCCTTGCCTATGGCGGGTAAGTTATTCCGGTTGAACCAGGCCTCCAGATAGTACATCGGGCCTCCCGAGACGCTGCCATCGGGATTGTGTCTGCGATACTTGACGCCCAGCGTGCACTCCACGAGCTTCGTCGCCATCGCCAAGACACCGGCGATGAAAAGCCAAAACGCGGCGCCGGGGCCCCCAAGGCTAATAGCCACCGCTACACCGCCAATGTTGCCAACACCGACCGTGCCGGAAATTGCAGTAGTGACGGCTTTGAAGTGGCTGATCTCTCCGCGCGCTGTGGAGTCGGAAAAGTCACCTCGAGCATGTTTAAAGGCCAGCCCCAATGCACGGAAATTGATGAAACGAAAATAGAGTGTGAAATAGAGCGCGGCGATCGCTAGCCATAGAACAATCAGAGGCACCTCACTGCCAAATAGACTTACCGAGTAAAACACCACCGAAGACAATTGTGCGGCTGCGGGTCCCATCCACGCGTCTACGGCGGCATCAAGGTTAGATAGATTCATATCATCGGTCCCGACTGTTTGTGCTTGGTGTGATGCCCCACGGCGGCTTGCTGAATCCCGAGGTGGTCGTACTGGAGAGTGGTCTCACAGTCAAACAAGGTAGGCGCTGGGGCTATTCTGTTCAAGGGGTAAATCGGTGGGACACAAAAAAGCCCACCGAAGTGGGCCTGAATAAAAAGGACCGGATGGAGGTTAGAGAGAGAGATCAACTCCGTAGGAGATAACAAACTTGACGCTCTGGTTATCCAGTGGGACACCTGTCGCAAAATCGCCTGTGGCATTTGTATCGGAGACCATGAACGAGAAGCCGCCTTTGGAAATGCTGATGTTGTAGTCTGCATAGCCGCCGTCGACGCCGTTGAATGAATCGACGAAGTCACCATCGTGGTAGCCTACATGCAGCCCGATGCCTACACCGTCACCCACCTCGAAGCCGTAATCCGCAGAGACGTAGTAGGCACTGCCGAATCCGAAGTCCTCATCAGGACCCTCGTCGGGTTCTGCGTTCGCAAGCAAGCTAAGTCCGAGGCCCAAACCGCCGAATCCGACGTTGAAGTAGACCTCGCCGAAGTCATAGCCTGCGGCACTGTCGTAGTTGTAGTACAGGTAGCCCACGTCCATGCTGACTTCGCCAACGCTGAAGCCGTATCCCGCGTACATGTCATGCTCGTAAGAGTAGGCGTCAGATGATTCGTACTTGACGTTGGATACCCAAGTTCCGGCGTAGAAGCCGCTATCTGACACGAAATCAATGCCGCCCTGAACCGCCGAGTTGTTCATGGTTTGGGTCAGGCCCCGCCAGATGTAGTTGTTGGTGACTGACGCGTTTGCGGACCACTCTCCGGCCATGGCAGGCGCTGCAGAGAGTCCACCGACTAGCAGCGCTGCTGCGGCCGCGCGGGTTAGAACAGGACGGTGAGAAGTTAACAGTTTCATAAAGTTTCCTTAATGGCTTCCGTTGTGAGTTGAGTGGGGTGCCCTCCAATAGCTCATCGCCTTAGAGCTTCTGCCGCAGCACCTGCCACTCACTCTGCAACCATCTTGCCAACTTTTATAAAGCGTTGATAAATAGGGAAAAAAGGTGTTTTGGTTGGGGTTTTACATCAAACTTCCGTTCGGATAGGGGAGTATTTTTGGGGCGTTGGCGCACTAAAGATGTGCGCACGCCCGCTGCCTAACCGTGCGATCATTTGGCAATGAAAGGCCTGCGGTGTTTAACCGTCTTCATTGCAAGGGATTGAATATGCGTACACGTAGAGTAGTCATCGGATTGGGTTTTGTATTGTCGGTAGCTGCAGCAGATGCTGCAGTTCAATGTGATCAGGTCGTCGAAGCGACAATGGCTGAGCTTCGTTTGGGAGCGGAGACCTGGTCTGACCAACAGGAAGCCTGGGCACGAACAGCGGCTGCCTCCTCCTGCCTCAAGGCATCCTCGGGCCTTTACGGAGCGGCGGATACCGGCGCTGACCAGTCGACCGACAAGGCAGTCGAATCGGCCTCAGAGAAAGATGACGGGGTGTTTTCCATTTTTTCGGACACCGGGATTACGGTAGAGCCCATGTCAGGGGCCCCCAGTAAAAAGCCTTATGAACGGATTCGTTAACCCGGCCTAGCCCAGTTTCCGCCTATGTTTGAGCGGGCTTAGGGGAGTGTCCAAGGGCGGGCTTGAAAAAAACCTCCCTTTTTAATCCAAAATAGAATATGCTTATTCCATAACGGCACTAATAATCACCTGTCTGCGCTGCAGAGGGCAACAAACCGTGAGGATGAGTCGATGAAAGAAAACGAAGCGATTATTTCGTGGAAAGTGGCGGGACTGGCTCTCGGTCTGCTTCTTACCCTTGCCACCTTCCTAGTAAAGCCCCTCGGGGTCTCCACGCAATTCGTGGTTACTGATGCGATAGCCGTGCACGCGGTGGCCCCTGAAGCTGCTGAATCCAACACCTATCTGAGCAAATATGGCTCGAAAGATGACTGGGGCGTGGGTTACGGGTGGATGCTGGTTGCGGGCATGTTCGCAGGTGGTCTGATCACTTCCCAGCTGCTGGGAGCAAGACAGCCTCAGGCTGACAAGGGCTCAATGCCGCCAATGTGGGCGGCGGTCTTTGGCGCTTCCAGAGGAAAGAGGTTCGCGGCTGCCTTCGCCGGAGGGGTGCTTTTGTTGTTCGGTGCACGCCTGGCTGGCGGCTGTACCAGCGGTCATATGATTAGTGGCATGTCTCAGCTTGCGCTCAGCTCTTTTGTGTTTGGCCTGTTCACCTTTGGTTCGGCCATTGCCGCCGCTCACCTACTCTATCGCAAGCGAGGTTAATGCCATGAATACTTTAGTCATTGGGTTTCTTATTGGTGGCGTCTTCGGAGCGATACTTTACATGGGCGGAGCGACCAGCTATCGACGCATATTGGGTACGCTGCTACTCAAAGATATGTGGATCATCAAACTGATGTGCACGGCGATTGGCGTCGGGACTCTTGGTATCTATCTACTAGATCTCGGTGGCCTCGCGAACCTAAGTATCAAGCCCGCCTATTTAGGTGGAGTCGCTCTGGGGGGCATTGTCTTTGGAATTGGTTGGGCGGTATCGGGTTATTGCCCCGGCACCTGTGTGGTCGGTGCGGCAGAAGGGAAATCCGATGCCATTTTTACAGTCCTTGGGGGACTAGTAGGAGCGTTTCTTTTTGCTCTTGCCTTTCCCGTGCTGGATGCCATGGTGCTGCAACCCCTCAATTTTGGTGCCGTTACCTTGCAGGAGCTGATCGGTATCAATGCGGTGTATCTAGCGATTCCATTTAGCCTGCTGCTGCTTTCCATGGCATTTTTCGTGCTCAAGGATCGTTACGAATAGGTGGAATCGGAAAAGAAAAAAGCCCGGCATTTGCCGGGCTTTTTCGTGGAGCAAAGGTCTCCCCTGAGTCGCGCCAGCACTATCGTGCGGCAACGCCTGAGGTAGTGGCTTGCACTGCTCGTAGATCGAAGCGGTCATTGTTCATGACCTTGTCCCATGCGGAGACAAAATCGGCAACGAACTTCTCGCCACCATCAGTGGAGGCATAAACTTCAGAGATGGCTCGCAATTCGGAACTGGACCCAAACATGAGGTCGACCGGACTGGCGGTCCATCGGCGCTCTCCCGAGCTTCGATCGGTACCCACATAAACACCCGCAAACTCACTGGATGGAGTCCACTGGGTGGCCATATCGAGCAGGTTCACGAAAAAGTCAGTGCTTAGTTGCCCAGGGCGATCCGTAAAGACGCCAAAGTCCGTGCCGCCAGTGTTGGCGTCGAGAACCCGCAAGCCGCCGACTAATGCCGTCATTTCTGCCGCGGAGAGATCAAGCAAGTTGGCCTTGTCGATCATCGCGTTGACAGGGGACAGGTAGCTGGCGTCAGCATCGTAATAGTTGCGGAAACCGTCTGCTGCTGGCTCGAGCGCTGCAAAGGAATTCACGTCAGTCATCTCCTGAGTGGCATCCATCCTGCCCGCTGTAAACGGCACATCGATTGTGTAACCGCCATCGGCCGCGGCTTTTTCCACGCCGGCTACACCAGCGAGAACGATAACGTCTGCCATGGAAACCTGTTTGCCGCCCGTGGCCTTGTCATTGAACTCGGCTTGCACCGCGGCCAAAGCGTCAAGGACGGTTTCCAAAGCATCCGGATCATTAGCGGCCCAATCTTTCATGGGCGCGAGACGGATGCGAGCTCCATTAGCACCACCCCGCATGTCGCTATCCCTGTAGCTTGACGCGGATGCCCACGCGGTCCGCACCAGGTCGGAGGTACTTATGCCTGTCGCAAGAATTGCCGCCTTGATAGCGTCGGCATCCTCATCATCGATCAGTGCATGATCCACCTGGGGAATGGGGTCTTGCCACAGCAGAACCTCAGCGGGCACATCAGTGCCCACATATCGTGCCCGGGGGCCCATGTCTCGATGAGTCAGCTTGAACCAGGCTCTGGCAAAAGCGTCTTCAAACTCCGCGGGATTTTCCAGAAACCTCTGGGAGATTTCACGGTAAGCGGGGTCTGCCTTCAGGGACAGATCCGTCGTAAACATGATCGGCGTGTGTGCCTCGCCTTTTACGTGAGCGTCCGGGACCGTATTGGCGGCTTGTCCGTCCTTGGGAATCCACTGCACGGCGCCCGCCGGGCTGCGAGTCATCTCCCAGTCGTAAGCAAACAGATTGGCCAGGTACATCATGCTCCAGCGGGTCGGGGTTGCAGTCCATGCTCCTTCAAGGCCCGAGGTGATAGTGTCTTCAGAGTGACCTTTGCCGCAGCTGTTTTTCCAGCCAAATTCCTGATCTTCGATATTTCCCCCGGCGGGTTCAACACCGACACATCCTTTCGGACTTCTCGCCCCGTGTGCCTTACCGAAGGTATGTCCGCCAGCAATCAGTGCGACGGTCTCGGCGTCGTTCATTGCCATGCGGCCGAAGGTCTCACGAATGTCGTGCGCAGCCAGAGCCGGGTCTGGGTTGCCGTTGGGGCCTTCTGGATTAACGTAGATCAAGCCCATCTGCACAGCGGCCAGAGGATTGTCTAGCTTGCGATCACCGCGATAACGCTCATCTGCAAGCATCACCTTTTCAGGGCCCCAGTACACAACGTCAGGCTCCCAATCATCCTCACGGCCACCAGCAAAACCGAAGGTCTTGAATCCCATATCTTCCATGGCGACGGTGCCAGCGAGAATCATCAGGTCAGCCCAAGAAACTTGGCGGCCATACTTCTGCTTCACTGGCCACATCAAGCGCCGGGCTTTGTCGAGATTCGCGTTATCGGGCCAACTGTTTAGTGGTTCAAAACGCTGTTGGCCGCCACCCGCGCCGCCTCGGCCATCAGAGATACGGTAGGTGCCCGCGCTGTGCCATGCCATTCGGATGAAAAACGGGCCATAGTGGCCATAGTCTGCAGGCCACCAGTCTTTGGAATCAGTCAGCACTGCGCGCACATCTTCCTTCAGTGCAGCCATGTCGACCTTGGCGAACTCGGCGGCATAGTTGTAGTCAGCGCCATAAGGATTGGACGCAGGATTGTGCTGACGCAGTGGTGACAGATCGATGCGATCGGGCCACCAAAAGGTCGGCGGTTTGGCGAAGGTGTTTTCGGCGTGACCGGGCAGTGACAGCGACGATGCCATCGCGACCGCGGCAATGAGTATTTTGGGTTTGAACATGGAATTTCCTCCGGTTGTTAATCTGGTGGCGACTACTCTCGGCACTGATTACATGACTTCTTAAAGGTGACTTTTTACGCTGGTGCCGTGACTAAGGCCCACCGGCATAAGCTAGTCAACTTCGTGAGGCAATGCCATCGGATTTAACCGACAAAACCGATCGAAAATTACGATAATTAACAGACATCCGATTAAAACCTGTTCGAAATTGGGGCGGTAGCCAGAGAAAGTCGGAGGAGCTGGAGGTCGGTGGAAACGAAGCGATTACGTCACGTGGATACTATCGACCATTGTGAATAGGCGGGGATTCGCAGTACACTCGACTCTCGACAGCTAACCACCTTCCATTAGTAAAAGGAAATCGCCATGTGGACCAAACCCGAATACATCGACCTGCGCGTTGGATTTGAAGTCACGATGTACTTCAGCGTTCGCTAACGCAAGGCTTAAGAGTCAAGTCCGCCGTCATGGCGGATTTTTTTTGTCCGGCATTTCGACGTCCGCAATTCCAAAGATGAGAGCAGTGCAATGAAAGTCATAGTGCTAGGCGCAGCCGCGGGAGGGGGGTTTCCCCAGTGGAACTGTAACTGCCATAACTGTTGTGGGGTGAGGTCCGGTTCGATTGAGGCGCAGCCGAGAACCCAATCATCTATTGCCGTGTCCGCAGATGGGGAGCGATGGATACTCTTTAATGCATCTCCCGACATTCGCGCTCAGCTTGAGGCTAATCCTCCCCTACAACCGAAAAAAGGGCGGCGGCATACGGGTATCCACGGGATTTTGTTGGCGGATAGCCAGATCGATCACACGACCGGCCTGCTCTTCCTTCGAGAGGGATGCCCGCTCACCGTGTATTGCACCGATATGGTGGCCCAGGACCTGAGCACGGGTTTTCCGATTTTTGTTATGTTGCAAAGCTGGGATGGGGGAGTGAATCACACCACAGTTCCTATTGATGGAACCGCTTTTCATGTGGGCGATATTGAAGAAATTTCGATTACTGCGGTTCCGCTAGTGGGTAAAGCGCCGCCCTATTCGCCTCACCGGCACGATCCTCACGTTGGGGACAATGTGGGCTACCTGATCGAGGATACTCGCTCACAGGCGTCTCTGCTCTATGCCCCTGGTTTGGGCCAAATGTCATCAGCCCTGCTAGACATGATGGGCGGCGCCGATTGTGTCATGGTCGATGGTACCTTTTGGTCTGAGGACGAAATGCAGCGGGCCGGAGTCGGTACTAAGCTTGCCAGTGAGATGGGGCACTTGCCCCAGAGTGGCGATGAAGGCATGTTGAGCTGGCTGTCAAAAATCCAGGGTCCACGCAAGATTCTCATTCACATCAATAACACCAACCCAATCTTGATCGAGACCTCACCGGAGCGGAAGCTGGTGGAGGAGAGCGGCGTGGAAGTGGCCTATGACGGGATGACTTTCGATCTCTAGGCTATGAATTCATTGGTGAATTGCGCCCATCTAGCCCATTAGGACCCGCGAACATACTTGAAAGTAAAGAAAACATACGCTAAGTTCAAATTTGAGATGGCCCTCTGCCATAAGCGTTCTGTCCCAGCTGTGTCTCTGTCTAAAAGGTAAACCACAATGGATTTAGGTATCTCTGACCGCGTGGCCCCGCTCCTCGAGCAGGTGCGCAACTACATCGCCGAACACGTCATCCCGGTTGAGCATGAATTCTTTGATGAAATTCGTAAGGGAAGCCCCTGGGAATTTACAGCCAGGCAGACGGAGATATTGGAACAAATTAAGGCTGGGGCTCGAGAGCGTGGCCTGTGGAACTTCTTTTTGACCGGTGAGGGCGAGCACGGATCAGGTTTGAATACGGTTGAGTACGCCTATCTGGCAGAGGAGATGGGTAAGTGCCATCTCGGTGCCGAAGTCTTTAACTGTTCAGCACCGGACACCGGCAACATGGAGGTTTTGCACAAATACGGTAGCGAGGCCCAAAAGAAGCAGTGGCTCGAGCCCTTGATGCGAGGCGAAATTCGCTCTTGCTTTGGGATGACTGAGCCCGGAGTGGCTTCATCTGACGCGACCAACATTTCGACTCGGGCGGTGCTCGAGGGCGATGAGTGGGTCATCAATGGAGAGAAGCACTGGATTTCAGGGGCGGGTGATCCCCGCTGCAAAATCATGATCTGCATGGTCAAAACCAGTCTGGATGCTCCTAAGCATCAGCAGCAGTCACAGATTTTGGTGCCATTGGATTCGCCGGGCCTTGAGATTCTTCGGCATCTTACGGTCTTCAATATGGACGATGCGCCCCACGGGCACATGCACCTCAAGTTAAACAACGTGCGAGTGCCGAAAGACAATATCATTTTAGGAGAGGGCAGAGGCTTCGAGATCTCGCAGGGCCGATTGGGCCCTGGCAGAATTCATCACTGTATGCGGTCTATTGGTGCTGCGGAACGGGCACTGCAACTCCTGTGCGAGCGAGCTACAGAGCGCGAGGCTTTTGGAAAACCTTTGGCGAGACTCGGGGGTAACATCGATATTATCGCCGACGCGCGAATGAATATTGAACAGGCGCGGCTACTGACTCTGAAGACCGCTTGGATGATGGATAACGTGGATGCAAAGGAAGCACGTATCTGGATTTCCATGATCAAGACTGTGGTGCCCAATATGACCCTGAAGGTGGTTGACGAAGCCATTCAGATGCATGGTGGGATCGGTATTTCCCAAGACACACCGCTCGCTGCCATGTGGTCAGGTC
>CAXPOA010000022.1:0-5964 GCA_964218505.1 Luminiphilus sp.
ATATCGGCATAGACAAAGTTTGTCTGCGACGGCAGCGGCGTGATGCCGTGGCGCCTAAATGTTGCACTGACCATCTCGCGACCCTGCAGAATTTTCGCTCGCGAGAACGCAATGAAATCCTCATCCAAATAACTGTGATAGGCCGCATAAAGCCCAACTCCATTTGGCCAGGCCATCACATAATCCCCGACGACTTTGACAATGTCGGGATGCCCCATGCCGTAACCCACCCGCATACCGGCCATCCCAAAAATCTTTGAGAAGGTGCGCGTAATGAGTACGTTGGCGCCACCACGAACAAGATCAACCATCGACGTGTAATCGGGCTTGTCGGTAAGCTCGTTGTAGGCCTCATCGATCATGATCGGCACCTTGGCGCTCACCTCGCGACAGAAGGCGCGGAGCTCATCTCCATCAATCGCCATGCCTGTGGGATTATTGGGATTGCATAGGTACACAAGACTGACCGAGTCATCGACGGCTCGCGCCATGGCCTCGAGATCAATCGCCATATCAGCCCGTAAGGGAATTCTCTTGACCTCAACACCCAGATTTTCCGCATAGAGCAAATGGTCGGAGTAAGTCAGGCTAGGAGAGAGCACCTTGCCCTGCTTGCCAAATGCCAACATGGCAGCCTGAAGACCTTCGTTAGATCCAGAAGCCAAGAAGAGCTGCTCTCGATCAAGACGAAATCGTTCAATGAACAACTCGATGAGCTGATCTTCAATGTCATCGGGGTAGTAAGCGGTGAGCGGCAGGATTTTGGCGACTTGGGCGAGGGCTTTGGGGCTAGGGCCATAGGGATTTTCATTAAAGACCAATCGAATTTGACCCGGGGGTATTTCGATTTGTCCGAAAGAAGCCCCTGGCACGGCCAATCCTGCTGCTCCCGCGAGAATTCCTTGCAGTGCCCGACGACGACTAATCTTGATTGGATTGAACGAGTCGCCGCGTAACAAAGAGGCAGCTTGTTTTAAATTTTCAGCATAAGTTTCTGTGCGCATGATCAAGCTCCACACTCCAACTAACGGCCGTCTGATCACCGATGACGGTAAGTGAGGAGTGTGAGCTAATTCTTGGCGCTTTTCAGCTTATTTTGCCAATCAATCATTTCAATCGCTTTTTCTACCCCCGACTCACTGCGGGAATGGTATTGGTAGCACGACGCCCACTCTCATCTTGTGAGCGTTTTCTAGACAACTGCCCTTTAGGCTTACTGAAGACGACTCCAGCCTAGAACATCGGCGTCGGAGTCCAGATAAAGTTGACCGCCAGCCACTCACCCTGCAAGCGCGCTTTTCCCTCATACTCCTTGGTGTAACGGAGCGACATGTTGAATTGCGGGGTAAACCAGTAAGCCGCCTGCACACCGAAGCCATGCACCTCTCCCTTTGCATTCGGGTCCAGCGCCAACTCAGTCATCATCGGCCGCCTATCTAGCTCAACCTGCCATTGGCTGAAACCTGAGATACCCACTTCGATTCGCTCGCTAAGATATTGGCTAAAACCGTACTCCAGCGATACGTGATCTCCGGGCGTGATATCGGTATCTTCTTGCTCGCCATGAAACTCGTATGTCACAGCAAACTCCAGCGCTGACGCGCGGGCTTCATCTAAATACAAATACGCCGAACTTTGGACCTGGCCCGTCCAGAACCCCAGGCCAATGCTGTCGCCATCCTCTGCATCGTATTTACCTGTAGGCAGGTATGCCCCCGCACCCAACGCGAAATCATAGCGTTCACCCTGCCACCCAAGCCAAATGGGCTGGACATAGGTGTCTCCAATACCGATAGCGTCATCATCGGTTTGACCAACTTGATCCAGCACCGACAGCTTCGCTGACACAGAGCTCTTGCCAACCTGAGGCACCACATAAAAGGCGTAGTTCGCCCCTAAAATTTTCTTGGAGGTGGACCATAGAAAAACCGGCGCAATCGCCAGCACCTCTACGTCAGTATCCAACTTGACTTCACCACCTTCGGACTCAAAGTTCAGGCGCTTGTTTCCGTCACCATCCACATAGTGATCTGCCGAGTAATAGGCGTTGTACTGGGCATAAAAAAAGCCCGGAACAGGCGGGACAGCCAAGTCCCGGATACTCACCACCCCGGGCGCGTAATGTCCCATTTCTCTCGCGTAAGACAATGACGCATTAAAGGTAAGCAGTATCGCGAAGAGTCCTGAAATATACATTTTCATAGCGTTTTCCTTTATGAAAAATAGTCGAGGCAAATATGCGAGGCGCCTATCAGGGTGATGCTCTTTGCAAAAAAAAGGCCCCCAGAAAGGCAGCCTTTTTATGTAAGAGACAAGACCTTCGAAGAGAGCCTTAATCGATGGCGATGACCACTTTGTTAATCGTGCCCGTAAAGCGCGTTGCCTCAGGACCAACACCAATGTCATCTGCCACTGGTGTTTGGTTGTCTAGACCTACATCTGCTGTCTCATCGGCAGAAAAAATTAGCGGCTGGGTTCGACCAATGCGTCCCGATGCAACCTTTTCACCATTAACGGTGATTGTCGCGTCACCACCCTTGCCTAGGCCGTCACCATCGTAATCAAAGTTCATGACAATGGTGGCCGGTCCGGCCGGCAGCGGCTCCTCGGCAGCCACAGTGAAGCGCTCGAGCCCCAAAAAGTTGTAGGTGTAGATCGGCCGGCCATCCTTCATGTAAAGGGACCACCCCCCAAAGCGTCCTCCCTGGGTGAGGATCACGCCAGTGGCACCCTCGTTGAGGTCTACATCGGCTGTAATGCTTTTCGATGTGTTTTTAGAGTTTAGGAAGGTGTTCTCGAGGATGCCGTTCATTCCATCGTACAGCGTGAGAGACTTGCGGCCGCCCAGTAAATCCGGGCGCCCAGCGATTGCTGGATTCACACGCTCAACAGAACGATCGTCAATGGGCAGCACATTGTATTTCTCGGCTTCCGCCATGAAGGTCGCTTCCATGGCCGCAACGCGCTCGGGGTACTCGTCAGCGAGGTTATTGACCAAACTGAAGTCCTCTTTGGCGTTATAAAGCTCCCACACGTCCTCCTCGAGAGGCTTCTGCTTGCCCGTCTGCCAGGGTGCGCGGTGAAGCACCCGTGCAAACCAACCGTCCTGATACAGCGCGCGGTTGCCGAACATCTCGAAGTACTGAACGGTGTGGCGCTCGGGCGCATCAGCATCGTTCAAGCTGTACAGCAGGCTTGTACCGGCCATCGGCTCCTGAACCGTTCCATTAACGCTCACTGGCTCCGGCAGGCTTGCGGCCTCCAAAATTGTTGGCGCAATGTCGACCACGTGAGAGAACTGACTTCGAATCTCTCCTTGGCTCTCAATCCCAGCCGGCCAGTGAATCACCATACCGTTACGGGTGCCGCCAAAGTCCGAGGCCACCTGCTTGGTCCATTTGAAGGGCGCATCAAAAGCCACCGCCCAGCCGGCTGACATATGAGGAAAAGTATACTCTCCTCCCCACTCGTCCAGCCGAGGAAGTAGATCTTCGACCTTCTCAATCACCTGGTTGAAATAGGTCATCTCGTTGTACATACCGATGAAGCCACCTTCTGCGCTGGTGCCATTGTCACCGGCGATGTAGATGATCAGGGTGTTATCCAGCTCACCGATGTCCTCGACCGCATCCACGAGCCGCCCAACGTTCACGTCGGTGTGCTCCATAAACCCGGCGAACACCTCAGCCTGACGGGCGAATAGCCTGCGATGGTCTTCTGGAAGATCGGCCCATGCGCTGAGGTCTTCAGGGCGGTCCGCCAGCTGGGTGCTCTCGGGAATGATGCCCATCTCTTTTTGGTTGGCGACAGTTTCGGTGCGGATCTGATCCCATCCCTTGTCAAACTCGCCTTTGTATTTATCCGCCCACTCTCTTGGGACGTGATGGGGCGCGTGCACGGCACCCGTTGCAAAGTACATAAAGAATGGTTTGTCAGGCGTCATGGATTGCTGCGCCTTCATCCAACCAATCGCTTGATCGGTCATATCATCGGTGAAGTGATAACCCTCAACATGGGGCGGATTAACGCGAGTAACACCATCGTAAACAAGTGGATACCACTGATCGGTTTCTCCCCCAATAAAGCCGTAAAACTTGTCAAAGCCGGAATGCGTCGGCCAGCGATCGAAGGGGCCCGAAACACTGGTCTCCCAAGCAGCGGTTTCGTGCCACTTGCCGAATGCGCCGGTGCTGTAACCGTTAAGCCGCATCATCTCTGCGAGCGGTGCAACACGATTGGGGATCTGTCCGGTATTGCCCGGGAATGCCGTCGCGGTCTCCATGATCGAACCGGTGTTCGTCGTGTGGTGGTTGCGGCCCGTCTTCAAAGCGTTACGTGTGGGTGAACACAGGGCCGTAGTATGGAAATTGTTATAGCGAAGGCCACCCTCAGCCAAACGATCGAGGGTCGGCGTGTTGATTGGGCCGCCGAAAGGTGTTGTTGCGCCAAACCCCACATCGTCGATCAAAACGATGATGACATTCGGTGCACCCTCTGGTGCTTCCACCTTGAAAAGCGGAGGCGCTTCTACGTTGCGCACATCCAGCTCTTTAAACTTGGGTGGATCCGGCTCAGCAAGAGGGAGGTGCGTGCGATCGACCTCATAAGCGACTGCGTTTAAGCAAGTAGCAACGATGCTGGCGACCAAAATTGAGGTCTTACCAGCTGATTTCCAATTATTTCTCATCCCCACATGCCTCCTGTTGATGAATTCCACTCGGCTTGATTCACCCATGACGGCATGGGCTATTTAATATACACACTTAAACAAACAAAAGTTTGTTTTTACAAAGACAACATACTCCTCCTTGTTCTGAAGTCACAGTCAGAGCATGTGGAAATGGGTAAAAAACCGCAGGTTGTCGCCTTTTGATCAGTTAGCGACTGACCAGTTCTTGCGACAAGGATGTGGTGTGCCAGAAACGGTTTTTAAGGGGCTCCGGTCATCGCCGGCGAGTCACATGGCAACGCACTGGCCTCCTGCAAAACCCCTGAGCGATCCGAATAGCTGTCGTCAAAAAAGCGAGGGGTGGGGTCTCGCGAGACGTTTTCCGCTTTGGTCTTCGTGCTTACTTCGCGTTCAGTCCCGCCAAAAATTCAGCCATCTCAGCGTTACTTTCCGCACTAAACCGCTGGGCGTGCTCATTATTATTGAGTGCGGCTAACAAATCATTGCTTCCCTCAATCTCGGAGAGGATGTCCCAGCCATATGTTTTTTTGGCCACCTGTTGCACTAGCGGCAGCGTGTAGAGCGCCATGTAATCTGGCGCAAACGGCTCTTCGCCCATCAGGTAAGGACCGAAGTCAGCCAAATGATTCAAAGCCCGCACGCCTTTCTCAAGGACGGGTTTGACTTCCTCAATGGTTAAATCCTCGTTATGACGACCGAATAGCGTGCCGGGAAATAAACGGCGGGCCGGTAGCTCGAGATACAGTTCAATTGTATGCATAAGCTGGCGCGCCCTGGCCCTCTCAAAACTGCTCGCGGGTAAGATAGGATTGTCAGGATACTCGTCCTCGAGATACTGGATGATGGTTTGCGTCTCAGCAATAAACCCCTGCGTTGTCTCTAAACAGGGCACCTTGCCCATCGGGCTTTTTTCAAGCCACTGGGCCTCCTGATTGGGAAAGGTCTTCACCACCTCGAAGTCGAGACCCTTGGCAGCAAGGGCCATCCGGACCATGTTGAAATAATTGCTGACGGCAAATCCGTGGAGTTTTAGCACGTGTGGCTCCTATGAGAGAGTTTTAGAAACAGTAGCAACCGCTATCAACGTTGACAGCCCTGATGGTGCCATTAGATGAAAGCGGCCTACTACACTACATCATATACATTGAATCCATGGAGAACCGCGCGTATAGCTCAAAAAAATCCAGTATGCTTTGAGACCACTTCCTATTCTGATGCGCAGGTGCTGTAAAAGGAGGTCTTATGACTGCAGAACGCGAATTCGACATTATTCT